>JASUSO010000100.1 GCA_030446015.1 Methanobacteriota archaeon
CCCCGGGGATCGGGCCGGGCGGGAGGATGGAGGAGCGGGGAATACCGGCGGCCGTCGTCACGAAGTATCTCCGGGAGAACGGGATCGTCGTCGAGAAGACCGGGTACTACTCGTTCCTGGTTCTCTTCACGCTCGGGATCACCAAGGGCAAGTCCGGGACGCTGCTTGCGGAGCTCTTCCGGTTCAAGGCGCTTTACGACGGTAACAGCCCGCTCGAGGAGGTCTTCCCCGATCTCGTGCGGGAGCACCCGGCCCGGTACGCGGGCCGCGGCCTTGCCGACCTCTGCCGGGAGATGCACGGCTACCTCCGGGACGAGTCGATCGCCGGCACGCTCAGGAGCGTCTACGCAATGCTGCCTGAACCGGCGATGACCCCGGCGGAGGCCTACCGCCGCCTGGTGCGCGGCAAGGTGACGCCGGTGCCCGCGAACGACCTCGAGGGGAGGACGGTCGCGGTGATGGTCGTTCCCTACCCGCCCGGTATCCCGGTCATCATGCCGGGGGAGCGGTGCGGGGCGGCCACGCGGGCGATCGTCGATTATCTCACGGCGTCGCAGGAGTTCGACACCCTCTTCCCCGGGTTCGAGAACGAGGTGCATGGGGTGGACGTCGTGACGAGGGAGGGGCGCCGGGTCTACTACGTCTACTGTGTCAGGGAGTGACGCCGGTCAATCCCGCACGCCGACGAAGATCGCGGTCGCGAGGAAGTGGACGAGGCTACGAAACTGAGCGATACTGCGTCGGGAGCGAACTCAGCGGCGATGGACGGGAGCGCGATGTTCACCGCCGAACCCATGAACGGGGTGGCCACGCGCTGAGTGTAGGGTGGTCGGGATGATGCCGGATCACCTGCCGGGGGGTACGGTGCCGGGCAGGGACCTGCCCGGGAGAGAACAATGAAGAGGAGAGGAGCGGGTTAGCCGGCGGTACTCTTTACATTAACCGATAACGTATGCAAATTATTTACACGTCTGGGTTTTGTCGGAGAAAAAGTCCTGGTTTCGTCGTGAGTAATTTCTTGCTTCAACGGTCATTTTTCGGAAAACCCCTTGAGGTGGGGTTTAATATTCCGCGCAACACCTCTCACGCACTGCGCTTGTCCTTCAGAAAGGTGCGGAATGGACGATTCTCGGCAGAATGCCCGTGATCCTGCGTGCTATTCCGGAGACGCTCGGGTGATCTCTCACGCGCCGAGATCGACGTACTGCTTGCGTATATAAAACGTGTAAAGAAATTGGACAGAATTTTTATACGGAGGTCTTCCGATGTCTCATCGGTGGATTCTGATGAAGATCAGCCGCGTTATAGGACTTCTTGCCGTCGTCGCCTTCATCGTGCCGGTGGTTTCAGCTGCAGGTATCGGAAACGAAAATGACGGAGTCGCGGGACTTCTCTCGCAGGCGGACGGGTACGGAACCCGTGAGTATTTTACGATTACGCAGGGGGAGAGTGATACTCATCTGCTCAATGTACCAGCCGGTATGTCCTTACTGAATGTTTACTTAAACTGGTTTACCCCGGACCACTCCCTGGAATTGGAGATCTACAGACCGGATGGGAGCCTGTATGGTTCGTACCATGACAATTATGGTGGACGTCCAGATGGAAAGATCCGCATAGATATAAGCAGCCCTGCATCAGGTACCTGGAGAATTGAAGTGTATGGAGAGAGTGTGACAGGAACCATTCCGTATATTTTGAATTGCAATGCTTATGCTTAAATGATTACCTCTCACATGCTTTCAACAAAGCCTTAACATACGTAACGGAGTTCTTTAGATGGAGAGTGCTTCAAATAAAATCGATAAGGCGATTGGACCCATCTTTGGGGTTCTGTTGGCTATCATCTGGGTAGCCCTGTTGTTTCTCATCGAAGGGGTCCTCTTCCCGCACCAGGATTTTATGGATAATCCATTCATCGCCTGGTTTAATCTGGGCCTCGTCCCGTTCTTCATATATGCCGGTAACTACCTGCTGTACAGTCGGAAATTGGGCGGCATTGAGACAACCCGTGCCGTGATTATGCTCAAAAGTTGGATCCTTTGTTTTCTGCTCTGGTTCCCTGTTCTTGGCGTGATACATCTCGGACAGTACGATGTCCCGGATCCGATCGAAAAATGGGGGGCGCTCCTTTTGGCCCCGGTTGTGTATCTGGCATGGGACTGGAGCGCAACGCGGAGAAAGTCTCATGCGAACGCAGGGCGGGAGTAAAGAACTCAGCGAGGTACTCTATCCTCAAACCCCATCTACCCAGACGTTGCTCGCTGTATCGGAGAGTTCGCTCCAAAACTCCTCAACCGGGAGGGGAACACCCAATTGCACCTGATGGTGCTCACGCTCCGGACGACACATCCAAAGAATCTGTTCAACCGATTTTACTCCGGCAAAAACCCTCGGCCGATCCAAAAAAAAGTTTACTCTCCCTTCAGCATCGCGTCGATCGCCGCGGCCGCGCGCTTTGCCGAGCCCATCGCCTCGATCACCGTCGCCGCGCCGGTGGCGATGTCCCCGCCGGCGAAGACGTGGGGGATCGAGGTCCGGCCGTCTTTGTCGACGACGACGTTGCCCTTCCGGCCGCGCTCGAGGCCCGGGATGAGGGAGACGAGGAGCGGGTTCGGGCTCGTCCCGATCGCCTGGACGACCATGTCCACGTCGAGGGTGAACTCGCTCCCCTCGATCGGTTTCGGCGACCGGCGACCGCTCGCATCGAGGCCGCAGAGCGACATCTTCACGCACTCGATCCCGGTAACGCAGCACTGCTCGCCGAGGATCCGGGTCGGGTTCGCACAGGTAATGAACTCGATCCCCTCCTCCTTTGCGTGCTCGACCTCAGCCCTCCGTGCCGGCATCTCCTCCTCGCCGCGCCGGTAGATCAGGAAGACCTTCGCGCCCAAGCGGCGGGCCACCCTCGCCGCGTCCATCGCGACGTTCCCGCCGCCGATGACCGCGACGCGGGCGGCGTGCATGACCGGGGTGTCGAACTCCGGGAACGCATCGGCGTGCATCAGGTTCACCCTCGTCAGGAACTCGTTTGCCGAGTAGACGCCGTTCAAGTTCTCGCCGGGGATGCCCATGAACGCGGGGAGCCCCGCCCCGGTCGCGAGGAAGACCGCATCGTAGGCGAGGAGTTCGTCGACGCTGACGCTCCGGCCCACGAGGTGGTTCTTCTTCAGCCGCGCGCCGAGGGCGAGCACCTGGTCGATCTCCGCTCTGACGACGTCCTTCGGGAGCCGGAACTCGGGGATGCCGTAGGTCAGGACGCCGCCGGCCTCGTGGAGCGATTCATAGATCGTGACGGCGTGGCCGGCACGGGCGAGTTCGGCCGCAGCCGTCAGCCCGGCCGGGCCGGATCCCACGACCGCCACCCGCTTACCGGTCGCTCTTGCTACCTCAGGGAGTTCGGGGCCGTTCCCCCGTTCCCAGTCGGCCACGAACCTCTCAAGCGCGCCGATCCGGATCGGCGTCTCCTTGTTGCCGAGGATACAGACACCCTCGCACTGCGTCTCCTGCGGGCAGACCCGCCCGCAGATGGCGGGGAGCATGTTCTGCTCCTTGAGCGCCCGTGCGGCCGCGGGGAAGTCCCCCTCCGCGACGTGCCCGATGAAGGCGGGGATGTCGATGCAGACCGGGCAGCCCCTGACGCAGAGCGGTTTCTTGCACTGGAGGCAGCGTTCCGCCTCGGCGATCGCCTCGGCAGGCGATAGGCCGCAGTCTACCTCCTTGAAGTCCTTAACCCGGACGTCGGCCGGCCGGTCACTCATGGCGGTGACCTCCTTCGCCGCACCGGCACCGGTGCTCCGCAAACCGCTCAAGCGACTCTTTCTCCTGCGTGGTGTAGATCCGCTGCCGCTGCATCAACTCAGTGAAGTCGACCTGGTGGGCGTCGAACTCGGGGCCGTCGACACAGGCAAACTTCGTCTCTCCGCCGACGGTCACCCGGCAGGAGCCGCACATTCCCGTCCCGTCGACCATGATCGGGTTGAGGCTGACGTAGGTCTTGACGCCGTAGGGAACCGTCGCGCCGGAGGTGACCTTCATCATGATGGCGGGGCCGATGATCCAGACCCGGTCGATCTTCCTCTCCTCAAGCAGTTTCTTCAGGACGTCGGCTGCAAACCCGTGGACACCCTTGCTCCCGTCGTCGGTCGTGATGTAGAGCTCGTCGCAGATCTCCTGCATCTCATCCTCGAGGATGAGGAGATCGGCGTTTCGCGCCCCGATGATCCCGATGACGTGATTGCCGGCATCCTTCAGTTCCTTTGCGATGAGGGGGGTGCTCGCGATCCCCACGCCGCCACCAATGATGCAGCAGGTGCCGTAGTTGCCGATCTCGCTCGGTTTGCCGAGCGGCCCCACAACGTCGCTGATGCTGTCGCCCGAGCCGAGGGTCGCAAGTTCCTCGGTCGTCTTGCCGACGGTCATGAAGATCACCCGGATGGAGTCCCCCCTGACCGCGGAGATGGTGAGCGGTATCCGCTCGCCCGCCTCATGCAGGCGCAGGATGACAAATTGGCCCGCCCGCGCGTGCTGCGCCACCTGCGGCGCATGTATCCAGTATTCGTAAACCCGGTCGGCGAGTTTCTTCGCCAATTCTATCGTATACAACCGATTCACTCCTGATGATGTTGGTCGCCGTAACGTCAAATTGTATCTAACGCTTCGTACATATTGTGGCTCCAGCCTCTTTACTGCAGCTCTTCCGGCTTGAACCATACTTCATGATCGATCTGAACGAAAACGGGTGCAGAGTAAAAAACGCGAATGATTATCCGTTGATCCATCACAGAAGATAGGGTATGCGGAACCAGGTAATCTGGGGGATTGCCCTGACCGCCATCGGCGCGGTGATCTCGATCATCGCGGCCCTGGGGCTCCTGTTCCTCCTCATATACGGCATCCCGCTCATCGTGATCGGCCTCGCGCTGATCATCTGGCGGGGGCGCGAGGAGACCATCGAAGCGATCAAGGAGTGACGACGCATGATACTGACAACGACTGCAGAGGTGCCGGGCTACGACGTGGGAGAGATCCTTGGCGTGGTCTTTGGGAACACAGTACGGACGAAGAACGTGGGAAAAGACGTTATGGCTGGCTTAAAAAGCCTCGTCGGCGGGGAACTCGAAGAGTACACCGATATGCTCTCCGATGCCCGGACCGAGGCCTACAACCGGATGGTGAATAGCGCGCGCGACCTCGGGGCCGACGCGGTGCTCAACATCCGGTTCACGACCTCCCAGACGATGGCGACGGCGGCCGAGCTCCTCGCCTACGGGACGGCGGTGAAGCTGGTTCCGAAGAAGTAAGGTTTTTTGGGTTTTCAGGGCAGCGGATCCTGCCGTTCTTTTTTTGTTGGGATTTGCAATACAGATTTGAGGCCGCGGGTTTGGAAAACGTGTTTGCCCTCTTGATGGGAATTAGAATTCTTGCTACTCCCGTGTGTCTGTAACACGGATTTCCATCGGCTATCGCCATGACTGCCCCCGCCCCCCGGGGCGGGGGACGACGCTCCGCTAGGAGCGGAGTTAAAGCACCGTCAGGTGCGAGTTGCGACGGGTCGTAGAGCCGGAGCATGAGCACCACAGGTGTGGAGGAGGAGGC
>JASUSO010000101.1 GCA_030446015.1 Methanobacteriota archaeon
GGAGAAGCGGGAAACCCTGCCGCTCCTTGCGGTCGCGGGAGCCTTCGTCTTCGTCCTCTCCTCGCTCAAACTCCCCTCGTTCACCGGGAGCTGCTCCCATCCCACCGGGACGGGGCTCGGGGGCATCCTCTTTGGCCCCTGCATCGCCGCCGTCCTCGGGCTGATCGTCCTGGTCTTCCAGGCGGTCTTCCTCGCACACGGCGGGCTCACCACCCTCGGGGCGAACGTCTTCTCGATGGGGATCGCAGGGCCGGCCGTCGCCTACCTCGTCTATAAGGCCGGGACCCGGGCGGGTGCAAACACCTACGCGACGGTCTTTTGCGCCGCAGCCCTCGCGGACCTCGTCACCTACGTCGTCACCTCGATCCAGCTTGCGCTTGCGTTCCCGGGAACGACAGGGTTCTTCGGGGCGTTCACGGCCTTCGCCGCGATCTTCGCCGTCACCCAGGTGCCGCTCGCCGTCGTCGAGGGCGCGGTCATCATGCTCGTCTTCAAGTACATCGTCCAGCTCAAGCCCGAGATCCTCACCCGCTTAAACCTCCTCTCCGAGGCTACCGTCCAGAAACTCCGGGAGGCCGCAGCATGAAGTACGGGATGGAGCTTGCTGTCGCCGCGCTCATCATCGTCTTTGCAGCCGTCTTCCTCGTCCAGGACGCCGCGATCCGCGCCTCCGGGGAGGAGGCCTGGGGCGGGGCCGACGGCGAAGCCGCCGAACTCATCGAGTCCACCGGCTACGAGCCCTGGTTCGAGCCCATCTGGGAGCCCCCGAGCGGCGAGATCGAGTCGCTCCTCTTTGCCCTGCAGGCAGCCATCGGCGCGATGGTCATCGGATATACGTTCGGCTACTGGCAGGGCAGCAGGAAGACTGCCTGATGGTATCGGTGATCCGGCAAACCTGATGGGAGGGGACTGCAATGCACACGATACTCGATGACGTTGCCCAGGTGAACGGTCTTCGGGAGACAAGCCCGGGCCTCAAACTCTTCCTCGGGCTTGCAAGCATCCTGCTCTGCGTCTCGTCGCCGGGCCCCGTCGCACCCCTGCTCGTTGCGGCTGTAATGAGCGCCGCCGTCCTCGCCCTCGCAAAGATCCCGGCACGATTCTACGTGAAACTCCTCCTCGTCCCGGTCTCGTTTGCCGCGATGAGCACCGCCGCGATCCTCTTCGTCACCGGCGGCGGGACGGTCCTTCTGGAGATCCCGGGCCTCCCGCTCGCGGTCACGGCGGACGGTGCAAACCTCGCCCTTCTCCTCCTCGCCCGGGTCTTCGGGGGCATGTGCTCGCTCTACTTCATCGCGCTCACGACCCCGATGACCGAGATCTTCGATCTCCTCCGGCGGCTCCGGGTGCCCGCCGTCCTCATCGATCTTGCCATGCTCACCTACCGGTTCATCTTCATCCTGATTGAGGAAGCCGGCCAGATCTACCGATCGCAGGTGATGCGGCTCGGCTACGGGAAGTTCCGCGAGTCGGTGCGATCCTTCGGGATGCTCGCCGGGGCGCTCTTCATCCGGACCTGGGAGAGCGGCGAGGCGCTGGTCCTTGCGATGGACGCCCGGTGCTACGACGGCAGGCTTGCCATCCCCGGCGAGACGCGGCCGGTCTCCGTCCCGGCGCTCGCGCTCGGCCTCCTCTACCTCTCGGCCGTTCTCACGGTCTCATTCCTCACCGGCGGGGTGGTGCTCATATGACAGGGCCGCTGCTTGAGGCCGAGAACGTCGCCTACACCTACCCGAACGGCCCCGCCGCCCTCGCCGGGGTGAGCATCCGGATCGAGGCGGGATCAAAGACCGCCCTCGTCGGGCCAAACGGCGCCGGGAAGTCGACCCTTCTTTTGATGCTCAACGGCATGCTCCGGCCGGCCTCGGGCGTGGTCCGGTTCGGCGGCCGGCCGCTCGCCTACGACAACCGGAGCCTTCGCGAACTCCGGCAGCGGGTCGGGTTCGTCTTCCAGAACCCCGACGTCCAGATCGTCGCCCCGACCGTCGAGGCGGACGTGGCCTTCGGGCCGGTGAACCTCGGCCTCCCTCCCGACGCCGTCCGGCGGGCGGTGCGGGACGCCCTCGGCTACGTCGGGCTCCGGGGCTACGAGAAGCGGCCGCCCCACCACCTCTCCGGCGGCGAGAAGAAACGGGTCGCCATCGCGGGCATCCTCGCGATGGAACCGGCGGTCCTCGTCTTCGACGAACCGACCTCCGCGCTCGACCCCGCGAGTTCGGAGGAGGTGATGGAACTCCTCGACGAACTCGCCTCCAACGGCAGGACGGTGCTCGTCTCCACCCACGACGTCGAGCTCGCCTACCGGTGGGCCGACTCGGTCATCCTGATGGCGCACGGCAGGGTTCTCGCCCGGGGGCCGCCGGAGGAGGTCTTCTCCGACCACGCCCTCCTCGCGGCCGCCAGGCTGAAACCGCCCGCCCTCCTCGACCTCTACAACGAACTAGGCCTCCGGGGCATCATCGGACGGGATGCTCCTCCAAAGAGCGTGCTCGAGTTCACCGACCGGATCGAGCGGGCGATGCACGGCCACGCCCCGAACCGGGACGGAGCCGGGAGGATCTACCTCTGCAACGCCGACAGGACCACAGGCGACGAGGTGCGGGGGCTCGTGGAGCGCGGGACGGTCGACCACGTCGGGGCGATGGGCACCCGCGCGAAGGAGTTCGCCAACCGGGAACGGATCCTCCTCGACTACACCTACGGCGTCATCGACAAGTGCATCTTAAAAGCCCTCATCGGGGAGAACTCGCTCATCATCACCACCGGGGGCATGGTCGAGCACGTCCGTCGCCGTATCGGGGAGTACAGCGCCGAAAGCGGGCGGGCGCTCGCGGTGATCCCGGTCGGGGAGCCGGAGGAGAAAACCCGTCAAAGCGACGAGCGCATCCCCACCTGACGGGCGTGCCGACGCCCCACGTTCGTTCTTCCGGCACCCGTCCGGCTCCCCGGGAGAAGGTTAATCCGGTGCCGGTACCCGAAGGGTACATATGATGCTCGAAGAGGTGCTGCACCGGATATCCGAGCAGGCGAAACGGAAGCGGATGAGCCTGCCCGACCATAAAACAAAGATTGTCTGTACCATCGGGCCCGCATCGCGCTCCCGGGAGGTGCTCGGCCGGATGCTCCTCGCCGGCATGAACGTCGCCCGGCTCAACCTCTCCCACGGGTCGTTCGACGAGCACCGGGAGACCATCCGGAACATCCGGACCGCCGCGGAGGATACCGGCCGCCCGGTCACGATCCTGCTCGACCTTCCGGGGCCGAAGATCCGGATCGGCGACCTCGCGTACGAGCCCCTGGAACTCCGTAAAGGCGAGACCGTCACCCTCACGACCGCCCCGGTATCGGGCGATCCGTCCCGGATCCCCGTCGACTTCGAGCAGTTCCCGCAGCTGGTCTCGGAGGGGAGCACCATCTTCCTCAACGACGGGTTCCTCCAGCTCCGGGTCGACGAGGTCGGCGAGAGCGACGTCCGGGCGACGGTGGTCGTCGGCGGTCCCCTCCTCTCGCGCAAGGGGATGAGCCTCGTCGGCGGCGAGGGGATCGTCGCCCTCAGCGCCGTGACCGACCGGGACCTCGAGTGCATCGAGTTCGGGCTCGCCGAGGGGCTCGACACCTTCAGCATCTCGTTCATCCAGCGGGCGGAGGATGTCCGGAGGGCGCGGGAGTACGCCGCCCGGTCCGGGAAGGCCATCCGGGTGATTGCAAAGATCGAGCGGCAGGAGGCGCTCGCAAACCTCGACGAGATCCTCCAGGAGGCCGACGGGGTGATGATCGCGAGAGGCGACCTCGGCGTCCAGACGCCCATCGAGGAGGTCCCCGCGGTGCAGAAGCGGATCATCCAGAAGGCAAACATCCTCGGCCGGCCGGCGATCACCGCCACCCAGATGCTGATGTCGATGACCGACAACATCCGGCCCACCCGGGCGGAGGTGACCGATGTCGCGAACGCCATCCTCGACGGCACCGACGCCGTCATGCTCTCCGAGGAGACGTCCATCGGGAAGTACCCGGTCGAGACGGTCGCGATGATGGCGAAGATCGCCCGGTCGACCGAGGAGAAGCGCTCGGTCGTCGGGGCGGGATGCGGCCCGCTCGAGTACTTCCGGCGCGGGAAGGGGCGCGAGAAGATCACCGTCAACGACGTCGTCTCCTTAAACGTCATCGAGGCGCTGGACGCGCTCGGCATCCGCTACGTGCTGACACCCACCCGTTCGGGAAGCACCCCCCGAAACATCTCCCGGTTCAAGCCCGACGCCTGGATCCTCGCGTTCACCCGGAACCCGAGCACCTTCAAGTTCCTGGCGTTCACCTACGGGGTCTGCCCGTTCCTGATCCGGAGCGAGAAGGAGTACTGGCACGGGGCGATCCTCGACTCGATCCGGGACTCGGGGCTGATCACGCCCGGCGAGCGCGTGGTGCTGACCGAAGGGATCTCCCCCGGGCGAGAAGGGACCGACTCGCTCATCATCCTCACGGTGGACTGAGCGGCGACCCGGGGAACCCTTCGCGGCACGACAAACCCTATCCCGGCGGAGGGCGAACACTCATCAATCATGGGAGTGGCTGCTTCACGGGAGCGGGAGAGCACGGAGAGGGACGGCGTGCTCAAAGAGAGGACCGCACGCCTCTCGGTCGCGTCGAACTCGCTCCTCGTGGTGACGAAACTCGCCGTCGGGTTTGCCATCGGATCGGTCAGCATCATATCCGAGGCGATCCACTCCGCCATCGACCTCGTCGCCGCGGCAATCGCCTACATCTCGGTCCGCCAGTCGGCCCGGCCGCCCGACGAGTGCCATACCTTCGGGCACGGGAAATACGAGAGCATAGCCGGGCTCCTCGAGGCGGTCCTGATCCTCGCGGCGGCGGTCCTGATCATCAACGAGGCGGCGAGAAACCTCCTCGGCGGCGAGGGGGCGCTGAACGTCGAGGGGCTCGGGCTCGGCATCGCCGTCATGCTGCTCTCGGCCGGGGTGAACGTGTACGTCTCCTCCCGGCTGATGGCGGTGGCGAAGAAGACCGAATCGATCGCGCTCGAGAGCGACGCCTGGCACCTCCGCACAGACGTCTACACCTCCGTCGGGGTCGTCGTCGGGCTCGCCCTGATCCGGCTGACCGGCCTTGTGGTGCTCGATGCGCTCGTCGCGCTCGCGGTCGCCGCGATCATCCTCCGGGCGGCCTATGATCTCATCCGACGCTCGTTCGAGGACCTCGTCGATAGGAGCCTTCCCGCCGATGAGGAGAGCCGGATACGGGAGATCATCAGCGGGCACTGCACGGATGCCATCGGGTTCCACCGGCTCCGGACCCGCCGGTCGGGGCCGAACCGGTTCGTGGACCTGCACCTGGTCGTCCCGCGGACCGCGACCCTCGAAGAGGCGTACGGCATCGTGAAGCGGGTTGAAGACGACATCCGGCGGGAGTTCCCCCGGACGAACGTCACGATCCGGGT
>JASUSO010000022.1 GCA_030446015.1 Methanobacteriota archaeon
ACTCATTCAGACTTCGCGTTCTTCGCGCCTTCGCGTGCGTCGGGAGATAGGTGTATCTGGAGATTATTCACCCTCCGGAAGAGGGTTTCAACAAAGCCCAAAAAAGCGAAATTGTAAGAACAGAGGGGAATTACTCCTCTGCCTCTTTCGTCTCTTCGGTCTCGGCGGGCTCTTTCTCCTCAGCGGGCGCTGGCGCCGCTTCCGGCTTCTTCGGGCGGGAGATCGTCTCCTTCATGACGACGTCGTTGATATCGGCGTAGTTCTCGAAGATCTCGCGGACGAGGGTGCCGCGCCAGACCATCCAGCGGCGGTCGTAGGTGATCGCGGGGGGGAGTGCCAGTTCGACCGTGCCGTCGGCGATGGTGATCCCGATGTCGGTCCTGCCCGAGAAGAGCTTGATGAGGCCCTTGATCTGCTCCACCGGGTCCTCGACCTTCTCGAGGATCGCGTAGGAGTAGTTCAGGGTCTTGCCGGCAAACGGGTGATTGAAGTCAACGACCGCACGCCTTCCGATGACGTCGACGACGACGCCCTCGCGGCCCTCGACCTCGATCCGCATCCCCCTCTTCGGCTTCTCGCGGAACTGCGAGACCGGGACGGACTTTACGGCATCAGCCTCGTGCGGCCCGAACCCCTTCTCGGGCGGGACTTCGACCTCGCCCTCGGTGCCGACCTCTTTGCCGATCAACGCCTCCTCAAGGCCGGTGATGACGTGGTGGCTCCCCAGGCGGACGGTGACAGGACCGTACTCCGCCCGCGGGTTGTAGATCCCCTCTTCCTTTGCGCTCTCCTCATCCGTGGTATCGAAGATATTCTCACCGACGCGGCCGGTGTACCTGAGTTTGATAAAGTCTCCTTCCTGAAGTGCCATTCCATTCACCTTGGATAGCAGATGCGCTGCGGTCGCGGTACGCCTTCCGCACCGGTCCGCCGCATGCCTGCGTCTTGTTGCTCCACTTTATTTGGATGGAATGGTATTTATACTGTCTACCGGAACACCCGGCGGGACCATGGACGAGATACAGCAGCAGGTCGGCGCCGTCTCGTACGCCCCGGCGCCGCCGGAGGAGTTCTGCGGCAGACGGGAGGAACTCGAACAACTCTCGGCCCTCCTCTCGCGGGCGGGAGAGGACGGGCAGGCGGTGATGATCTCCGGCCCGCCGGGCATCGGGAAGAGTTCGCTCTTAAGCAGGCTCGCGTACGAGGTGCAGGAGCGCCCCGGCGGGCGGCAGTCTCCTGTCCTCAGGGCGGAGGTCTTCGACCTGCCCGGGATGATCTTCTCTGCATTCCGGGAGTTGTTGAACGACCTCCGGCGCAGATCGGCATCCGCGAGGTTCGGGAGCATCCTCGGCGCCGAGAGCATGAGAGAGGCGCTCCGGTATGCCGACAACGTCTTCGGGAACTACGCCGCGCCGGTGGAGCCGGTCGGCCTGCTCCCGAAGGCCGGCGAGGAGATCATCGGGGTCTTCGCCCGAACCCCCGAGGTCGGGTACGACCGCGTGTACCAGGCCTTCGAGGAACTGCTCAGGGAGCTCGGGAGAGCGGTGAGCATGACCGGCCACGTTGCTGCGGTTCTCCTCGACGACGTTCACCTCGCCTCGAGCCACGACCGGCGCCTCCTCCGGGACCTCGTGCGCGACCTCCCGCCCGGCATCCTCCTCGCCTTCACCTGCCGGACGGGGGACGGCGCCGGTTCCGGATACGCGACGATGCAGGAGGAGATCCGGGAGCTCGGCATCCACGAGGTGCACCTTGCCGGGATGCGGCGGTCCGAGATCCGGGAACTCGCGGAGAGGCGGTTTGGTGTCTCCATTGACGACGCAGCCGCCGGCTTCCTCGAAGAGAGAGCAGGCGACCCGTTCAGCCTTATGACCTGTTTCAACGCCCTGCGCAGCTGGGGACTCGCACCGTCCCGGGAGAACGTCGCCGACGTCATCGCCGAAAGAGACGGCCCGGCGAAACTCGCCTTCTCCACGCTCCCCGAGCCCGTGAAGGCATGGGCGGAGAACCTCTGCATCCTAAACCCACCGTTCCCCGTGCCCGTCATGGCCTGCATGCTCGATCTCCAGGAGGCGGGCGTGGCGCCGACGACCGACCGCCTGCTCGAGAGCGGCGTCTTTCAGCGGCTCCCCGGCGGCGAGTATGCCTTCGCGCACCCCCTCCTGCAGGAGCACTGCAGGCACGGCCTCTCCAAAGAGACGGCAGTTGCGCTCAACGCCCGCGCTGCAGACTGCTTCGAGCGCTCCATACACCGCCTCCCCGGCAGGCTGTACGCCCTCCTCTCGCTTGCCGGCCACCTCTTTGACGCGCGCGAGTACGGGAAAGCCGCCGACCTGAACCTGGAGATCGCTCTCCGGTTTCATCATCGCGACGACCACGATACCGCCCTGATGCTCACTGAACGAGCGATCGTCTCCGCGGAGCATCTCGGGGACGACGCGCTCCTCTCTGCCGCAGAGCGGCAGAGAGACCTCATCCGGCAGAGGGCCTCCGGCCCGCTCACGGCCGGACGGTGAGGGTTTATCGTCGCTCCCACAAGACGGATCTGACGCAGAACGGACATGCTCGAAGTGGAAGCAAAATTTGCGGTCAACGACCTGGAGAGCGTCAGGGCCGGGCTCGACCGGAAGGGCATGCGGATGGGGAGAAGGCAGCGGGAGCGCGACGTCTACTACAACGCCCCCCACCGCGATTTTGGAGAGACGGACGAGGCGTTACGGGTCAGGTACGACGACGTCGGGGTCACCGTGACCTACAAGGGCCCGAAGATCCGGGTCGGGAGCGCAAAGGCCCGCGAGGAGTTCAACCTCGCGGTCGCCGACGGAGAGACGCTTGAGGAGATCCTCTCGCGCCTCGGGTTCCGGCGCGCCGCTATGGTCTCGAAAATCCGGGAGTTCTACGAGATGGGGGACGTGACGGTCACGCTCGACGACGTCGAGGGGCTCGGGACGTTCGCCGAGGTCGAGATCCTGACAGAAGAGAACAAAGAGGGGGCCGCCGACCGGATCGGGGCTATTGCAAAAGAATTGGGTGTAGACGGTCCACCGATCTACACCTCGTATCTGGAGATGCTGCTATCTAAACAGCGATAAGGTCGATATGGATATCTTTGGGCTCCTTCCCGAAACGGATGATAGCACCGTAGCCTTCTGAAGCGGGGCCGGGGTTGACGACCTTGACGCCGTCGACCTCGGTGACGCCCCGCGCCTCGTGGATGTGGGCGCAGCAGACCAGATCGAACCGGGTCATGTGCTTGCGGATGCTCTGGCTGCCGACGTGGTTCTCGCCGACGGCATCCAGTGCCTCGTACGGCGGGGCGTGGCAGAGCAGGACGTTGTGGATATTCTTGTCCATGTGGGTGGTGATCCGGGTGAGGTCTTTATCGATCTCTTCTTCCGTCAACTCGAACGGCGTGTCGAACGGGGTCTTGTTCGAACCGCCAAGGCCCGCGAGCGTGATCTTGCCGAGCGCGATCCACGAATTGTGCAGGCAGACCGCATCCGAGCGTTCGAGCACGTCGATGATCTCGCGGGGATCGCAGTTGCCGGGGATTGCGAAACACGGTACGTCGAAGTTGGAGAGTACCGAATCTACAGGCTCAAGTGGACCGAAATTGGTGATATCGCCTGCAATGATGACTGCATCGTAGTCGTAGCTGAGAAAAGCGTCAAGCTTTCCGTAGTTACCGTGCAGATCTGCTAGGAGTAGCACATCCGTCATGCACTATAAGTGAGAAGTGTGTCTAAAAAACCTTATCTCATGATCCATCCACGAGCCGGTTATTCTGCCGTCGAGCGCGAGTTTCCCGAGAACCTTCTCTGTCTCGGCAAGGAGCGGGCGGGGGCGGGCATCCTCGAGAGGAGTCCCGGGAAGCGGCATGAAATAGTGGATGTGCGCCTTCCCGCCCCGGGTGACCGTCTTCACGAGGTCGAGGGTCGCGCGCTGGTCGTCGTCGCTCTCGAACGGCAGCCCGAGGATGAAATCGACGACCGGAACGAGCCCATGCTCCCGGCAGAGGTCGAAGGCGCGTGTGACGTCCTCGACGGTATGCCCCCGGTGAAGGCGGCGGAGAACCGCATCGCTCCCCGACTGCGCCCCGAAGTGCAGGCGGGTGTTGGCGCAGTGGTCGACGACGAGCTCGACGGACTGCTGTGAGATGCACTCCGGGCGCACCTCGCCGGGGAAGGTGCCGAAGTAGACCCGGCCGTCGAGGCTCCTGAGGAGACGCTCGACCCTGTCGAGGCGGAGATGAACACCGTCTGAGCCGTAGGCGAACGCGTTCGGGGTGACGAACCGGATATCCCGGAAGCGCGAGGCGTAGCGGGCGATCTCGTCGATGGAGCGGTGGCGCATGCACCTCCCGAAGAGGCGCGGTGTCTGGCAGTAGCCGCAGGAGAACGGGCATCCCCGGCTGATCTCGACGAACCCTTTGACCCGCGAGAAGGGCGGGTAGCCGTCGAGGAGAACGGTGTGGCGGGCGGGCACATAACCGGAGGCGGTGGCGACCCCGGGAGGGGGATCTCGTCCCTCCTCGATGGCGGAGAGGAGCGCCGGGAGGGTGTACTCCCCCTCCCCGACGACGACGTAGTCGGCGTACTCTGCCACCTCCCGCCAGCAGGCGGAGGCGTGGGGACCGCCTACGATCGTTATGGCGTCGGCCCCCGCGATCTCGTCGCGGTAGAGGCGTTCGTTGATGGAGTTGAGACTGTAGATGGTGACGTCGGGGCGCGGGCCGTCCGTTGCATCGATCTCGTATCCGTGCACCTCGCACGCTGCGGCAAGCGCAGCGAAGGAGTTGTTCGCCTGGGGGATATGTCGCCAGTAGACCTTCATGTCCGGAGTGTTCCGGCCGTGCAGCGCGTTAACCGGAGTTTCCGGCGGTCTCGCCTGCACGGCGTATTGTACCCTGTACTCTTGCCGCGCACGCGATTAAGGTGACGACGCGCCGGCGGATAGGGGCGACAAAAGGAGGTGGCGAGTCATTCAATCGTTCTCCGGACGCCTGCCCCGGAGAACACTCGCGGGGCAAAATATCTTTGATGAATTATATTTCAATAAGAATTAAATAGCCTCACCCTGTATTCACCCCCTTACCGTGGGGCAGGACGCTCCACGATTCATGGAGATGTGATGTAGATGAGAGGAACCGCTACAGAGGCGCGGGCGCGGAGCATTATACGGGGAAAGGATATCGCGGACGCTTCCGTCAGGAACCCGCAGGGTGAGGATCTCGGGACGATCAAGGACGTCGTGATCGATACGAGCGAAGGCTGCATCGCCTATGCCGCCCTCTCTTTCGGGGGGTTCATGGGGCTCGGAGACAAACTCTTCGCCGTCCCCTGGGGGGCCCTGCAGTACAACGCGGCTAACGACACCTTCGTCCTCGACGTGCCCAAAGAACGGCTGGAGAACGCGCCGGGCTTCGACAAGGACAACTGGCCGACGACCGCCGAACGCGGATGGCTCACCGGGATGTACAGCCACTACGGCTACACGCCCTACTGGGAGCGCCGCATGGAGCGGTGAACCCGACGACGAGAACCGCAATCCGACCACCGCGGCACCACGGTCATCGGCGGTTCGACCGCGGATGCGGTGCAACGGTTCGGGCTAGCCGACGCGATGACCCACGGCTCGGCGATGCAGAGGGGCCATGAAGCGCATCGGTATCCTGACGAGCGGGGGTGACGCCCCCGGAATGAACGCCTGCATCCGGGCGGCGGTGCGGACCGCGCTCGCGAATGATCTTACCGTCGTCGGGATACGCAAGGGGTATACCGGGCTCATCGCCGGCGACGCGGTGCCGCTCGACCGGAGGGCGATCAGAAACACCATCCACCTGGGCGGCACCATCCTCGAGACCTCGCGGAACAAGGACTTCTACACCCGCGATGGGCGGCTCAAAGCGGCGGCCGCCATCGAGCGGATGGAACTTGACGGGATCATCCTGATCGGGGGCGAGGGGACGTTTCACGGGGCAAGCCTGCTTGCCGCCGATGCGGATACGGCGGCGCTCGTGGGGGTGCCGGCGAGCATCGACAACGATGTCTACGGGACGGACTACTGCATCGGGTTCGATACGGCGGCGAACTGTGCGGTCGAGGCGATCGACCGCATCCGCGACACCGCACGCTCACATGAACGTCTCTTCTTCATCGAGGTGATGGGGAGGACGGCCGGGTTCCTGGCGCTCGAGAGCGGGATCGCCGGCGGCGCCGAGGAACTGGTCATCCCGGAAGAAGAGGTCTCGATCGACCGGATCAGCGAGCGCATCGAGAAGGGGTTCACCATCGGCAAGAAGAGCGCAATCGTGGTGGTGGCGGAGGGGAAGAACCCCGGGATCTCCTTTGAGATCGCCCGGGAGGTCGGCGAGCGCCTCAACTTCGACTCACGGGTCGTCGTCCTCGGGCACCTCCAGCGGGGCGGGCCGCCGACGCTGCGCGACCGGGTGCTCGGGAGCCTCCTCGGGTTCTCCGCCGTCGAGGCGCTGATGGAGGGGCGGCGCGAGTGCATGGTCGGGGAGGTCGGCGGGGAGATCACCTGCACCCCGCTCGAGGAGAGCTGGCAGAAGAAGAAGCCGCTCGATAAGGACCTACAACGGATATTCCCGTTCCTCTCAGAGTAGCAGGCGGAGAACCACCGGGTTAGCGATCCGCCCGGCGGAGGGCTCAGACAGACTTCTCCCAGCTCTGGCCCATATCGATGAGGGGGCGCACTTCGGTGACCTCGAACGTCACCATGGCGTGGATCATCGCCGCCGCATCTTCCCCCGCGGCCACGGCAACCTGTTTGCGATAGTTGTCCAGCCCCTCCCCGGAGGTCGCGTACTCCTTCATCCTCAGGTAGACCCGGAGCCCCTTCCACTCCTCGAACGTCTTTCCCTCCTCCACGATGGTATAGACGGCGTTCGGGTTCGCCTGCAGGTAGGCGAACGTGCGGTTCTTCCCGAGCCCCATGACGACGGTCTTCTCGTCGACCATCATCGGCGAACCGAAGACCGCCGCATCGACCAGTCCTTCGTTGTTTGCGGTGCTGAGAAGGCCGATCCTCGGCTGCTTGTTGAAGTAGTCCATCAGTTTTGATGCCATAGTTCTTTCCTCCTGATGATCCCGGATTCAGCGCCTCTGCTTAAAAAACGTATGGGGCGGCAGGCTCTATCATACCCTCAAACCGCCAGGAACTCCCCCGGTGCAAGGCTGGTCGCGAGCATCACCATGTTGATCTCCCGGTGCTGCATCCAGGTGCCGGCCTTCCGGTTTTTCCCGTCCATCCAGAAGCGTTCGATCTCACCAGCGAGCGGCACGTATCTCGTGAGGGCGTCCGCCCGCCGGGAGAGCGACGGAGTCCCCTGCACCCGTTCCGCGACGATCCCGACCCCGCGGAGCCCTATCGAGAGCCCAAGCTCCCGGAAGGCGAGGCGGTGATCCGCGGGGTAACGGAGCGTTCCACCACCGGCGAAGCGTTTAAGGCCGGAAAGGGCTGCATCGAGGATGGAGGCCAGCAGGCCGTCGTATGAGGACTCTCCCAGGCCAGCGAGTTGCGCCAGCCGTCCGGCGTCAAACAGAAGGCCACCGATGCCGAGCGGGTCGTCGGTGGTGAGGTCCCTGGCGCGGCAGATCCCGGCCATATCAGCGATCTCGGCCGAGAGTTCGGGCCCTCCGGCTGCCTCCTGGAGTTCGTGGTAGGTGACGAACCCATCGAGGGGGTCGTGCTGGCCCATCCCGGGGACGAGCGGCCGGGAGAGGTCGATGCTCATCTTCCAGTACATCCGCCTGCCGCCGGTGGAGGGGGTGTAGGTGAACGCGGCGTGGGCGGACTTCGCGAGTTCCACCGCCCACCGGGTGTAGGTCGGGTCTTCGGTCGCCCTGCCCACCCGGTTGAGCGCGTGCATCCATTTTGTGAGGTAATGATAATACTGCCCGTCCCGCTCCCACTCGAGCCGCTCGTCGAACGGCTCGCCGGGCTTTCGCTCGGGGAGCGGTTTTCCGATCCGCAGACCGCCCCGGGTCGGGTGCGCCTCCCCTTCCTCGTCGGGAAGACCGCTGATCCAGCCGGTCCGCGGGTCGTCGTCGCGGTGCCGGCCGAGTGTGTGGTGCACCTGGTCGACGAGGCGGAGGGCAAGGTCGCGGTAGGCCGCGTCACCCGTCCGGCGGAAGAGTTCGAGGTAGTTGCAGACCGCGTAGGCGTCCGTCCAGAGGTAGCGCCGCGGGTGGTCGTAGGGCGGGTCGAGCCCGGTCAGGCTGGCGAACTCCGCCATGAGGTCGCGGACGGTTGTGGTGGTCACGCTCTTCGCCATCTCTCCTTCACCGGGGTCATGCTCACCGTGCCGGCCCGATGACCATCCGCCCCCCGGACTCGGGCCGCGGAGGCTTGATCCCGAACTCCGGCAGGATGACGTCGCGGGCGAGGTTGATGAACCTCTCCTGCTCCGGGCCGACCTGGTGCAACAGAACACTGTCGTACCCCATATCGACGAGTTTTCCCACCTTCTCGATGATCTTCTGCGGATCGGGTCCGCAGAGGACGTTCTTTGCAACATCCTCCGGCGTCACCATCTGCTGCAACTGCTCAAAGTGTGCCGGCGTAGGAACGACCCAGTTCAATTCTCCCTTGTTTGCCGCCATGGGGAACCACTCGTACGCAGTGCGCTTCGCCTCTTCCTCGCTTCCGGCGTAGCAGACCACGGTCTCGACCATACACGATTTGCCCTCGCCGCCGGATGCGCGGAACGTCTCGACGACCTCTTCCGGTTTCTGCTCGAAGTGGATGAGCGCGTCGCCGATCTCACCGGCAACCTCTGCCGCCATCGGCCCCTGGGCCGATATGCGGATCGGTGGGAGAACCTCCGGGAGTTCAAAGATCTGCGCGTTGTCGACGGTGTAGTAGGCGCCGTAGTAGTCCTGCGTGCCGCCCTTCCAGAGCGTCCGGATGATCTTCACCGCCTCGCGGAGCATACCGAGCCGCAACGGCTCGGATGTGGGAAAGATTCCCCCGGTGACGTGCTCATTCAAGTTCTCGCCGGTCCCGAGGCCGAGTTCGAACCGTCCGGGCATCAGGTTTGCCGCGGTCGCCGCGGCCTGTGCGATGATCGCCGGGTGGTAGCGTATCAGCGGGCAGGTCACGCCGGTGGAGACCCGGGCCCGCGAGGTGGCCTGCGATACCGCACCGATGGTGCACCAGGCAAACCCGGCACGCCCGTGGTTCGGGATCCACGGGAGGTAGTGATCGCTGATGCTCAGAAACGAGAACCCGGCGTCCTCGGCAAGCCGTGCGTTCTTCACCAGTTCGGGTGCACTGTGCGACTCGGTGAAGAGTTTGTAGCCTATCTCGACCATGCTTTTCCTCCTTGCCTCGTCCCATGTGCACGGAGGTGCCACGGGTATGAGCAGCGGGGGAGAACGTCACCGGGCTTAAACGTTATGACGGGAGAAAAATAACGAGCTCGGGGTTAGTACCCCGTCGCGTAGTAATACCCGTCCTCTTCCCGGACGCGGACCGGGACGCGGAAGAGATCGCCGATGGCCTCACTGGTCAGGACTTCCGCCTTGTTGCCGTCCATCCGGACGGCGCCGTCCCGCATCAGGACGACCCGGGAGATCTCGGGGATGATATCGTGGAGGTTGTGGGTCACGAGGATGATCCCGGTCCCCGATTGGGCGATCTTTCGGAGGGTCTTTCTGAAGGTATGGAGCGCGTGGAGGTCGAGGCTGTTCGTGGGTTCGTCGAGGACGAGGGTGCCGGGATCGTGGACGAGCGCCCGCCCGATCAGGAGCCTGCGGGCCTCGCCCGTGGAGATCTCCGTCATCGGGCGGTCGGCGAGGTGGGCGACCTCGAGGAACTCGAGGATCTCGTCGGCCTTTTGCTCCATCGCGGGGGTGACGTTGTGGGAGAGGAAGAGCCCGATGCTTGAGAAGAACCCCGAGAGCACGACCTCGCGGCCGGATATCCGGCGGGTGAAGGTCTGCTGGAGGTCGCCGGAGACGAGCCCGATGTGCGACCGAAGATCGAAGGCGTCCCACGCATCCCGCCCCCGGAACCGGAAGACGGTCTCCGGGCCCGGGGAGGAGGGGTAGTACTCGCGGGTGATCGCCCGGATGAGCGACGACTTCCCGGCACCGTTCGGGCCGAGGATGGCGATATGCTCACCCTCGCGGATCGTGAGCGAGACGGAGTCGAGGAGTCGATGGCCGTCGCGGACGACGCTGACGTTTCTAAACTCGACGAGCGGCGGGGAGGGGTGGGTGCTGTCGGTCATGCCGGCCGCTCCGTCGGGTGGGGTCTGCGATACAGGGGTTTCATCGGATGTCGCCGCTCTGTATGTTGGACGGATCTCCTCAAAAGGTATGCTCCGTCATCGCGGGGGACCGAGCAGCGCCGCAACCCTCTCCGGGTCGTCCGCGTAGACACGGAGAAACCCGGCGGGCTCGAGCCTCACCCTGACATGGCCGGGATACCGCAGGCTGACCAGGGCACGGTAGAGCCACTCCAGCACAAACACCAGCCAGCCGACCGCCAGGATAATCTGAAAGCCGAAATAGGGGCCGGCGGACAGGCCTCCCGGGTAGCGGATCAACCAGTTCCCTACGCCGGCAAAGAACATCACTGCAGCCATGATTATCAGGAGGAGCACGGACGCCCAGCGTGGTATGGAGAGAATGGGTTGTTTCACCTCGACCGACCTTACCGCATCCTTTCCGAAGACGAGCGGTTGGGTATGTGATCTCCGGATGATAACGGAGTTCCCGGAGAATTCGATCGCGGTCCTGTACGGATCGAAGTAGATGCGCCATGCGACCCAAGCCAGAAGGGAGACGGCCAGGTAGGTAAAGGAGAGACCCGGCCACAGGGAGGGGATCAGGACGGATATCACGAAGAGGAAGAGGAAACCGAGGACGGCGAACGGCATCAGCACAAAGAAGTGGGGGCTGGTGTACTCCACGAAGACGTCCTCGACGACCCCCCGGCTGCCCTCTCCCGCCGTCCCGAGCCCGACCTCGCCGGCCGGCGCGGCGTACCGACGCCTGCTGGTGCCGGCCGCGGCCGCGTTCGGGCACCAGCCGAGCTTCTTCCTGAGGTATTCCATAAAGAACGTCATCCGGCCACCCCCAGCATTCGGGCTATCCGTTCGGGGTCATCGGTGTAGATCACAGCAATCCTCTTCTTCGTGGTCGTTATCACCAGGGCCTGCGGGTAGCGGGTCCGCACGTAGGTGCGGTAGATGATCACAGGGAAGAAGATCGCGCCGCCAAACCCGAAAATGAACCGCATGGATGTCGGGTTATCCCATCCAAAGTATATACCGGCGGCCGCCGATACGAGAAGCGCCGCCAGCGCCGTCGCAAGGATCCAGAAGGGGACAGGGAGTCTGTTCTCTCCCACCTCCGCCTTCACGACGGCATCCTTCGGGATGACAATGGGCCGGAAGAGCGGTCGCCTGATGGTGATCGCATCCGATGATATCTCGACGCGGGCCCTTCGCATGACCCCGTACAGCTCCGCGCCGGAGAAAGCCAGTATGATAGTCAGCAGGAGAAGACGCCCGGCAAGAGCTGTCACAGCGAGGCATCCGATGAGCAGAGCGCCTCCAACAATCAGGATGAGGTAGATTGCCGGAGTTCCGAGCGGGCCGTAGTCCACCAGTGCACCCTCCACCACCTCCCGGCTGCCGCCCGCCGCCATACCGATCTCATCGTCCAGTGCGGCGTACCGGCGGACGGTTCCAGCCGCGGCCGCGTTCGGGCACCAGCCCATCAGCCTCTGTATCGCCTCAGAGACTCTCAGCGCCATGCGCCCCCCTCCTGCGCCGCCGCGCTCAGGACATACGTCGACCCCCACTCCGCGATCATGATCGCCCGGTACTGTCGCTCCCAGAGGATCGTGAGGCCGTACCAGGTCCAGCAGATGAGACACATGCCCAGCACGATCCCGAGAATCCGGTCGAACATCCCGCCCAGAACAAGATACGCCATACCGGCGGCGAGGAGAACGAAGGCCACCGGCACCCTCAGGTACTGGACTATGCGCTGTCTTCGGGTCATGTTGTCCCTGATGAACTCCCCGGCGGCAACCCGTGCATACCGGGAGCGATAACTGAGCAGAGAGCCGATGAGCGCTCCTATCCCGACGGCAAGACCCGTCCACATGGCGAGGTGCCCGAAAGCATCCTCGAACAGGGTAAAGAGCGCCGCTGTCGCCGCTGATGCAACCAGCGCCGCGATGAGCAGCTGGTTGTGGTGGATTCGCCACCACCCGGGGTTGGTCCGGGGGGCGCAGTCCCTCCCGCCCGCCGCTGCGGCAGTCGCCGGTCGCATCGTGAGCTCCGGCCGCATCGACCCCGTCATGGGGCACCAGCCCATCAGCCTCCGTATCGCCCCGATGACCTTCAGCATCATGCGTTTTCACCCTCCGCTATCGTATCCAGGGTATACATCGACCCCTTCTCCGCGATCAGGGTTATGTGGTGTCGGCGCTCCCAGAGGATCGTGATACCGTACGTCGCCCACCCAATGAGGCTCACAGCCAGCATGAACCCGATGATCTGGCCGAACATCTCGTTCCGAATAAAAAGCACCATGATGGCGGCGGAGAGAATGAGGGCCACCGGCCCGCCCAGGTCCCGGATGACGCGCTGCCACCGGCTCATGTTGGCCCTGATGAACTCGCCGGCGGCAACCCGCGCATACTGCTTCCGATGACCGAGCAGGAAGCCGAGGGCCCCTCCAGCCCCGATGGCAAGGCCCGTCCACACATCCGGATACCCCAACTCATCCCCGATCAGGAGATAAGCCGCTGCTGTCGCCGCCGATGCGGCCAGCGCCATGGTGAAGAGCTGGTTGTGATAGCGGCGCCACCACCCGGGTTCGGCCCGGGGGACGCAGTCCCGCCCGCCCGCCGCTACGGCCGCAGCCGACCGCACCGCGAGTTCCGCCTGCACCGCCCCCGTCATGGGGCACCATCCGAGGTACGCCCGGATCGTCTCCATGAGAGTCATAGCATCATCTCCCGAATTCTTTGTCTGTCCGCTACCATTTCCCGCAAAGTGGGTTCGCTGCTGATCTCCGCCCCGAATATCTCCCGGACGGGTGTGCAAAACTGCTCCATCGCTCCAAGAGTTATCATCAATCTGTTCCCTCCTGTGTGCGCCGCCGTTCCCAGATGTAGAGGATGGGGAAAGAAACGATACCAATAAGCACGAATGCCTGGAGGAGGGGGACAATGGGATACCCCAATGCTAGGTAGCGCAGAAGAAAGATCATGGCTACTATGAGGTAGAAGATAACTGATCGCGCAACGGTGACATGTTGAACACCACCGTCGGTGAAGACAATGCGTGTCAGGAACAGGCCAATGACGATAAGGACGGGAAGCCAGTAGATCTGGCTGATAGAGTACGCAAGGGATGCGTAGAGGTAGATTAGGAAGATTATAGCGAGAAGGGCGGCATCGAACGCTTTCTCGATGGCAGCTCCTCTCCGCTTCGCTTTCTTCTCTCTGTTTCTTAACCCGAGAGCGTGGTGGAGGATACTCACAGGATTGGGATCGGTCAAATGCTCTTTTCGCCTGTACCACACCACGATGCAGAAGACTACTGCAGTGATCGCCAGTGGCAGGGGAAACAACAGAAACGCCGGTATTGGGAGATAGCCGGCTGTGATGACGAAAGCAGTGATGATGACCAAGATCCAGAAGACTGCAGTTGAGCGCCAGAGTTCCTCTTTGACGATTGAATCGATCTCCATGTTTATACCGCCGACCCGTCGCCGGCCGTCATGTGGAGTGTCCCCGCGCATGCCGGACCCCGGCTGCATCTGCCGGTGCGCCTGCCCCTCCGCGGGACACCATCCGAGGTACTCCCGTATCGTCTCCAGGAGCGGCATCATACCATCTCCCGGAGTTTCGCAAAGAGTTCGTCGGCCAACCGGGTCGGGTCGTCGGTCTTCTCAAGCGTGATCCCCAGTTCGTCCGCGTAGCCCCAGAGGAGCTCGATGCATTGAGCGTACCGCTGGCACGCGCCGCAGTCGCCCTCGTGCTCGTACCAGACCTGTACCCCGCGGTCTGCCGAGACGAAGACGATGGCGGCGGCGTCGAACGGGACGGAGCGGCCGAAGAGGACGCCAATCTCTGCGTTCATACGCTCGACCTCGATCTGGTTCGCCTGTGCCATATTGATAAGCGTCTCCTCGACCTTCCGGTCCATGGCAAGCAGCGCCTTCGAGACCGCCTGGCGGGATATCTTGAAGCGGTCCGCGATATGGATATTCGGAAGGCCGCTCCGGCGGAGCCTCCAGAACGCAAACTGCCTCTCGTCCAGGGATAGTGGCATGCGTCAACATATGGGGGTTGACATTATAAATAATTCGGTTTGTCTCTCATCGAACTCAATCCTGACCGCCTCCGCATGCCGGAGAATACCTGCACTTCACCAAAACCTATCCCCACCGAAGAAAAGACGCTGCATCACGTATACAGCCGCACAAAACGCAAATATTAACCGCCTGACGATCTTTAGAGTGAGTGATCGCTCTGAGGAATGGATTCATATGACCGGGGCCGCTCAGGAGACGTAAGCAGCCTTCTCCATCAGATCGTCCCCGATCGACGCCGCCATCAGGTCGATCATCAACCCGGGCGGGGACCTCGATTGGGACCGACTGATCGATGTCTCGTTTGATATCGTGTGGAAGAGCCTGACGGGCGAGCGACGGGCTTTTCCGGTTCAGAGGGAAAACAGGGGTACTGATTATGCTGTATCGGAAGATGGAGAAGACCGGGGACGAACTCTCGATACTGGGGTTCGGCTGCATGAGGCTGCCGACGAAGGGTATCGGCATCGATGAAGAACGGGCGATACGGCAGATCAGGTACGCCGTCGACCACGGGGTGAACTACCTCGACACCGCGCTGATATACCCGGGGAGCGAACAACTCCTCGGCCGGGCGCTCGCCGACGGCTACCGGGAGAAGGTCAAACTGGCGACGAAACTGCCGCACATGCTTGTTAAGTCCCGCGAGGATATGGACAGGATGCTCGATCTCCAGCTTAAGACCTTAAAGACCGACCATATCGACTACTACCTGATCCACAGCCTCACGAGCAGCGAGGGCTGGCGGAAGATGAACGACCTCGGAGTCGCCGGGTTCCTCGATGCGGCAAAGGCGGACGGCCGGATCGTGAACGCGGGCTTCTCGTCCCACTGCGGCGTCGAGGCCTTCAAGGAGATCGCCGACGGCTACGACTGGGACTTCTGCCAGATCCAGTACAATTACTTAGACGAGATGAACCAGGCGGGGACCGAGGGGCTCATGTATGCGGCTTCAAAGGGGCTCGGCGTCGTCGTCATGGAGCCGCTCCGGGGCGGCTACCTCGCGAGGAACCCGCCGGCAGAGGTGCAAGCCGTCTGGGACGAGGCCGACGTGAAGAGGACGCCGGCCGAATGGGCGCTCCGGTGGGTCTGGAACCACCCCGGGGTCACGGTGGTCCTCTCGGGGATGAACGACGAGCGGCATATCGAGGAGAACATCCAGATCGCCGGCGAAGCCCATCCGAACTCTCTCACCGAGAAGGAACTTGCGATCGTCAGCCGTGCGGCGGAGGCGTACCGCAGCCTGAACCGGGTGGGCTGCACCGGGTGCCGGTACTGCATGCCCTGCACGGCGGGCGTGAATATCCCCGGATGCTTTGAGGCCTACAACAGCGGCGGGGGAACGCTTTCGGCGAAGGTGATGTATCAACTCCGCATCGGGGGGAAGATGGACGGATCGGAACCGGCGTATGCATCGCTCTGCAGGAACTGCGGCAAGTGCGTGAGGGTATGCCCGCAGCACCTCCCCATCCCGGAGCACCTCGCGGAGGTCGCGAAGGAGTATGAGACCGTCGGCGCCCGGCTCATCGGGGGCGTGACGGAGTACGCCCTCAGGCTCATGCGCTGGAACACGCTGCGGAAAGCCTGAAGCGGCAGGGATCAGAAGATTAATCCCTGCCGCGTCAAAACAGAGCCGTATGGACACAGCACTGCGCGACGCCTACATGCGGCTCCACGAGAAGTACTTCCCGGGGGCGGAGCTCCCGATCGCCTTCGAGGTTGCTGGCCCGGCCGACGGGGTGGAGGAGGCTCCCGCCCCGAAGGGCTGGAGGTGCTTCGTCTGCGACCTCGCGAAGGTGCGAAACGGCAGAAGCCTCGCCTTCTCCGAAGAGTCGATCGGGTGCCGCGGGGGGAGGTTCTACCTCGGCTACGACGCCGAGCGGTTCCCCGGCTTCCGCTACTTCCTCTCCTACGGAAAACCCGGCGAGATCGAGGGGGAGCGCTACAAGCAGACGCCGGAGATCGTCGACGAACTCGACCGGGGAACCGCCAGGATACCGACAAAGGGAAAGAGCATCGTCTTCAAGCGCTGGGACAACCTCACGGACGCGGACAACCCCGACGCCGTCGTCTTCTTCGCCCGGCCCGAGGTGCTCTCCGGTCTCTTCACACTTGCAAACTTCGACCAGGCCGACCCGAACGGCGTCATCTGTCCCTTCGGCGCCGGGTGCAGCTCGGTCTTTTACTTCCCGTGGCTTGAGCAGCAGAGCGAGAACCCGCGGGCGGTCCTCGGGATGTTCGACCCCTCGGCGCGGCCCTGCGTCCCGCTGGACGTCCTGACGATGGCCTTTCCCATGAAGAAGTTTGAGAAGGTGGTCGGCTTCATGGAGGAGAGTTTCCTCATCACGGGGTCCTGGGAGAAGGTTATGAAGAAGATCGAGCGGAGCAGTAACCTGCATTCATCCTAAAAATGAGCGGGTAGTGGGGATCAGCCGAGCGTTCAGTCGAACATGCTGCGCATGTTCTCCGACTCCTGCTGGGCGCTTACGTGCCTGAGAGTCGTTAGTCGAAAAACGCTTGCGCGTTTTTCTCCAACTCCTGCCGGGCGCTTACGCGCCCGCCAGTCGTTGTTTAAAGAACCCCGCCATCTCCTCATACGCGCTCTCTGCGACGGGCGTCTCCGCCATCTGCCCGTCCTCCCCGATCATGAACCCGTGCGGCTCGCCCTGGTAGACCTTGAGCTCGAAGTACTTCCCGGCCGCATCGAGATCGGTCGCGTAGCGGTAAATGTCGCTCACCGGGCTCGCCTCATCCGCAGTGCCGTGGATGATCAGCATTGGGTCGGTGATGTTTCCGATGACCTCCGCCGGGGGAGTCCCGTTCGCCTGCCCGCCGGCGTAGGGGAAGCCGTACCAGGCGACACCCGCACTGAACTCCTCGATCTGCGGCAGGAAGAGCATCGTGTAGCGTCCGCCCGCACAGAACCCCGTCAGGCCAATGCTGCTTGAGTTGACCTCAGGCCGGGTCTCAAGATATGTGACCGTATCGCGGATCAGCGCCTCCGTCACGTTGTCAGTCGGCGATTCCTCGAAGGTCTGCCACTCGGGGGCGATGACGACGAACCCCTCCGTCGCCAGGCGGTCGGCCATGACCCGGTAACCCTCCTCCAGGCCGTTGAAGGAGTGGATCAGCACCACGGCCGGGAACGGGCCGCCGTCCTCGGGCGTCGTGATGTAGGCAGGATAACTCTGGCCGCCGCTCTGGATGTTCACCGTCGTTCCGTTCCGCATCCCGGCAGTCCCGATCTCGGCGACACCCACACCGCCGACGAGGAGGAGCAGGGATACGACCGCTGCAAGCAGGATCATATGCCTCATAGGTTTCCCCCCATACATGGGTGGCACCCCATCCTGCCCAGGTCATATAACGGTGACGCTCAAGCGGCAAAAAAGAGTAATTAGATGAGTTCCCGAATATCCGCAAACGTTGCGTTCTTCGGGACCAGGACAGTGCTCCCGGTGTAGTTCAGCCCGTCGGCGGCGCGGAGCTCGTCAAGAGCGTAGACCCGCGGCCCGTACTGGTACCCGGTCTCGTTCAGCCACCACGCCGGATACCGGGTTCCTCGACCTCCCCTGTTGCCGGGTCGGTGATGAAACCGTTTGAATACTTCACGATCAGCATGCCCGCAAGATCGTGCCACTCATCGATGATCCCGTCGCCCCGCCTGACCGTGAAGTTCGTGAGGAGGCGTGCCGCCCCTTCATGGTTGCCGGCTGCGATGAGCCCGGCCGCCGCTCGGTCGGTCTCCTGCACGAGGGCAATCGATTCGGCCTCAAGCTCGTTCTGCTTCGCGGTGATCTCGCCGATCATCGCGTCGTAGCGGAGCATGGCCCAGTTCGTCACGAAGTCGAACGTCCAGTAAGCGGTGTCAGGGTCGTATTTCGACCGGTCGCCGGTCACGTACGCGGCGGATACGTTCGTCGAACCCGCATAGCTCGGTGCATAGACCGTCTCGTACGCGACCGCCGGACCGAACCAGAGCACGTCTCCCACCGGGTCGGGGAGGGACGAGCGTGCCTGGGCGACGTAACTGTAACTGCAGAAGACCTCCGAGAGCGGCCGCGGGTTCGCCCCGGGACGGACCTCCATGTACGACCCGTTCTGGAAGTTCGTGTGGGCATCGGCGGGCCCCAGGTAGCGGTACGGGTTCCCGAACGGCCCCGCAGCCTCGCCGGTCGATAGATCGAACCCGGTTCCCTCGTAGTGGTCCCGGAAGAGCGAGAACGCCACGGTGAGGTTGACCTTCTCGTCGGGCGTGATGGTGAACGGGTACGCCTTCGTGTACGAGTCCTCGACGTACGGGCTCAGGTTGAGCGACGGGGCAAGCCGGTCCTGGATACGCCAGACCCGCATCAGCGAGTAGTAGGGGTGCGTATACTCTCCGTAGCTGACGGCCTCGAGCCAGTCGAGGGGGCCGTCCGCAGGCGACCATACGCCCGCCTCTTCGAGTTTCCTGAAGAGATCCTTTGAGTAGATCTGATCCGGGTTCCCGGGGACGACCTCGCGGATCCTGAACTCGTTTGCCGCGACAAAGACCTCGCCGTCGGGGATCTTCTGCGCGACCCAGAGGCCTCCGCCGTCCTCCGGATCAAGGCTCGAGCAGATCTCGATGACCCACACCTCCTATGGGTCGGCGAAGATGAGCGTCTCGCCGGTTCCATAATAGCCGTAGGTGTCGATCAGGCTGCCGACCAGTTCGACCGCCTCACGCGCCTTTATGCACCGCTCTAGCGCCACGTTCGAGAGCTCCGAGGAGTAGAAGATCCGCTTCCCTTCGGCTGCGTTGAGTTCCACTTTCGCGTAATCGGTACACTCCGCGGAGAGGAGCTGGTGTTCGTTCATCATGCCGTACGAGCCGGTGTAGTAGGCGTAGGTGTGCGGCACCAGGTCGATGTACCCGAGGATCAGGCTCGAATCACCGCCGCCCGCACCTCCTGCCGCATCCGAACCGCTGTCGGGATCGAAGACGATTGCCCTCTTCTCCCCGGGAGCATGGTCGGCCGCGGGGACGTAAAGAAGGCTTATTCGTCGATGTTTCTCCAGTCTGTCCCGACGCCGTCGTTCGTGTGCCCGACGTACATCGAACCGTCTTCAGATGCGCCCGGCGTTATCGCAAAGATGGTGCATGCCGCTGCATTCGAGACCAGCAGAAGCGCGGCGAAGAGGCAGAGGCAACTTTGAAGAAAATGAGTCGTACCGATATGCTTTCGCATAAAGGAAAAAGGCAACGCGAGTAGAAAAGCATAGCGAGTTTATCGCCGTATCCAGTGCCGTCCCGGGAAAAACAATCACCACAGTTCACTAATGTTCACGCACGGGCCTCACGGTGTCGGCCGGCAATTCACGAGGGCGCGATACTGAACAAAGGGTCTTAAGCAACCAAAAGGAGCATATTTCGCCACCCTTACGCCTTTGTGGACGCTCAATACCAAATGTTAATGGCAAATGTATCCTAAAACCTGTTGCGGATAGGGGTTCAATTCCATTCTAGCGTTCCATCCAGAACTTCGCCGAATCAGTCAAAAATACGGCCAAGACCCGGAGCGATCGAGGAGGCAAACCGCTCCGGACCGCCGATGATAACCCCTCCTAGGCTACCGGTTCGCTCTAAGGCGTGCTTTATGAGGAGGATAGATTTTTGGTACGCGATCGCGAAACACCCGAGAAAAGATCTGAAACGACCCAGTACCTGGAGAATCTGATCAGGTACGCCAACGCCCCCATCATCGTCTGGGATGCGAGTCTCAAGATAACACAGTTCAACAACGCCTTCGAGCGGTTGACGGGTCGGGCCGCGAGCGAGGTTCTCGGCCGGTCGCCGGAGATCCTCTTTCCCGAAACCCGGCGTGAAGAACTGATGGAACTCATACGGGAGACAACGGCCGGAGAGCGATGGGAGACCGTCGAGATCCCCATCCTCACTGCGGACGGCAGAATCAGGACGGTCCTCTGGAACTCCGCCGCCGTGTACGAAGACGACCAAAAGACGGTCTCCTCGGTCATCGCGCAGGGCCACGACATTACCGAGCGCAAACAGGCACAAGAGGAACTGCAGAGAGCGCATGACGAACTCGAGATGCGTGTGCAGGAACGCACCCTCGAACTCCGAGAGGCAAACGAAGCGCTGCAGGCTGAGATTGCTGAACGCATCCGGGCCGAGGAGGCAGTGAAGGCCGAGCGGAAACGGCTCTACGACGTCCTCGAGATGCTGCCGGTATACGTGAGACTCCTCTCCCCGGACTATCGCGTACCCTTCGCCAACCGCCTCTTCCGGGAGCGGTTCGGTGAATCTGACGGCCGACGCTGCTTCGAGTATATCTTCTCGTGATCGGAGCCCTGTGAGAACTGCGAGTCCTACAACGTCTTGAAGACGGGAGCGCCCCACCACTGGGAACGGGTCGGGCCGGACGGCCGTGACTACGATGTCTTCGACTTCCCGTTCATTGAAGCGGACGGCTCCTTCCACATCCTGGAGGTCGGGATCGACATCACCAAACCCAAACGTGCCGAGGAGGCGCTGCAACGGCTGAACGAGACGCTTGAGGAACGCGTAGCCGAGCGCACGGAAGAACTCGCGAAGGCCAACGCCATCCTCAACACCATCTGCGAGAGCACGCCGGCACCCATCTACGTCACCGATCGCCAGAGCCGTCTCGTGATGTGCAACCCCGCCGTGCTCCGGATACTCGGCAGAACGCACCCCGACGTGCTCGGGAAGTCGAACGCCGAACTCCTCGGCCCGGAGGTCGGAGAACCCATCGTAGCCCACGAGCAGCGCGTTATGGAGACCGGGAACACCGAGGCCTTCGAGGAAGAGGTCGGGGACCGGATCTTTTACTCGACAAAGACCCCCCTCCGGGACATCCAGGGCGAGGTCACCGGAGTCATCGCCGTCGGAACGGAGATTACGGAACTGAAACGGGCGGAGGCACAGACACAGAGACTCCTGGAGCAGTTGCAGCAGTCAGCCGAAGAGATGGAGGTTCAGAACGAAGAACTGCAGTGCACCACCGAGCGGTTGCAGGAGAATACCAGAGAACTGGCGCTTCTCAATCAGGCCCTGCAGGAGAGCGAGGAGCATTTCCGCTCCCTCATCGAGAACGCATCCGACATCATCATACTCCTTGATATGCAGGGGCGCATCACCTATGCGAGCCCTTCTCTGAAGCAGATCGGAGGTTATGAGCCCGAAAGCCTCATCGGTACGGACGTGCTCGACCTCCTGCACCCCGAGGATGTCCCGAAGGTCGTAGAAACTGTGAGATCCAGAGTGATGCAGCCACCGGCGAGGCTCACCCTCGAGGTCAGGGTCAGGGATTCCGCCGGCCGGTGGATCACTCTCGACGTTACGGGTGCGAGCCTGATCCGGGAGGGGAGCAACCGGGGGATCGTCGTGAACGCACGCGACGTCACCGGCCGGAAGCGCGTCGAGGAGGAGCGGAACCGGTTGATCGCCAGTCTCGAAGAGGCGCACCGGGAGGCGAACCTCTACCTCGACATCATCACCCACGACATCAGGAACGCAAACAACGTCTCGAACATCTACGCCGACCTCATGCTCGAACTGCTCGAGGGCCCCGAGAAAACCTACGCACAAAAACTCCGCGACAGCATCTTGCGGAGCACCGAGATCCTCATGAACGTCTCGACGATCAGGCGCATCCACACCAGTTCGACCGAGTTTGAACCGGTCGACCTCAGCATGGTCGTCGGTGAAGAGGCCGGAAACTTCCGCGGCGCATCGATACGCCAGGAGGTCCCGCCGCTTGAGGTCATGGCGGACAACCTCCTCTCCACGGTCTTCATGAACCTCATCGGCAACAGCGTCAAGTTCGGTGGGCCGGACGTGGAGATCGTCGTCCGGGCGGAGGAGCGGGACGGCGAGGTGCTGGTGACGGTCGAGGACACCGGGCCCGGCGTGCCCGACGATGTGAAGGAGAAGCTCTTCCAACGCTTCGAGCGAGGAAAAGCCCGGGGAAGGGGCGACGGTCTCGGGCTTTACATCTGCAGGATGCTCATTGAGCGCTACGGTGGACGGATCTGGATCGACGACCGCGTGCCCGGCCGTCCGGAGGCCGGGGCGGCATTCAGGTTCACGCTCAAACCGGCAAACCGGGGTCCCGTCTCGTAACGAGAATGGTGCGCCGCCCTTTCCTCTTATGCCGCGACGTGGTTCACGCTGACAATCTCGAAAAAGAGACGTCCCGGATGATGGTCGCCGGGGCGTGATCCAGAAAAGGTGGGGTTATCTCCCCCGGCCCAATCACGCGGGCGCGTCGGCGGAGCACACCATGATATCCGTCGTCGCCCGGCAGGTGGTGCTGTCGCTGAGGGTTACAACCAGCGTGACCGTGTAGGTTCCCGCCGCCGCGTAGGCGTGGCTGGCGGTCTCGCCTTCACCGGTCGCCCCGTCGCCGAAGTCCCAGGCCATCTCCGAGACGGTTGCGGTGCAATCCGCGGAGACCGTAGCCGAGCCCTTGAAGAGAACCGGCTGATTCGGTTCGGCGCGGTCGGGATCGACCTCGATTATCGCCATACAGGAGAAATTCTCGGGGAGAGGCGGAGAGTCAGCAGCATCGTGCCGTTCCTCGCAGTTGAGGAGACAGGCGCGGACGGACTCCATCATCTCGTCCGTCGTCAGGATGAGGAGCGAATCTCTGGCCCCGATGACCGTGCTGCCGACCGGGACGAAGCGTTCGTCTCCCTTCTGCATCAGGATGATGAGTGTGCCCTTCGGCAACCCGAGGTCGACAACCTGCTTTCCCACCGCCGAAGAGTCGGAGGGGATGACCAGTTCGAGCAGCTCGCTCGGGGTGTCGGGGTCCACGTCGAACTCACGGGAGAGTTTGCCCGTCTCCTCGAGCGGGGCGGCAAGGCCGAGCCACCGGGCGACGGAGGGGATCGATGTCCCGTGAACCACCGCCGAGACGAGGACGATGAAGAATACGATGTTGAAGATCAGCTCCGCGTTCGGCACCCCTGCGACGAGGGGATAGGTCGCGAGGATGATCGGGACGGCGCCCCGGAGCCCCACCCATGAGATCAGGGCCTTCTCGTTCATCGGCATCTTCCAGGGGAGCAGCGTGAGCAGGACGGCGACCGGCCGTGCTATCAGGATCAGGAAGAGGGCGGCGAGAAGACCGGGGACGAACGCCGATGCAAGCTGCGAGGGGAAGACGAGCAGCCCGAGTGCAAGGAACATCACGATCTGCATCAGCCACGCGATCCCGTCGTAGAACCGGATCAGGCTCTTTTTGTGAACGATGACGCTGTTACCAATGATAAGGCCGGCGAGGTAGACCGCGATGAACCCGTTTCCGCCGACGACAGAGGTCAGCCCGTAGACCAGCAGCACCATCGCGAGGGTGAGCACCGGGTACAGCCCCTCGGTCTCCAGCTTGATACGGTTGATGAGCCAGACCGTGAACCGCCCCAGCCCGTACCCCATGAGGCCGCCGACCGCCATCTGCTGCACGAACGTCGGGACGAGATCGAAGATCGACGAACCCGGGGTCAGGATAAGGCCGATGATGCCGGTGGTGAGCAGGACCGCCATGGGGTCGTTGCTCCCCGACTCGAACTCGAGGAACGGCCGCAGGTTTCCTTTCAGACGTGCCCTGGCCGTTCGGAGGATCGAGAAGACTGCCGCCGCATCGGTGGACGCGACGACCGCGCCGAGGAGAAGGCCCGTGAGCGGAGAGAACCCGAGCACCAGGACGGCGAATGCGCCGAGCAGGACCGCGGTCAGGACGACGCCGACCGTCGAGAGGGCGATCCCCGGCCAGAGCACGGGCTGGATCTCATCCCACCGGGTATCGAGACCGCCTGAGAAGAGAATATAGGCAAGCGCTATAATCCCGATGAGCTGCGCAATCGCCGGATCGTCGAACGGGATGCCGCCAGGCCCCTCCGAGCCTGCGAGCATTCCAACGACGAGGAAGATGAGGAGTGCAGGGACGCCAAGCCTCTCTGAGAACTTATTTGCGATGACGCTTATCAGAAAGAGCACCGCGATCCCTATAAATACGAGTTCGAGGGTGAGGGCCATTTAAGGTATTATTCGTGCGTACTGTGCTTAAAAATGCCTGTCCACACTTTCGATCGGAGAGCCCTTCGAGCGGATACCCACCTGACGCCGACCGTTTCGAGATCATCGGCACCCGGTCATACGCCAGAGCCCGTCAACGATCAGGCTATGGAGGATGGGCGCGCCGATCTGATCCACAGTGTATCGTGGGGTTGATATAGTTGCCGTAAGAAGATCTCAGTCAGGATGACAGACTCCACGGTTTTACCCAGGCACGTGAGCACCGTACTCCTGCTGACGGCGCTGGTCCTCCTCATCATCGGGATCAAGGCGATCGGCTACATCGCCACCATCATCGCCGTATCGGCGATCCTCGCCATGATCATATATCCTCCGACGAAAGCCCTTCGAGCGAGGGGACTACCCGAGGTCGTCGCCGTCGGCGTGGTCGCCGCCGTCGCCTGCCTTGCCGTTCTGCTGCTCTGCTATCTCGTCTTCTTCTCGTTCGAGACACTGATCGCCGATCTTCCTCTCTACCAGCGGGAGCTGACCGCCAGGCTGTCGGAGATCCTCACCCTTCTGGATAGATACGGGATTGAAACGGGCTCGTTCTCACCGTCTTCGGTAAACCTACAGGGATTCGTGGGACTTCTCTCCTCATCGGCCACCAGTATCGCGGATCTCCTGCTCTATCTCTTCTTCATAGCGGTGACGACGATCTTCATGCTCTTTGAGGCGCCGAGGATGCCCGGACGGATACGAAAGGTGATGAAGAGCGACGAGGCCGTCGAGGCGTTCTCCCGCATGAGCAGGTTCCTGATCGACTTCGTCATCGTCAGAACCGAGGTTAACCTCATCCATGGCTTCCTCTTCGGCGCGTTCCTCTGGGTCATGGGGGTGCACGCGGCCGTGCTCTGGGGAGCGCTGACGTTCCTGCTCTCGTACATCCCCTACATCGGCCTGGTCATCGCGGCGCTCCCGGCGATCTTCTTTGCCTGGCTGCAGTTCGGGATATGGGGCGCGATCGCGGTGATTGCTGCCGTCGCGATCCTGAATGCGCTCGTGGAGAACCCGATCTTCGCGCACGTTGCATCGCAGCGTTTCGACATCCCCGCCCTCGTGGTCATCATCTCGGTCATCTTCTGGGGATGGGCGCTCGGTGTCGCCGGGATGATCTTCGCTGTCCCGCTCACCCTCATCGTCCTGATGGTCGCCCAGTTGAGCAGCGACTGGGCCTGGGTGAACACGATCCTCGGCGTCGACCACCTCTTTACGGGAGAGCGGACGTCTCCTGCGGAGACGCGGGAGACCGACGCGCCGCCGGCGAGGTAAGGATTAAAAGCCGTTCTATTCCACCCCGCCAGCGTTCCGAAAGGTTGATGCCCCCTTCGCACCTCCTTTCCGTGAGGAACATAGATGCTGCATACTCGTGAGATTGTCCAGAAACTCTGGGACGCGCAGGGTTACGGGAACCTCGCCGTCTGGGACGACGGGACGACCGCCGTCATCGCCCCGGGCGAGAGCCCGCAAAAAGGCGGGAAAGCGCCGCTTGCGATCTTCAAACCCATCCCTCTCGTGGCAGGATTTTCGATGCTGGACTTCGCCCTCCACGACCCCGGTCTGCTGGAGCATATCGAGACAACGATCAGGGAGGCAGGCGGCGAGATAGAGCAGGATTAATTAAAAAGGATAATTGGTTGAGAGAAGTTACTCGGTCGTCTTCCCGTCGAAGTGCTCGTGGTCCGCCATGGCCTCGTCACGGGTCTTGTGCACGACCCCATCGCGGTGCTCCGGCGGGGAGTAGATCGTGTAGAGTTTGAGAGCGGCGGTCTTTGAGGTGTTGATCACGTTGTGCTTTGACCCGTTCGGCACGACCACGGCGCTGCCGTCCTTCACCGCGTATTCGTTGTCGTCGATGATGACCTTCCCCTCCCCTTCTTCAAACCGGAAGAACTGGTCGACGTCGTCGTGGACCTCCTCGCCGATCTCTTCGCCGGGCTTGAGGCTCATCAGGACGAGCTGGCTGAAGTTGCTCGTATAGAGAACTCTGCGGAAGTAGGTGTTCTTTACGGTTTCAGTCTCGATATCAATTGCAAATCCTTTCTTCATATTCAGAACCTCCATGTATGCAGGTTTGTTTTGTTAGGGGTGGTAACAATATCCCATTATGCCGCCACTGCTATTAAACATTAGCCCGTTTTGGGTCTCCCGAAGGCCGGGTCAAACCGGAGAGGGCTGCATCGGACAATTAAAGCGACATCTGCAGCCTGAAACTCGTTCAGTGCCGGCACGCAAGCCGCGCCGCCGCCCGGAACCTTGATGGGTAGGCGGAAGAGAACTTTTTAGATACGACCAGAGATCGCCATGAACCTCCCACCATCATTCTACGAGCGCGACACCGTGACCGTCGCAAAAGACCTGCTGGGATGCCTGCTCGTACGTCAGGATGAGGCTGGAACGACGATGGGGTGGATCGTCGAGGTCGAAGCCTACCTCCGGGACGACCCGGCAGCCCACTCGTACCGGGGAGAGACGCCGCGGAACCAGGCGATGTTCGGGCCGGCGGGCCATGCCTACGTCTACCGGATCTACGGCCTGCACACCTGCTTCAACGTCGTGACCGGCCCCGAGGGGACGGGAGAGGCGGTTCTCGTCCGGGCGCTCGAACCGGCCGTCGGGATCGAACTCATGCAGGCACGGCGGGGGACGGACGACCCGTTCGCGCTCGCGAGCGGGCCGGGCAAACTGACGCAGGCGCTCAACATCACCATGGATCTCGACGGGACCTCGCTCTCCGACGGCCCCCTGCAGGTCTGGGCGCCCGAGAGCCTCCCCGACCGCCGGCCGGAGGGGTGGCCGGGGGAGATCGTCCAGACGACCCGGATCGGGATCACGAAGGCGGCGGACCTCCCCCTCCGGTTCTACCTCAACGGGAACCGTTACATCTCGCGGCGGTGACCCATGCCGGGGCCCCGGCGCCTGACCATGCGCCCCTCCACCGCCTCGCCCTGCAGCGTTATCGTCTTCTCGGCCACCGGGATCTCTTTTCCGGCACGCTTCAGGGCCTCGTCCACGACGTAGCGCACCCCGCCGCAGCACGGTACCTCCATGTGCAGGACGGTGATCGACCGGATCGTGTGCCGCGAGAAGATCTCGGCGAGTTTCGTGATGTATCCCTCGATATCCGCATCCAGTTTCGGGCAGAAGATGAGCAGGATCTTCCCCTGCAGGAAGTCCCGGTGAAAGTCGCCGTAGGCGAAGGGGACACAGTCACCGGAGACGAGGAGATCCGCATCGTCGAAGTAGGACGCAGCAGGGTTGACGAGCGTCAACTGGACCGGCCACTGCCGGAGTTCCGATCCGACCCGTGCGGCCGGCTCTCTCTTCGCGGCATCCCTCTCGGGGAGAGTCCGTGCCATGGAGCCCGGGCATGCCGCCGGGCAGGCGGGTGTCTCGTGCGGGGGGACCGGGATCTCGTTGGCGTTCAGGTAGTCGATTGCCCGGTGGTAGAGGGCCTCCTCCCCGTGGCCGAGGAGATGCTCGAGGTGCGCCTTGATGACACCCGCCCCCTGCGGGACAATCTTCTCCATCACCGCCTCCTCGCTATAGGGTTCGGCCTCCCGCTCGACGACGCAGATCGCCCCCTCCGGGCACGTCCCGATGCAGGCGCCGAGCCCGTCGCAGAAGAGGTCACTCACGAGACGTGCCTTTCCGTCTATGATCTGGAGCGCTCCTTCAGGGCAGTCCGGTATGCAGAGCCCGCAGCCGGTACACTTCTCCTCGTCGATCTCGATGATCTTTCGCTTCATGATAGACATCCCCGTAACGGTTCCGTTCAGTATCCTTAACCCGGTTTCTTAAC
>JASUSO010000102.1 GCA_030446015.1 Methanobacteriota archaeon
GTCCTCACCGGGCGTCGAGTGGCCGCTCAAATATCCGGAGATATTTGACTCGCTCGACACCGAACCCCCCCGCGGGATCCTGCTCTTCGGCCCCCCCGGAACGGGCAAGACGCTCCTTGCAAAGGCGGTAGCAAACGAGAGCGAGAGCAATTTCATCTCCGTAAAAGGCCCGGAGTTACTCTCGAAATGGGTCGGTGAGTCGGAACGCGGAGTTCGGCAGGTATTCCGGAAAGCGAGGCAAGCTGCACCGTCGATTATCTTTTTCGACGAGATTGACGCACTTATGCCCAAGCGCGGATCTTATATAGGATCGTCGCACGTAACTGAAAGTGTGGTAAGCCAGATCCTGACAGAGCTCGACGGCCTCGAAGAACTCAACAATGTCGTGGTTCTCGGCGCTACCAACCGCCCGGACATGTTGGACGAGGCGCTGCTGCGCCCCGGCAGATTCGACCGGATCATCTACGTCCCGCCGCCCGACCGGGAAGGCAGGAAGAAGATCTTCGAAGTGTACCTGAAGAACAGGGAGATCCTTGCAAACGACGTGGACATCGAGGAACTGGTCGACAGAACCGAGGGCTACGTCGGCGCCGACATCGAGGCGCTGGTCCGCGAGGCAAAGACTTCCGCCATGCGCGAGTTCATCGCCGCAATGGGAGGGAGGACCGAAGAGGAGCGGCGCCAGGCGATCGGCAACGTAAGGATCACGAAGAAGCACTTCGAGGACGCCCTCACCCGCGTGAGGGGCACGCTGGATCTCGACCGGCTGGAGGAGAGCGAACGTCACTCCTGGCAGGTCCTCTACAACCAGGAGCAGCGGTCGGCACTCGAAGAGGCCGTCTCGACGATCAACCGTGCCAGGATGCGGGAGACCGGAAAGGTCGAACAAGAAGTCAACGATCTTGTGCAGGCCCTCAAAGACGCGGTCTACGCACGAAAGAAAGACTTCGGCGAGATCAAGCGGCTCACGAAGGAGTTGAAGGCAAAACTGGAACGCCCGCTGCCCCAGACGGGTGTGGCGTTCTGACGGGAGCGCCTCCCTGCCCGTGAGGCGTTCCCCCGGGGGCATCCGCCCCCCCACCAACAGGGATAGAGAGAGACGACGTGATGCACATGAGTGACAGCCCAGCAGACATCTTCGAGCAACTCAACGAACTGATGAAACGCCTCATGGAGCAGGGGCTCAAAGAGCAGGGAGATCGGAACAGGCCGTTTGCCTACGGATTCAAGATCGTTCTTCACGATGCCGGAAAACCCGAGATCCCGGCAACGGAGGCGGCCCCCGCAGCAGAGCCGGAAGAACCCTCTTCCGCAGGGACCATCGAGCCGATCGCAGAGATGTACACGACCGATGACGACGTGACGGTGGCGGTCGATCTCCCGGGTGTCGAGAAGGAGAGTATTCACCTGTCACTCATCGACGGGACGCTGACGATCACCGCCGGCGGCAATCAGCTGACCTCGGTGGAGATGCCGGTCGTAGACGCCGAGTCCATGCAGTCGAACTACAAGCACGGCGTCCTGGAGGTCAAATTCTCCCGGGGCAAGTCGATCAGGATCGACTGATGAATAAGGGCGCCTGCCGGCCCGGCTCCCCGGCAGCGCCGCGATCTTTTTTGCCGGGAACGGTATCCGCCGCAAACGAGCCGTAGCCATCATACCCGGCGCCATCCCGGCAGTTCCTCACCGGAGAGGACGCGCGAGCGCCATCGGGACCGTCAGGATCGATTTTTTGAGAAGCAACGCACAAACAGGCCCCGATACCAATAGTGACCTCTAATTTTGAGAGAACGCATAATTGGGAGCACAATGGGGTTGCCATACCGGCCGGGAGCACCCGCCGCATAGGATCGCCGGGATGGACGAACCCAAAGACAGATTGCCGTAGCCAACCTTTTTTCAAGGCAACAACACCTACATATATAGTAATACCTATCTACTAGCGTAAGGGCTACGCCCGTCCAGGTAGTGGTGATTATATGGTTAAGACCACCGTGTCCGTAATTAAAGCAGATATCGGCAGTTTCCCGGGGCACTCCCGAACCCACCCGAAGATCCTTGAGGTGGCCGCCCGGAGACTCAAGGAAGCGGAAGGCAGCCTCCTCATCGACTCGTACGTCACCCACTGCGGTGACGACCTCGAGTTGATCATGACGCACACCAAGGGGGAGGACAACGAGGAGATCCACAAACTGGCGTGGGACACTTTCATGGAGTGCGCCAACCTCGCCAAGGAGATGAAACTCTACGGCGCCGGCCAGGATCTGCTCGGCGATGCGTTCAGCGGCAACGTCAAGGGAATGGGACCCGGTGTCGCCGAGATGGAGTTCGAGGAGCGGGGTTCCGACCCGGTCCTGGTCTTCATGGCCGATAAGACCGAGCCGGGGGCGTGGAACTACTTCCTCTACAAGATCTTCGCCGACCCCTTCAGCACGTCCGGCCTCGTCATCGACCCGTCGCTGCACGAGGGGTTCACCTTCGAGGTCCACGACGTCATTGAGAAGCGCCGGATCCGGTTCAACACACCCGAAGAGTCCTACAGTCTCCTCGCCTATATCGGAGCACCGAGCCGCTACGTCATCAAGTACGTCTGGAAGAGGAACGGTCTCATCGCAGCCTCCACGAGCACCCAGCGCCTGAACCTGATGGCCGGCCGCTATGTGGGGAAGGACGACCCGGTCATGATTGTCCGGGCGCAGAGCGGGTTCCCCTCGGTCGGTGAGGTCATCGACCCCTTCAGGACGCCCATCCTCGTGGCCGGCTGGATGCGCGGTTCGCACCACGGGCCGTTCATGCCCGTCGGCGTCTGCGACGCAAACTGCACCCAGTTCGACGGACCGCCCCGGGTCATCTGCCTCGGGTTCCAGGTCTGCAACGGGAAACTGATCGGGCCTGCAGATATGTTCGACGACCCGGCGTTCGACCGCGTCCGCGACCAGTGCTGCGAGCTCTCCAGCATGCTCCGGGCCCACGGGCCGTTCGAACCGCACCGCCTCTCGCTTGAGGAGATGGAGTACACCACCCTCCCGAACGTCGAGAAGCAGTTCAAGGACCGCTGGGAAGACCTCCCCGAGTAACCTTTTTTTGATCGTCTGCGGTGCCGTATCGGTTCTGGCTGCGTTTCTTTGGCCGTGAGTGGCGCTGGATGGACTGGAGGGTGGCCGGTTGCAGTCGCACCTCCTACTGATCGTCTGCGGCGGTCGGTAGTCGTCAGCGCCACCTGGCGGTGCCGCACCTCCGACCGACCGCCTCCGACATACGGTCATCGGCAGCACCACCTGGCGGTGCCGCGTCTCCTACCGACCGCCGCAGGCGGTCGGTAGTCGGCTAACGGAAAACTTAATGCATGAACGTAACCATATAAGAGCAGATGGTTAACGGTATCGTACTCCCTGTAAAGAAGGTTTTTTCGCTCGTAGACTCTAAAATCACCGTTGAGATCAAGGACGACGGCAGGAAACTCCAGGGACGTCTCGTGGCGGTGGATGAACACCTGAATCTGCACATGGACGAAACCACGGAGTATACCGGGGAACAGCGGGGCCGCACCCTCGGGACCGTCGTCATCCGCGGCAACAATATCCTGACCATTGCGCCCCTGCTCTGATAGCCATGTCCGACCAGGAGGAAGAAGCACTCAAGGTCATCCAGTCCCATCGCCAGGGAGTTCTCCAGAGCGAGCTCTGGAAACTGCTCGATATCGACAGCAGGAAGTGCTCGAGGATCGTGAAGCGGCTGCTTGACGCCGGGCTGATCGAGCGGATCGAGTTTCGCGAAGATGGTATCAAGACCTACCTGCTGCGCGCGAAGAAGCGTGCGATCGACCCCTGCATCATCCTTGCGGGAGGAGAGGTTCTCCCCTGCATCGGCTGCGATCAGGAGTGCACCCCGGAAGAGTGTACACTCCTCCTCGACTGGATGTACCAACTTGCTCTTGAAGAGTATCAAGAGTAACGCATCTTTTTTTATCGTACGATCTATCGCCGTCACGCTCTGGCGACGATCACCGTGATGTTGTCGGTGCTTGCTGCGTCGGTGGCGGCATCGATCAGTCTCCGGCATGCCGTAACGGGTTCGCCTTCGAGCACGATCTCGCGGATGGCGTTCTCCGGGACGTAATCGTGCAGCCCGTCCGAACTGATCAGGAGGACGCCGCCGGCGAGTTCCGCGATATCGAGATCGACCTGCACCCGGGCCGAGAGGCCGAGCGCCTGGGTCAGGACGTGCTTTTGCGGGTGGAGCATCGCCTCTGCCGGGGAGATGGCCCCCGACTCGACCAGGCCCTGGACGTAGGTCTGGTCGCGCGTATGCCAGACGGAGGTCGGCGTGATGATATACGTCCTGCTGTCGCCCACCGTGCCGATCCAGCACCTGCCCGACCCATCGACGACCGCCGCCGAGAGCGTCGTCCCCGCGTTCAGGCCGTTATCAATGTTATACGCATAAATGGCGGTGTTGATCCGCTCGAATGCGTGCCCGAGCAACTCGGCAGGGTCGCTCTCCGCGAGATCCGTACCTACAGTCTCCACGAGGATCTCGATCGCCATCCTGCTCGCAACCTCTCCGCGGGCATGCCCCCCAAGACCGTCCGCGACGGCAAAGAGGTGATACCCGTCCATCCGGCCGGCGAAGTACGCGTCCTCGTTCTTCTCACGCTTCCCGGTATCGGTCAGGGCCGCATACCGAAGCCCAAGTTCTCTCCTCGCCTGCACTCGAGAGATCTCTCTTTTTCCGGCCGGATAGTCTTTTTGTGGCCGCATCGCTTGCCCCTCACGGAAGACCGCGGGTAAGGCCGTTTTCTTTCGCGCAACCGACGGCGTATGCATACTCCCGCGCCGTTATCGGGCGCTGCAGCGCTGCAAGCACCGGGCTCCTCCCTCCTTCGGCCGCCCTCCATGCCGGGTGGTACTGGGCCATGACGTTCACGTAGGAGTCGCGCGAGATCTCCTCCGCGATGAACTTCATCACCAGCTCGCTGTTCGCAAGGTTCCCCGGGAGCACCAGGTGCCTGATGATCATCCCCCGCACCGCAATACCGTCCCTGGTCTCAAGGTCGCCGACCTGCCGGTGCATCTCCGCGAGGGCGGCGTGCATGCGGCCGGTGTAACCGGGGGCGTGGGAGAGTTCCAGCGCCACGTCGTCCCGCCCGTACTTCGCGTCCGGCATGTAGATGTCGATGACGCCGTCGAGCAGCCGCAGGGTCTCCACGGAGTCGTAGCCGCCGCTGTTGTAGACCAGCGGGACATTGAGGCCCCGGGGGGCGGCAAGGGCGACCGCACGGAGGATCTGGGGGACGACGTGCGAGGGGGAGACGAAGTTGATGTTGTGACATCCGCGCTCCTGCAGGTTGAGCATGATCCCGGCAAGGTCTTCGCTCGAGACCGCGTAGCCAACCCCGCATTGGCTGATCTCGTAGTTCTGGCAGAACT
>JASUSO010000023.1 GCA_030446015.1 Methanobacteriota archaeon
AGGGCATCGTCGTTGGTCGTGACCATGCCCCCCTCGCCGGTGGTCATGTTCTTTGTAGGGTAGAACGAGAAGCAGGCGAGATCGGCGAGACTCCCCGCCCGCTTCCCGTGGTACTCCGCGCCGTGCGCCTGGGCCGCGTCCTCGATGAGGATGAGGTTATGGTCGTCGCAGACCTCGCGGACCGCACCGACGTCGAAGGGCTGCCCGAAGAGGTGGACACCGACGACCGCCCGGGTGTCGGGGTGGATGAGGGCCGCGACCGAGTCGGGATCGATGTTGAACGTCTCCGGATCGACATCCGCAAAGACCGGCGTCGCCCCGCACATCGAGACCGCGGACGCCGTCGCAAAGAACGTGAACGCCGGGACGACCACCGAGTCGCCCGGCCCGATGCCGGCGGCGAGGAGAGCCGCATGGAGGGCTGCGGTGCCCGAGTTGACGCCGACGGCGTGAGCGGCACCGCAGTAGTCCGCGAACCGCGACTCGAACTCCGTGACGACCGAACCCTGGGCGAGCATCCCCGACCGCATCACATCAGCGACGGCCGCGATCTCCTCCTCGCCGACGAGCGGCCGGGCGACGGGGACCTTCACCGGCACCGCCTCGCTTCAGGGGGGAGCGGGCGGAACCGCGCGGGAGTTCCCACCGCGAGTGTTCCGGGCGGCACGTCCTTTGTCACCACCGCGCCCGCGGCGACGAACGCACCCTCCCCGACGGTGACGCCGGGGAGGATCGTCGCGTTCGCACCGATGACGGCATCGTTCCCGATCACCGGCCCCCGGAGGGACTCGTGGGGGCCGGGCGGGTAGCGGTCGTTCGTCAGCACGGCGTTCGGCCCGACAAAGACCCTATCACCGATCCGGGCGCCGGTGGGGACGTAGACCAGGCTCTGGAGCCGGACATCGTCGCCGATCGTACAGTCGCCCTCGATCACCGCCGCCGTCCCGATCGCGACCCGGTCGCCGATGGTCGTCTTCTCACGGATCAGCACGTTGTGGCCGGTCTGGAAGGCATCGCCGATCACGACGTCGCAGTAGATGATCGTGCCCGACCGGAGGACGGCGTCCCTCCCGATGGTGGTGCCCGGGTAGTCCTTCTCTCCCATCCGGTCCCGGGAGGGAAACCCGAGGGTCACCGGTTCGAATATCGTCGCCCCCTCGCCGAGGGTGTTACGTCCATACTCAATCATTCAACGGTCACGCTCTTTGCCAGGTTTCGCGGCTTGTCGACGTCCCGCTGCAGGGCGCATGCGGTGTGGTAGGCAAGCAGCTGCAGGACGACCGACGCGGTCAGCACCTGCACCAGAAGGTGTGTGTTCGGAATAGGGATGAAGATGTCCACGATCTCGGCGAGCTCCGTATCGCCGGCAACCCCGAGGGCGATGACCGGGGCTTTTCTTGCCTTCATCTCCTTGATGTTCGAGGCCATCACGCCGTAGGTCGGGCCCGGGGTGCAGACGGCGACGACCGGGGTCTCGGGGGTGAGGAGGGCGAACGGCCCGTGTTTGAGTTCTCCCGCCGCATACCCCTCGGCGTGGACGTAACTGATCTCCTTCATCTTCAGGGCGCCTTCCATCGAGACCGGGTAGAACGGCCCCCGTCCCACGAAGAAGACGTGTTCGGCCTTCGCACAGAGGGCGACCGCCTCGTGGACGTCCTGGAGGAGGACGTCGCCGATGGCCAGGTGCGCGTGTGAGAGGGCATCGTCGAACGCCCCCTCGCAGCGCAGGTTGACGATCTGCATCAGCGCCGCAAGCTGCGCCGTGTAGGACTTGGTCGCGGCGACCCCAATCTCGGGGCCGGCCCGCATCAGGAGGGTCTCGTCCGCAACCCGGGTGACCGTGCTCCCCTGCATGTTGGTGATGGCAAGCGTCGGGCAGTTGCGGGCCTTTGCCATCTTTAAGGCGGCTATCGTATCCGCCGTCTCCCCGGACTGCGAGACCGCGATCACGAGCCCGCGGAGGGGCGGGGTGAAGTACTTGAACTCCGACCCCATCTCGACCCGCACCGGTATGCCGCAGAGCGGTTCGGCCAGGTACTTGAAGATCAGGGCGGTGTGGTAGGACGTCCCGCATGCGACCAGGGTGATCTCGTCGGCCTCCATGACCATCCGCTGCACCCGCTCGTCGATGCCCGCCCTGATGGTCTCGTAGAACGACTGGGGCTGCTCGTAGATCTCTTTTAGCATGTAATGGGCGAACCCGCCCTTCCGGGTATCCTCGACGCACCAGTTGATCAGTTCGATCGGGCGCTCCACCGCAAGACCGTCGTGGTAGATGGTGTAGCGGCCGGGCGCGAGATCGGCGACGTCGCCGTCTTCGAGGAAGATCACGCGTTCAGTGTACTCGAGGAGCGGCGTCATGTCCGAGGCGGCGAAGACTTCGGCGTCCCCGATCCCGAGGACGAGCGGACTCGCGTCGCGTGCGGCGACGATTTGCTGGGTATCCTCTGCGATCACGAGGACGGCATACGAGCCCCGGAGCAGGGGGAGGGTCGCGTTGACCGCCGCGAGGAGATCGCCGCCGTAGTGCTCCTCGATGAGGTGGGCGATCACCTCGGTGTCGGTCTCCGACCGGAAGGTGTGGCCGCGCCCCTCGAGTTGCCGTTTCAGTTCGGCGTAGTTCTCGATGACTCCGTTATGCACCACGGCGATCCTGCCCGAGCAGTCGGTGTGCGGGTGGGCGTTGAGGTCGCTCGGCTCGCCGTGGGTGGCCCACCGGGTGTGCCCGATCCCGGTGGATCCGGCGAGACCGGCCGCCCCGGCCTCGCCGTCCGAGATGCGTCCGGTCTTCTTGTAGATCTCGATTGCGCTCCCGACCGTCGCGATACCGAATGAGTCGTAGCCCCGGTACTCAAGCCGTTTCAGTCCCTGGATCAGGACGGGCGTTGCCTCCCGCCTCCCGATATAGCCGACGATACCGCACATCTACATCACCCGCGTGCCGTCCTCGATGATGCCGATCACCGTCTTCCCCTTCCCGATGGTGACACCGTTACCTGCAATGCAGTTCTTAAACGTTGTGAATGGTGCCGCGCGGACTCCCTCACCGAGGACGGCGCCGAACTCCTCCCTCTGTATCCGGTCGCCGACCTCGATGAGACTTGCGGACGGGTAGGTGGTGGTGTGGTCGGCGAGGATGCACCCCTGGCCGAAGACCGCCGAGACGATCCTCGAATGCGATCCGACCGTGACGTCGCTCATGATGAGCGAGTCGGCGACGTAGGTGAACGGTTCGAGCACCACCCGGTCGCCGATACTCACATCGGGCATGATCACGGTGTTCGGGCCGATGTTGCAGTTGCTCCCGATGGTGACGGGGCCGTAGATGACGGTATTGGGGCCGATCGTCGTTCCGGTGCCGATGCGGACGGCGCCCCGGCGGATGACGGATGCGTCGACCTCCCCCGCGATCCCCGGTTTGATCCCCCGGAGCATCCGGCTGTTCAGTTTCAGGAGGTCCCAGGGGTAGACGGCGTCCTGCCAGTCATCTGCCGGGATCGCCCGTATCCGCCGGCCAGAAGCGATCATGGCGGCGATTGCGTCGGGGATCTCGTTCGTCTGGAGGTAAGAGAAGACGTCGAGGGTGAACGAGTAGATGCCGGTCGATACCGTGAACGTCGGTGCATCTTCGGGTTTCTCGACGATCTCGCGGACGATCCCGTTCTTGATCACCACGACCCCAAAGTTCGAGGGGTTTTGGTGCTCGGCGACGAGCATGGCGTTTCGCTCCTCCTTGATCCGGGCTATCGATCCGGCGTCGATGTAGTTATCGCCGGGAAGAACCAGGAAGTCATCCGTGATCTCCGATTCGGCCGCCCGGAGCGCGTCCGCGGTCCCGAGCTGCCGTTCCTGCACGACGATCTGGATCGGGGCGTCGAGCCTGTTTAAGTGCCGGATGACCTCTTCTTTGCGGTAGCCGACCACCACCACGATGTCGCGGATTCCGTTCTCAAGGAGGGCGTCGATGACGTACTCGATGATCGGCCGGTTTGCGACCGGAAGCATGGCCTTGGGCTTGCTCCGGGTGAGCGGCCGCAGGCGGCTCCCTTCTCCCGCTGCCAGAATGACTGCCTGCATCATATCACCTGATGACTGAGTTCTCCCCGACGCACCCTTCGACGAGGGAGTGGGGGGCCACCCGGGTGCCGCTGCCGACGAGGCTCCCGACGTTGATCGAGCAGTTGATCCCGAAGAGGACATTGTCGCCGACGATGGCGCCGAACTTCCTCCTTCCCGTGGTCTTTCCGCAGACCTTCACCGGTTCGTTGTCGTGCCTGAGGTTCGCGATCTTGGTGCCTGCGCCGAAGTTGCAATTGCTCCCGACGATGCTGTCGCCGATGTAGTTGAAGTGGGGGATCTTCGTCCCCGGCATGATGATGGAGTTCTTTAGTTCTGTCGCGTGCCCGATGTGGCAGTTGTCGCCGATGGAGGTGGAGCCCCGGATGTAGGCGTGGGGGCCGATGACGCAGTTCTCGCCGATGATGCAGGCCCCCTCGATGTAGGTCCCGGCCCGGATGACCGTCCCTTTCCCGATGCTGACCGTCTCGGGGATGGTGCATCCGTCCTCGACGGTGCCGTGCCGCTCGTGGCTGATCGTGGCGAGAAGCCCCTCGTTTGCGTCGAGGAGATCCCACGGCTGCCCGACATCGAGCCAGTAGGCGAGCGGGTATGCCCTGAGCGTCCCCTCCCTGATGTAGGTCTCGAGCGCGTCGGTCAGTTCGAACTCTCCCCGGCCCGAGACCTTGACGCCCGCAAGGAGGTCGAAGATGCCGGGGTCGAAGAGGTAGGCGCCCGCGTTGATCAGGTTGCTCTTCGGCTCCTCGGACTTCTCCTCAAGGCCGGTGATCCGGTTCCCTTCGACGGTCACCACGCCGTAGTCCTGCGGGTGGTCGGTCTCGTGAATCCCCATGCACGGGGCATTCATCCGGCAGAGTTTCCTGATATCTTCGGATTTGAGGATCATATCCCCGTTCAAGAGGAGGAACCGGTCGCGGATCATCCCTGCCGTCGCCCGCAGGGCATCGGCTGTGCCGAGCTGGTGGCGCTGGGTCACGTAGGTGATAGTCACGCCGAGATTGCTGCCGTCCCCGAAGTGGTTCCGGATCTCGCGTTCGCAGTACCCGACGACGAAGGTGAAGTCGGTGACTCCCGCGTCGCGGGCTGCGACGACCAGGTGCTCCATCATCGGGCGGTTCGCGATCGGAAGCATCACTTTCGGGCGCCGGGCGGTCAGGGGCCGCATCCGTTTCCCCTCTCCTGCTGCCAGTACGACACACTGCATAGCTTACTCCAGGGTCTTTTTTGCCCGTTCAAGGGCGGCATGCCCCGCTTCAAGCATCTCTTTCGCCTTCGCGGGTGTTCTTCCCTCGGCCGTGATCCGGATCTTCGGTTCGGTGCCGCTTGCCCGGATCAGGTACCAGCCGTCTTCGTCCTCGAACCGGACTCCATGCGTCGGCTCCTCGGCCCCCATCGCCACCATGACCTCCCGCGGGGAAGCGATCCGGTACGACTCCCGGAGAAGGGTGTAGCGGGGCATCCGGTCGAGTTCCTCGGCGATCGACCATTCCGACGCGATCTCGCAGAGGAGGGCCGCGGCGTAGACCCCGTCCGGGCAGTAGGAGTGCCCGGGGAAGATCCAGCTCCCCGACGCCTCGGCGCCGAAGTCCCCCCAGGAGAGGAGGGCTTCGGAGACGAAACTGTCCCCGACCGGCGTGCGGCGGACCTCCGCGATCTCTTCGATCGCCATCGAGGCGTCGACGGTGGTGACGACGTGTTTTCGGTCGAGATACTTCGCAAAGAGCATGAGGAGGTGATCGCCGTCGATGTAGCGGCCGCGCTCGTCGAACGCCATCATCCGGTCGGCGTCGCCGTCGTGGATCACCGCGCACGCCGCACCCCGCCGGCGGACGATCTCGCCGATGTAGGGGAGGTTCGCCTCCAGCGGTTCCGACGGCCGGGCGAACCTGCCCATGACGTTGCAGTTCAGGCCGATCACGGTCGCCCCCATCCCGGCGAGGAGGTCGGGGGTGATGACACTTCCGGCACCGTTGCCGCAGTCGAGTACGGCCGTGATGGGGTGGGAGAGGCTGACCTTGTCGAGGATTGCCTCCCGGTGCGCGTCGACCGCGTCTATGGGGCGGACGTGCCCCTGGTCGTCCCAGGCTCTCCAGTGTGTGGTGTGGAGTGCGTCTTCGAGTACAGCCTGCTGCCGGAGGGTGAACGACGACCCGTCCGGGTTGAGGAGTTTGACCCCGTTGTAGGACTCGGGATTGTGGGAGGCGGTGATCATGCATCCTGCGTCCGCATTGCGCGTAGCGTGGGCGACCGTCGGCGTGGGCGCGATCCCGCAGGAATACACGGTTGCGCCGGCCGAGAGCATCCCGGAGACGACGGAGTGCTCAAGCAGTTCGCTGGTCGTACGGGTGTCCCGGCCGACGACGATCCCCGGAGCATCGGTTGCGACGGCTGCTCCGACGCGGAGCGCGAGATCGACGAGGCCGGGGCCAAACTCCTGCCGGATTCCGGAAGAGCCGAAAAGCATACTCCTGTATAATCCTTCCTTTCCTAAAAAAAGGTATTCATCGTCCGTAGGGGCACCAGTGTTCGAGGCTGAGGAGGCCGCTGACCCCGGCGGACGAGGGGCCGAGGAATATCATCCGTTTCTTCGCGCGGTACTCGTCGATGCAGGCGACTCCCGCATCGCTCGTCATGCCGTCCCCGCCGACAAGGAGGACATCGGCCGCCTCCGGTGTCTCGACGACCTGCTGCGCAAGCGCCCGCTCGAGCACCGGCATCGGCCCGACCAGATAGACCTTCATCCCCGCGACCTCGCGTGAGAGTTCCGCAAGGCAGGGGCCGTAGCAGTTTGGTGTGCAGGGCTGGAGCCTCCGCGACAGGCAGAGGAACGCCGAGACGACGTTGACGATCGCGCCCGCCGCACCCCGCTGCTTCTGAGTATTGAGCGGTGCGCCGAACATAAAGGAGATCCGGGTGTTCGCCCGGACCGGCTCGCTCGTGATGAACTGCCCGGTCCGCCCTCCAAAGTGCCCCTCCATGGCGACACCTTTTGGGTACTGGCAGACATCTGCGTCGTAATTCACGCTGAGCGTCACGATCCCGTCCTCGCATCCGCTGCCAGCGAGGATCATCTCAAGCTTCTCGATTGCATCGTGCCAGAAACTCATGGTTCTTCCTCAGTATCAGATAACATTACTCGCACGGGCGACCCGTCGGCGCCTTTGAGCCGCATCGGGAGCGCCGTCATGCGATAGTCTCCTTCCGGCACGCCGGAGAGATCGAGGAGTTCGATGATGACCGTCCCACATCCGAGCAGCCGGCGGTGGATGGACCCGTCGCCGCAGAACGACTCGATCGACGGCGTATCGATCCCGAGGCAGGCGATCCCGGCCTCGACGATCATCTCCGCCGCTTCTGGTGAGAGCGACGGGTACCCGGGGTCGAACTCCCGCCGCCCCGAGAACCAGGTCTTGACGAGGATCGTCCTCGCGCCGTCGAGGCGGCCGGCGAGGTGGCCGGGTTCGATCACCTCCCCGACGTCGCTGCAGTCGAGCACCCGTGCGGGCCCCATCAGCACCGCGGGCGGGATCTCGTCGACCGTCATGCCCCCCTCGATATAGTGCGACGGGGCGTCGATGTGCGTCCCGGTATGGCTCCCGAGGGTCATCTCGGTCACGCGGTACTGTCCGTTGTCGATCTCGCGGAACCGGGGCCGGACGTCTCCCGGGTAGAGGACGGCGTCCTCGGAGAGGGGCCGGGTGATGTCGTAGATCGTCACGGGGAGCCCTCTCCCTGCCACCCGAACTGCCCGATCAGCGGCACGAAGCAGACGCCGCCGAGCGGGATCGTCTCGACCCTGCCCTCCCGTTTGACGAGTTTGACGAGGTCCTGGCAATCCCGCGGCCCGACGGGGGCGACCAGCCGTCCGCCTTCGGCGAGCTGGTCGATCAGGGGCTTTGGGATGGAGGGTGATGCCGCCGTGACGATGATGGCGTCGTAGGGCGCCTCCGGCGGATAGCCCTGCGTACCATCGCCGACGACGATCTCGACGCCGGTGACCCCCGCCCGCGCCAGGTTCTCTCGCGCCCGGTCGGCGACGCCCGGGAGGCGTTCGACGGAGATGACCTTCGCGGCGAGTTCGGCCAGGATCGCCGCCTGGTAGCCGCTGCCGGTCCCGATCTCGAGGACGCGGTCACGGGGGCGGATCTCCAGTTGTTCGGTCATGACGGCGACGATGTAGGGCTGGGAGATGGTCTGCCCCTCGCCTATGGGGAGCGGCCGGTCTTCGTAGGCGGCACGCTCCCAGGTCTTCGGCACGAAGAGGTGGCGAGGGACCTTTTGCATCGCGGCGAGAACCCGCTCATTACCGATCCCCCGTGCCCGGATCTGGAACTCCACCATCTCCTCGCGTTCCCTCTGGTAGGGGTCGGCCGTCGTCATACCTTCTCCCGAATCAGAAGCCTGATTCTGCTTTGTCGATCGCGGCGTCGATCTGGGCCTGCAGGACTGCAGGCAGACCGCTGATCTTCACATCCAGGAACCCGCGTATAATGGTTGCGGTGGCCTCCTCCTCGGAGAGCCCGCGGGCCATGAGATACTCGATCTCGTTGCGGGCGATCTTTCCGACCGCAGCCTCGTGGGAGAGTTCGGTGCCCGTCAGGGTTCCTTCGATCTCGGGGATGGCGTGGATGATGCCGTCCTTTAAGATCAGGCCCTTGCACTCGATATGGCCGCGGGTCTCGTCCTTCTCGCCGAGGATGTGGCCGCGGGAGATGATGGTGCCGCCGGTGGTGATGGCACGGGTGACGAGTTCGGCGCTCGTATGCTCGGCGCCGAGGATGGCGCGGGAGCCGAGATCGAGGGTCGATCCCGGTGTCGCGACGACGATGCTCGAGAACCGGGCGACGGCGTTCTTCCCGATCAGGCGGGCCGTCGGGTACATGTTGACCCTCCTGACGGGCTGCATGCAGACGTAGTTCGAGAGGAAGGTTCCGTCCTCCTCGACGACGATGGCGCTCCGCGGAAAGACGCTGATCCCGGGGTTCCAGTTGTGGATCATCGTGGACGTGACCTTGGCGCCTTTGCCGACGTAGATCTCGGTCACGCCGATATGCGCCCCGTGCTCCTTCTGCCAGGAACTCGCGCAGCCGGAGATGATGTTGATCTCCGCGCCCTCTTGTGCGATGAAGATGTTGTGGACGTGCTGCACCGGCTCGTCGCGCAGGAAGAGGCAGGCCTGGAGGGGCATCTCGACCTTCGCCCCTTCGTGAGCGATGACGACGAGGCCCTGCGGGTTCTCCTGCTTCGCAATGTACCTCGTATATTTGTCCTTGTCGGGCGAGACGGCGTTCCAGGAGTAGTCCTTCACCCAGTCGTACTTCTCGAGGGCGACCTTGATGGGGATCATCTCGATCCCTTCGGCCCCGCAGGTGGTCTGGATCACCTTCTGGTCGATCTGGAAGAAGCTCCCGCACCGGTTCTGCATCTCTACCTCAAGACCGGTCAGGGCGAGGCGTTCCCGGTCCTTCTCCGGGAGCCGTTCGATATCGCCTACATCTGTTTGCAACGCAGACACTCTCCGTATCCTTTTTCTTTGACCACGCGCAGGATCTCGCGGGGGTTTCCGTGGCACCGGATCCGGCCGTCGATCAGCACGTGCCCCTGGTCGGCCTCGAGGTAATCGAGGATGTAGCCGGTGTGGGTGATGATGAGGCCGCTCTTGCGGCGGTTGACGATATGGACATCTTTTTCGAGGAGGTTTGCGATCTCTTTGCCCATCAGGCTCATATTCTCGAGATCGACGCCGCTCTCCGGCTCGTCGAGCATGAGGAAGTCGGGCTGCTGGACCTTCAGTTGCAGGACCTCGCTCCGCTTGATCTCGCCGCCGGAGAACCCGACGTTGATGTCCCGGGTGAGAAAGTGCTCCATGTTGACCGTCTGCGCGAGCGCCTCGATCGCGTCGTTGCCGAGATGAGACGTGGCGGTGAGAAGCTTTCCGAGTTTCAGGCCTGATATCGCGGGCGGGTGCTGAAACATCATCCCGATCCCGAGGCGGGCGCGCTCGTGGATCGGCATCCTGGTGATGTCCGTTCCCTTAAAAACGATGGACCCGGACGTGATCGTGTAGTCGCCGAACCCCATGATGGCTTTGAGCAGCGTGCTCTTCCCTGAACCGTTCGGCCCCATCAGGATATGGGTCTCCCCCTGCCCGATATGGAGGTTGATGCCGTGGAGTGTCTCGGTGCCATCCACTTCCACGTGCAAATCACTGATATCCAGCATACGGCACTCCGTTCCATGTATTTGTCAGGCGAGACATTAACACTTGCCAACGGAACAGTTGCAGTTTCGAGCGGCTGGGGGTCGTTCAGCGGCGTTTCCGGGATTGCGCCGCCCAGGCCGGAGTTGGCGGCAACATCCCGGCGTTTCACTTTCACCCCGCACGCGGCCTACGGTTAAGTAGCGCCCTCGCTCTGTCTGATGTATGGAAGAATCCGCATTCACCACGTTTGCCTGCCTCGCCGAGCGGGCCGCCCGGTATCCGACCGTTGTCCGGCGCAGCCAGATGCGTAAGGCGACGTACTTCGCCTCCGGCACCCCGGCAAACAGACCCCTCCTTGTGGCGGAGCGCCTCGCGTAAGCCCTCTCCAGGTCACCCCGCGAGATACTCGCGGGCCAGGAGGTACGACCCGGGCCGGTCGTGGGTGTGGCCGGCGAGGTGGTTGTGCAGGTTCACGGCAGCCTCCACCTCATGGAGGATGGCGTTGTAGGCCGCTACCGCGTCGTTATAGTCGCCGGCCATCCGGTTGTATTCCGGGACGAGCCGGTTGTACTCCCGGATCTTCCCCGACCGGGAGAGGTCCGCCATCCTCGCGTCGAGGGCCGCGAGCGCCGCCCGGTCGGTCTCGAGTGCGCGGGTGCGCACGGCAAGTTCCTCTTCTAGTTCCTCGACTCGGTCGCGGGAGGCGGAGAGGGCACGCTCGATCGTCTCGATCTCTTCGCAGGCCGTGTACGATCTCTTCCCGTCCCCGACCGGTATCACGAGCGGATCGGAGGAGAGGATCGTCCCGTCCGTGAGCGTCGCGGGCAGGATGCCGACGTAACTCCCGTTCGTGGTCTCGATGTAGGCATACGTCGTGTTACGGTAGCGGCACCCGGCGCTCTTCACCCCGACGGCCATGTGCTCCTCCTCCCCGAAGTAGAGGAGCGCGACCCCGTAGCCCTCCCGGGCGAGGAGAGCCGCGAGGAGGAGGCTTTTGTCGTCGCAGTCCCCCTCGGCGTCCATGTAGGTCTCGATCGGGAACTTCGGTTCCATCATCGAGGCATCGGTCTCATACGGGATCGACTGCACGAACGCCGCGATCAGTTCGAGGTATCGGTCGTCGTCGAGGCCTTCTCGGTCCCGGATCCCGCGGAGCGCCGCGAGCAGGTCGGCATAGAACGGCTCCTGGTGAGGGTCGTTCGCGAACGCCAGGTAATAGATCGGGATCCACTCCTCTTCGGCGAGGTCTTTGCGGAGATAGAGTTGCCGGTCCGCCGCTTTTGCACCGGCGTAGACCGCTGGGTCGGGCTCGATCCGGACCGTCTCCTCACCGTCCCCGAAGGGGAAGGTGTAGACCGGCGTCTCCACCGGGGCCGCCCCCTCGACCGGCACGATCGCCGGCGGGACGACATCCCCCCGGCGCTCTCCAAGCCCGGGGAGGCTGCCCAGGCATCCGGCCGCGAGGACCACGGCGGCGAGGGCGAGCGCGGTGAGGACTCGTCGCCACATGGGATCAGATGTAGTCGGGGAGGTCTGCAAGCGAGTCGATGACGAGGTCGGGGGTGATACCCGAGGCGCGGACGGTCTCTTCCCGGTACTTGCCGGTCTTCACCAGGATGCCTTTCATCCCGCAGGCCTGTGCGCCGCCGATATCGGTGACGATGTCGTCGCCGACCATCGCCGCGTCGCGGGGTTCCGCCCCGATATCGTGGAGCGCGCGCAGGAAGAACGCCGGGGAGGGTTTCCCGATCACCTCCGCCTCTTTTCCGGCGGCGTACTCGAGCGCGGCAACGAAGGGGCCGGCCGAGAGCATCAGCCCGTCCGCGCCCATCCAGTAGCGGTCTTTCTCGAGCGCGACGAGGTCTGCGCCGTCCACAAGAAGGCGGAACGCCCGGTTCAGGCGCTCGTAGGAGAGGCCTTCGGCCGCGTCGGCGACCACGACCGCATCGGCCTCCTCCTCCACGGCGGTGATGCCGGCCTCCTCGAAGTCCGTCCGGGCGTCGGGGGTGGTGAGGAGGAAGCACCGCATCCGGCCCCCTTCCCGGAGGTGTGCTGCGGCAGCGACAGGGGCGGTGATGATCCAGGGCTCCGGGACGGCGTAACCGAGGCTTTCGAGGCGCTGTGCGACCGAACGGCGGGAGCGCCGTGTGGTGTTCGAGACGAACCGGTAGGGTATCCCCCGCCGGTCGAGTTCCCGGAGCGCTTCCGCGGCTCCGGCGATGGATCGGTCGCCGACGTAGAGGACGCCGTCGATGTCGATCAGGACTGCTCCGATCATCATGTCTCTCCTTCTGTTGTCCGCGGGAGTATTTATGCGGTGCCCGGGAGGGTGCGAAAGTCCCCTGGTCGGCCGTTCACTTTCGGTGCGCGGCAGGCAGGTTGAAGGCCGGGAGCATCAAATCCCAGGTGGGAGGATGGCATACCCGTTCGATACGAGCCGATGGTCCGGTCCGGGCTTCCGGCCGGCCTTTATCCACAACGCTGACGACGAGAGGGCCCGAAGGCTCCGGGACGACCTCGTCGCCGGGTACCGCGGCCGGGCGGTCGAGGAGGTCTTCTGCGGCAGGGAGATGGCGTGCCCTTGCGGGACGTGCTACGTCGTCGAGTCCGAGAGCCCCCTGAGCCTCGACGCCCGGGACCCCGACCGGGCGGCATCGGCCGTTCTCGGCGACCTCACCCTGGTCCACGGCATCGGCGAGGCGACCCGGCGGCGCCTCGCGGAGCGGGGCTGCCGGACGATCGCCGATCTCGTGGAGCACCCGCGCTACTGCCGGGACGCCGCCCGGCTCCTTGGCTCGATAGCGGACAGCCGCGATCTCGTGGCGGAGATCGAGCGGCGGCGGCAGAGGGGCGATCCGCTCCTCCTCGAGGCTAGCCGGCTCCACGCACCGGAGGATTTCGTCTTCCTCGATATCGAGACACTGGGGCTCTTTTCGCGGCCGATCATCCTGATCGGCCTCGCCCGGGTGAGCGGCGGGTCGATCGCCGTCCGCCAGTGCCTCTCAAGGACGGTCGAGGAGGAGGAAGCGGCGCTCGCCGCTATCCTGCCCGACCTGGAGGCGGAGGGGACGGCCCTCGTCACCTTCAACGGCCGGGCGTTCGACGTCCCCTACATCCGTGACCGGCTCGCCCGGCACGGCATCGCGGCAGATCTCTCCGCCCCCCACTTCGATGTCCTCTATTTCGCACGCCGGCGGTGGAGGGATTCGCTCGGATCCTGCCGTCTCGGTGCGCTTGAATCGGGGGTCCTCGGCCTCGCCCGGGGGGACGACGTTCCGAGCCGGATGGTGCCGGAGTTCTACGAGACCTACCGCCGGACCGGGAGTCCCGGCCCGCTCGTCCCGATTGTGGAGCACAACCGGCAGGACATCGTCTCGCTCGCCCGGCTCTTCGCCCTTCTCCGGGGGGACGGCGGCGCCGGTGCGGCACCGTGCCGCGGCTGATCGGGAAGGGGCGATGGAGAGGAAAAATATCGTGGTAGACCCCCGGGATGACGAAACAATCCTTCCTACGTACCGCGCTCAGTCCGAAGAATGCGTATATTCATGGATTATATGTTTACTATATAATAAAAATTAAAACGCCCTTAATCGCGCTTAATTTGCGTTTATTCGCAAATAGGGTGTTAAAGAAAAGAAATTTCAGAGCACAATATTTTTAAACCGTGGTTCCGACCTTAGAGATTGCCCCCAATATCTTTTTTCGGCCTGTTCTTGTGTCGCCGTAACCTGCCGTGCAGCCCCCTGTGCTCATGCCAGATCCTCCTCCTCGAAGATGAAGACCTCCTCGATGGTGGAGCCGAGCGTCCTGGCCACCCTGTAGGCGAGTTTCAGGGAGGGGTTGTACTTCCCCTTCTCGAGGAAGACGATCGTCTCCCTCCTGACCCCGACCAGTTGCGCCAGTTCCTCCTGGGTGATCCCCGTCTTCGCCCGGAGTTCCCGGATCCGTGTCTTCATCTCAGATCCTCCTTAAAATGAGGCATCCGCCGCCCTCACGCCACGTCTCCCTGCCGGAAGAGGTACCACTGGAAGAGCCGTGCGGAGAGCCCCATCAGCAGGATGGCGGAGAGCAGCACGGTCTCGACCGTGAGGGCGAGCAGCCCAAGGTAGTCCACCCAGAAGAGGATCGCGAGGAAGACGATGGTGAGGAGCCAGGAGTAGGAGATGGCGAATGCCCCGATCTTCTGCGTCCGCTCGTCCTTCTCCGGCTCGTCCCGGAACCTCCAGTGCCGGACCGCGGCCACCGCGAGGATCACGAGGCCTATCGACACCAGGATCGAGGAGATCGCCTCCGTCCCGTCCGCGAGGAACGGGAGGAGGATGCCTGCAGCCGCGAGAACCGCTCCCGCCGCAATCTGTAGTGCGTATCGTCTCTTCATCACGTCACCTGTTATGTAGATCTAACATTGTGTTAGAATAATATAACATTGTCGGTACAGGACGCCGGATCGGCCGTAGACACCCCGACTCCTCACCCCTCCGGAGAGTCGGAGGCCCGGCAGGCAGCCGTTCCCGGAGATACCCCGGTGGGATCGCCGCGTTCGGGCTGGCACGGTATACGCGTGGTTTCCAAAGGCCGGCAGAGCCGGGCAGAAGGGTTGCCTCCCTGATCTCTGATCTCCATTATTTTTTGAGATTTCTCCAAAACCTTAATTTTGGTTGAGATTCCTTGGGTGGCTGATCATATCATATCGTGAGCAGGGTCGAACCATGAAGAGGTTACTGATAGTCTCAAACAGGCTTCCGGTCAGCGTATCCCGCAAGAACGGCGATCTCCGTCTCCAGCGGAGCGTCGGCGGCCTTGCCACCGGGGTCGGTTCGTTTTACAAATCCTACGAGAGCCTCTGGATCGGGTGGCCCGGCATGAACGTCCAGAGGCAGCAGCATGATGAGAGGGACCGGATCGTCGAGACGCTCAGGAAAGAGCAGTGCCACCCGGTCTTCCTCTCCCCGTACGATATCAGGAACTACTACGACGGGTTCTGCAACAACACCCTCTGGCCGCTCCTCCACTACTTCAACCTCTATGCCGAGTACGACCCAAAGAGATGGCAGATCTACCAGCGGGTGAACGAGAAGTTCTGCGACGCCGTGATGGAGGTCGCCCGGCCCGACGACACCATCTGGGTCCACGACTACCACCTGATGCTCCTCCCGCAGATGCTCCGGGAGCGTCTCCCCGATGCCGAGATCGGTTACTTCCACCACATCCCCTTCCCGTCGTTCGAGGTCTTCCGGCACCTGCCCTGGAGGGAGGAGATCCTCTCCGGCCTCCTTGGGGCGGATCTCATCGGGTTTCATACCTACGGCTACGTCCGCCACTTCCTCTCCAGCGTCCGGCGGATCCTCGGCTACGAGCACACCTTCGGGGAGGTCAGGACCGGCACCCGGGTGGTGCGGACCGATCTCTTCCCGATGGGGATCGACTACCACCGGTTCGCCGACTCCGCGGGCAGCGCCCCCGTACAGAAGGAGATAGCCCGGATCCGGCAGGAGTACGGGAAGCGCAAGATCATCCTCTCCTTCGATCGCCTGGACTACACGAAGGGGATCCCGCTCCGGCTCGAGGCGTTCGATGCGCTCCTTGAGAAGAAGCCGGAGTACCAGGGGAAGGTCTCCCTCGTCGTCGTCGCCGTCCCGTCCCGGACAAGCGTCAACAGTTACCGGGTGCTGAAGAAGCGGATCGACGAGCTCGTCGGCCGGATCAACGGGAAGTACGGGACGACCGACTGGGTCCCCGTCCGCTACTTCTACAACTACCTCCCGTTCGAGACGCTCGTCGCCTTCTACAGCGCCGCCGACGTCGCCCTGGTGACGCCGCTCCGGGACGGGATGAACCTGATGGCGAAGGAGTACGTCGCCACGAGGACCGACGGCACGGGCGTCCTGATCCTCTCCGAGATGGCGGGGGCTGCCGAGGAGCTCGGCGAAGCGATCATCGTCAACCCGAACGACCAGGACGCGGTGATCGAGGCGATCGAGACGGCGCTCGCCATGCCGGAGAAAGAGCAGATCGAGCGAAACCGGACGATGCAGAAGAGGTTGATGCGCTACGACATCGAGCACTGGGTCGGCGACTTCCTCGTGCGCCTCTCCGACGCCCGGGCGGTCCGGGTCGAGCGTTCCGAACAGCTTGTCACCCCCGCCATCCGCGACGAGCTGGTCGCGGACTATAACGCCGCAAACGACCGCCTCCTCCTCCTCGACTACGACGGCACCCTGGTCCCGTTCGCCGCAAGGCCGCAGAAGGCGGTCCCCGGCGACGCAACGCTGGAGGTCCTCGAGAGCCTCTCCAAAACGCCCGGAAACGAGGTCGTGGTGATCAGCGGCAGGGACCGGTCCACGCTGGACGACTGGTTCGGGGATCTGGATATCGGGATCATCGCTGAGCACGGTGTCTGGGTGAGGGAGCGCTCCGGCGAGTGGCGGATGCCCGAAGCGCTCTCGGACGAATGGAAGGGGGAGATCTATCCCCTTCTCGAACTCTACACCGACCGCACCCCCGGCGCCTTCATCGAGGAGAAGGACTACTCCCTCGTCTGGCATTACCGGAGAACCGAGCCGCTGCTCGGGGCCCAGCGGGCAAAAGATCTCAAAGACGACCTCCTGCACCTGACGTCGAACCTCAACGTCGGGGTCATGGACGGGAACAAGGTGATCGAGATCAAGAATAACGTCGTCAACAAGGGTAGAGCGGCGCTGCACTGGGTCTCCCGGAAGACCTGGGGGTTCATCCTCGCCATCGGGGACGATCGGACGGATGAAGACCTCTTCGAGGCGATGCCGCCGGAGGCCTACTCGATCAAGGTCGGGCTCGCCCCGAGCAGGGCCAGGTTCAACCTGGTCGCCCAGCGGGACGTGATCCCCCTCTTGAGGAGGTGCATCGAGGGCAACGTGGAGTGTGTCTCCGGGAAAAAAGAGAGGCCGGGGAGGGAGAAGAGCGTTATTGAGTCGGCCGCTCCGGGATGACCGACCTGACCGTCAGGAAGACCGGGCCCCGGAGGTCCACCTTTTTGTTGTGGTCGGTGACATACCGCATCGCGTACTCCTCGATCCGCAGGTTGACGTCTGAGGGGAGTTTCGACATCTTCACCTGGACGGTGACGCCCTCCCCGCACCGCGCCGCCTCCTCGATCCGGGCGGCGGCGAGGCTTGCCACCGCGTCGAGGTAGGTGATCCCGGTGGAGACGCCTTCCTCCCTGACCTTCGCCCACTTCTCGGTGTCCGGGACGCCGAGCACCGAGCCTTCGTGAACGTAGACCTCGTTTCCGCAGGCGGGCCCGCAGAGTTTCGTATTGGACTCGGGCTCCTCGACGATCACCTCGACCTCTCGTCCGGCGATCTCGCCCTTCCACGCGGTGAACGCACAGGGCCCGGGGGCGGCGGCGTACTCGGCGGCCGTGGCGCGGATGGCCTCCGCCATCTGTCTCCCTGCCACGGATCTCGGCTCCTCGCGGAGGTGGACGGCGCCGGCGATCTCGCGGTCGGAGAGCTCCTGCGGGAAGAACTGCGGGTAGGTGAGCTGGCGGACGTCGTTTGACTGGTAGGCGATCATCGCGAGCCGCTCCACCCCGAGGCCGAGGTTCATCACCGGCACGCCGATCCCGTACTCCGCGAGCGCCGAGGGTGAGTAGAGCCCGAAGGTGGCGACCTCCACCCAGCCGAGGGTCGGGTGGCGGGCGTAGACCTCCGTCTGGGTCTCGGGCATGTAGTACTTCGAGCGTTTCTCGTCGGGCTGGAACCGGAACTCCGTAAACCCGAAGGCCGAGAGGAGGGCCTCGCTGACGGCCTTCCCCTCTTCGAGGGTGACGTCCTCCCCCGCGACGATGCAGGAGGCCGAGTGGTAGGTCATCAGGCGGGTGGGTCCCTCCTCCTGCTCCCGCCGGAAACACCGGTCGATCGAGAAGAGCCGGATCGGGAGGTGGCGCTTCTCCCAGATCGAGGAGAGGGTCAGGAACCAGCCGCTCGTCATGTGGCTGCGGAGGGTGTTGCGCGACGACTCGGGGGCGAGCTCCCGGAACTCGGGGAAGACCGCATCGAGGATGTGGACCACGGTCGCGTCATCGGCCGCGAGCACGGCCGCGAGTTCGTGGGTCAGTTCGTCGCCGTCGATCGTCCCTTTCTTGTAGCCGTGGAGGGTCTCGCGGAGTTTCTCCTCGGTCTCGGACGAGATCGTGCGGCCGAGGATCGCCTCGATCTCCTCGACCTGCTTTCGTGCGATCCCGACGTTCGGGCGGGGCAGGCCGCCGAGGTAGAAGACCCGGTCGAGGACGGCCATGGCTTCGGGGCCGAACTGCCGGTAGATGTCCGATTCCTCAACGATCAGGGGGTTGATCGCCTCGTCAAACCCCATCGCGAGGTAGGTCTCGCGGAGCCGCTGCACGATCTCGAAGATCGGGTGCGGTCTCGCCCGGGTGTACCTCAGCCGGGGATACCTGCCGGAGGCCCCGGCCGGTGTCAGAACCGACGGCCCTTCGTGCCAGGCATGCTCGAAGTCCTCTCTCGCCCTCTTTTTGAACGCTTCCACATCGAATCTCATATCTTTCGCTCCAGACAGACGACCCGGCTCACCGGGCTCTCATCCTTGATGGCATAGTCGCAATGCTCGGTTATTTTCTCGGCGAACGCCCGGATTTCGTGGTGTTCCGGCATCCGGTCCCTCTGCAGTCGATTCCTACTGTACCCCAGATGCATATAACCCTTTACCTCCACGAACCGGGCGCCGGAGTCCTGGTAGATCGCCGCGTAGCGCTCCGGGGAGAAGTCGTTGTAGCCGCGCACAACCGTGGTGCGGACGGCCGACCGGCGTCCCCGGAGTCCGGCGAGGCTCTCCTGTATGCAGTCCCAGTAGTCCTCCACAGGCCGGCAGAGGGAGAGATAGGTCTCCCGGTCGGGGGCGTCCACCGAGACGTAGGTCTGGTAGGGCCGGCACCGGGCGAGGACGTCCGGGTTGGTGCCGTTCGAGACGAGGAAGGTCGTATACCCGTCCGCGTTGAGGGCATCGACGAGCTCCGGAAGGCGCGAGTAGCAGGTCGGCTCCCCCGAGAGGGATATCGCGACCATCGTGGGGTCGAGGGCCTCCGCGAACCGGTCGGGCGCGACGTACGGCGAGACCTTGTAGCCCGAGAGGGCCTTCTTCTGGGTGCGGCGGAGGTTTGCCACGATCACGTCCGGCGGGCACTCCTCCTCCTCGACGACCTCGTGCTCGAACGACCTCCAGCAGAAGAGGCAGTGCTGGTTGCACTTGAGGGTCGGGGTCATCTGGACGCAGCGATGGCTCACGATGCCGTAGAACTGCGCCTTGTAGCACATCTCCCCGCCCTTGAGCGCCCGTTTGTTCCACATGCAGGGTTTTACGGCCGCCGAGGAGGCCGGGGTGATGAACTGGTAACCCTGCCTTCTCAAGGCCTTACATGCTTCTGAGCGCATCGATCCCGAGAGTCTCAAGCGACTCCTGCAAGGTGTTCCTGACCGCATCCACGAGCGTAAGCCGGCTGCTGCGGGTCTCGCCCTCGCTCTTCAAGACCGGGTCGTAGTGGTAGAAGGCGTTGAAGAGGTCGGCGAGCTCGCGGGCGTAGACGGCAAGGAGGTGCGGGCGGAGTTCCTGCACGGTCTGCTCGATGACGGCCGGGAACCGGGCGAGGTGCCGGGCGAGCGCGACCTCGTGCTCGGTCTCGACTTTGTAGGCCCGCTCGAACTCGCCGGCCTTCTCGAGGATGCTGCATGCCCGGGCGTGGGCGTACTGGATGTAGGGGCCGCTCTGCCGCTCGAAGTCCAGCGCCTCCTTCCAGTCAAAGACCGTGCTCTTCTCGGGCGAGACCTTCACGATATCGTAGCGGATGGCGGCGATGGCGACCGATTTGGCGATAGCGCACCGTTCCTCCTCGGGGAGTTCCGGCCGCCGGGCGGTCACCTCGTCGAATGCCTTTGCGGCAACCTCCTCGATCAGTTCGTCCGCCGAGACGAACTTGCCCGCCCGGGTGCTCATCGAGCCTTCGGGGAGGGAGACGAACTCGAAGAAGACGATCTCGGGCGGCTTCTCGCCGAGGAGTTCGAGGGTGGCCCGGAGCTGGGCGCCGATCAGTTTGTGGTCCGCCCCGAGGACGTCGATCATCCGGTCGTAGTTGCGCCCTTTCCAGGTGTGGTAGGCGAGGTCACGGGTGCTGTAGACGGAGGTGCCGTCGCTCCGGCGGAGGATGTACTTCTTCTCAAAGCCCTTCTCGGTGAGGTCGACCCAGAGCGTCTCGTCTTCGTGGGCCTGCGGCAGCCGCCGGATCTGCTCGATGATCCGGTCGACGTCGCCGATCCGTACAAAGTCACTCTCCCAGACAAACCGGTCGTGGTGAGCGTTTAAGGCTGCAAGGGTCGCCCTGATCCCCTCCGCGCAGAGGGAGACGGCTGTCCGGAACTTTCTGACGGTCTCGGCGTCGCCGCGCTCCACGAGCTGCATGAGGCGGTCGATCTCCTGCACGATCTCCGGGTTCTTCTCGATCTCGCGGTTCGCCGCGATGTAGACCCGGGCGACGTAATGGTCCGGCTTCTCGCCCTCCTTGCGGGCGATATCGAGGTGGTCGAACCCCCACGAGACGATGGCGATCTGGCGGCCCATATCATTGAGGTAATACTGCACCTCGAGCGGGTGTCCGGCCTTGCGGAACGCACGGGCGAGGGTGTCGCCGATGATGGTGTTTCGTATGTGGCCTACGTGGAGCGGCCCGTTCGGGTTCGCACTCGTGTGTTCGAGAACGACCCTGCCGGAACGGCGCGGGAACGCCCCGTAGCCGGGTGTGATCGCCTCCCGGACGGCTTCTCCGAGGAGCGACGGACCGAACCGGAAGTTGACGTACGGGCCTGCCGCCTCGACCCGGACGTCGCCGAGCTCGGGGTCGGCGGAGAGTTTCTCTGCAAGCTCGGCGGCGATCTTCGCGGGTGCCCGCTTCTCAGTCTTCGCGAGTTTGAATGCTATCGTCGAGGCGAGATCTGCGTGATCCCCGCCCGTCGTGAGGAGGACGTCATCCTCCCCGGTGCATGCCCGGAGCATGCGCTCGATCTGGTGATACTTCTCCTGGTACATCATCAGTATCCTGTCCTGTAGCGCAGGATTGCGGCGATCCCGCCGAATGCGTTGTAGAGCATCGAACCTTCTTCGAAATCGTCAGAGATGATCCTGACCGCCGTGCTGCTCTGGTCGGCGAGCGCGGTCAGTTCGTCGATGATATCGCTCTCTTCGGCCACGTAGAGTTGCCCGCCGTCGTTTGGGCAGGTGCCGAAGTCGAGGTCCTTGATGTGTTTGCCCGGCTCGAGGTTGACCGTCCGCTCCTCGGTGTAGTCGCTGTTCGGGCAGGCAAGTTTCAGCCGGGCCCTCCGGAGTTTGTCGGAGAGGAGGAGGGTATCGACGGCGCCGAGTTCCAGGTTCTTGCGGACGCTCTCTTCTCCGTAAGCGGCCGCCCCGTTGTCCTTGACCAGCTCCTGGAGGAACCGGTTCATGACGGTCTTCTCCTTGATGATGTCGAGGCCCTTTAAGGCGTCCGAGGCGTTCTCGACGAGTTCGGCGAGCCCCGTCTCGTTCGTGTAGGCGACATCGAAGAGCCCGATGATCCGCTTCTGGAGCTCGTGGTGGAGGTAGCCGCCGGCCTCGAACTCCTCCTTCGTCGGGGTCGGGCCGCCGATCAGCACGCCCTTGAACTTCTCGAAGAAGTCCTTCTCGGCGAGGAAGATCTCGCTCGCCCGGTCGCCGACCTTCTTGTAGAACTCGTTGATGGCGATCAGCCGCAGCCGCTGGAACCGGACGCTCGACTGACCACCTTTGCGCTGTTTGCCGGGAACGGTCGAGGTGACGCCGCTGACGGGCTCGATCCGGCTGCCCCGGAGGAATCCGATGTAGGCCTCGCGCCGGTCGATGACGATCAGGCCGTAGACCTCCTTCTCCCCGAGCATCTGCTGCAGGGGCTCGAGCTCGAACGAGGAGCTGCATCGGTACATGTAGGTGTTGAGCGGTTCGGGCGGCTCGATGATCTCGCATTCGAGGTCGGTGCGGTCCCCGCCGATGTTGATCGTGCCGCAGAAGACCGCCATGCCGTTCTCCGGCGGGCGCTTGTAGTATTTCAGGCGGGAGAGGATGGAGGATATGGCACTCTGGACGTTTGTGCGGGTCTGTTTGCTCTTGATGTTCGCGCACTGCCCGAACTCGTCGCGGAGCTGAGCGGTCACGTCGTATATCTGCTTGTCCGGCGGTATATAGAGTGTTATCAGCTCGGTGCCGCTCCCCTCCTTCTCCGCAAGCCTCTCAAGCGTCTTTTTAAATTCGTAGCGCTTTCGCGCGGTATCCATCTCTTGCGTCTCTTCCATGGGGGTTTCACCAGGCCAGCTGAGTGTTGTTCATATATCGGAGCTACTAGATCTTTCGCCGGGGACGGCATAAATCTGCGCACATTCCGTGCGCCTCACCGGAGGCACCGGCAGACCAGGCAGATCGTCTTTGCGTCGACGATCCTTCCGTCCGCGACCATCGCCGCGAGTTCCTCTGACGGGACGCGGACGACCTCGATCACCTCGTCGTCGTCCATCCCGTAGTCCGAGCACGACGAGAGCCCTTCAGCCAAATAGAGCCAGATCCGCTCGTCGGTGTAGCCGGGAGAGGGATAGATCCAGCCTTTCGGGACGAAGGTCTCCGCCTTCATCCCGGTCTCCTCGATCAGTTCGCGGTAGGCGGTCTCGTGCGGCTCCTCGCCCTCGTCGATGGTGCCTGCAGGCGCCTCGAAGACGTAGTCGTCGACGGCGAACCGGTACTGCCGGAGGAGGTAGCAGTGGTCGCCCTCGACGGGGAGGATCGCGACCGCGCCGCCGGGGTGGACGACGATCCGCTCCTTTTTGGTGCCGTTCGGGAGGGTGAACTCCCTCGTCTCGATGCTGAGGCGTTTGCCGCGGTAGATCTCCACCGTCACACCTCGTACTCGATCGGGTCTTCGAGCCCGAGCTCCCTAAACGCTTCCCGCCGGTAGTGGCAGGAGGAGCAGACCCCGCAGGCCCGGTCGTTCTCCTGGTAGCACGACCAGGTCAGCTCGTAGGGGACGCCGAGCGCGATCCCCGTCCTGATGATATCTACCTTCGACATCCGGACGAACGGGGTCATCAGGACGATCCGGGGGTCCGCTGCCGTGCCGAGGTCGACCGCCCGCTGGAAGGCCTCGATGAACTCGGGCCGGCAGTCGGGATACCCCGGGTAGTCCCCGGTCTGGACGCCGATGAAGACCGCCTCCGCCCGCCGGGCCTCCGCGAGGCTGGTCGCGATGGCGAGGAGGTTTCCGTTCCGGAAGGGAACGTAGGTGCTCGGGATCCCCTCCTCCTCGCCGGCGTATTCCTCGACCGGGATTGAGGTGTCCGTCAGGCTGGACGCGCCGATCTTTTTGAAGTGCTCGAGGCTGATCTCGACGAAGTCGAGGGCGCCGAGCCTCTTTGCGACGGCGCGGGCGCACTCGCGCTCCTTTGACTCTGTCCGCTGGCCGTAGGTGAAGTGGAGCGCAATGACCTCGTAGCCCATATCCTTTGCAACGTAGGCGAGCGTGGTGGAGTCCATGCCGCCAGAGAGAAGACAGACCGCTTTCTTCATTTTACCCCCAGAATTTTGTGGAGTTGCAACTGGAACCTCACCGGGAGGTTCTCTTCGACGATCCGTTCCGCGATGGCGCGGTAGTCGGAGCCCTCCACCGGCGAGATGAAGACCTCGCCGCGGATCTCGTACCGGCCCATCACCGCCCGGGCGTAGAGGAGGTCGTCCTCGTCCGCCACCACGAACTTGACACAGTCGCGCGGGGTGATGTGGGCGAGGAGGGAGAGATCGCTCTTCTCGCCCGACGAGGGGCATTTCACGTCCATACAGATGGAGGCATACGCCTGCATCTCGCGGAAGTCGCAGGTGCCGTTCGTCTCAATCTCGACGGTGTACCCATGGAGATCGAACTTCTCGAGGAGTTTCAACACCTCCTCCCGCTGCAGGAGCGGCTCCCCGCCGGTGATGCAGATGTGCGTCCCGCGGAGCAGCCAGACCCGGTCGAGGACCTGCGCGACGCTCATCTCTTCCCCGCCCCCGTAGGCGTAAGGGGTGTCGCACCAGGCGCACCTGAGGTTGCACCCGGCGAGCCGGATGAACGTGCAGGGCCGCCCCTGGTTCTTCCCCTCCCCCTGGAGGCTCCGGAAGATCTCACTGACGATCATAGGTGCGCTCTGCGTAGCAGGTCGTCGACTCCCAGACCCGTATCTTTCTGACGCGTGCGTCGTGCCCCTGCCGCGCGGCCTCGGCATCGATCAGCCCCGCTATCAGATCTGCAAGGTGCTCGCTCGTCGGGTCGCCGGAGGTGGTGACGACCGGGTGGAACGCCTCGATGCATGCCGCCATGGGGTCGTCTTTGTTCAGGATCACCTGGTGATCGAACCGTCCGACGACCTCTTTGATGCAGTTGTAGTCGAGCACAATTCCCGAGTGTTCGTCGGCCGTCCCTTCGATCCAGACCTCCACGCGCCACTGGTGACCGTGCAGCCGGAAACATTTCCCCCGGTAATGGATCAGGCGGTGGGTCGCCTCGAAAAAAACCTCTTTGTATATCCGGGTTGTCATCAATGAAGGTTGCCCGCCAGGATATAATATTATATCAGCTCATGATCAAATAACTAGGGCGAAAGATCGGCGCGCGGGCGGGTTCCACAATATATAAATCCGCAACGCGCGTTGTTTTATAGCACACCAGGAGTTGCTCCTATCTACAAATTCAACTGATACGAGGGTATTCGATGGGAAATGGTAAATTTGCAGCCCGAAAACTGAAGCGCGACGCAAAGTCCAACAGGTGGCACGACCCCAACTATGCCAGGCGTCAGCTCGGGCTCGATGTGAAGTCCGACCCCCTTGAGGGAGCGCCGCAGGCCCGCGGGATCGTTCTTGAGAAAGTGGGTGTCGAGGCAAAGCAGCCGAACTCCGCGATCAGGAAGTGCGTCCGCGTGCAGCTGATCAAGAACGGCCGTCAGGTCACCGCGTTCGCCGTCGGCGACGGCGCCATCAACTTCATCGACGAGCACGATGAGGTCGAGATCGAGGGCATCGGCGGCAGACTGGGCAGGTCGATGGGCGATATCCCCGGTGTCCGGTTCGTCGTGACCAAGGTGAACAACGTCAGCCTGCATGAAATGGTCATCGGGCGCAAAGAGAAGCCGCGGAGGTAAGTAGGCTATGGTAGAAGCAGCAGAGGCGGGAGTCGAGCAGCCCCGGCAGCTCCTCTTTAACCGCTGGGACATGAGCGAGGTGGAGATCCAGGATCCGAGCCTTGCCCGTTACGTGAACCTGCACACGATGATCGTGCCGCACTCCTGCGGCAAGCTCGCCGGCCAGCAGTTCAACAAGAGCAACATGCTGATCGTCGAGCGGCTGATCAACAAACTGATGCAGACCGAGAACAACACCGGCAAGAAGGAACTCGCCATCCGCATCGTCCGGGAAGCCTTCGAGATCGTCAACAAAAAGACGAAGAAGAACCCGGTCCAGGTGCTGGTGGACGCGGTCGCGAACGCCGGGCCCCGCGAGGAGACCGTCCGGCTGAAGTACGGTGGCATCAACGTCCCGAAGTCGGTCGACACCGCTCCCCAGCGCCGCGTCGACACCGCGCTCCGGTTCATCACCGACGGTGTCTACCAGGCGAGCCACAAGAAGAAGAAGAGCGTGAGCGAGGCGCTTGCCGAGGAACTGATCGCAGCGGCAAACGGTGACGCCCGTTCCTACGCCGTCTCAAAGAAAGAAGAAAGAGAACGCATTGCAAAGGCTGCCCGCTAAAATTCCCATTACTTTTTTGGTGTAATCCATGACACGACGAAAGAAGATGGTAGAGCGGGTGACGGAACTGATGGACAAGCCGGAGCGGATCCGGAACATCGGTATCGTCGCCCACATCGATCACGGAAAGACGACACTCTCAGACAACCTGCTTGCAGGAGCAGGCATGATCAGCGAGGAGCTCGCAGGCAAGCAGCTCTTCATGGACTCCGACGAAGAGGAGCAGGCACGCGGCATCACCATCGATGCGAGCAACGTCTCGATGGTCCACGAGTACGACGGGAACGAGTATCTCATCAACATGATCGATACCCCCGGGCACGTGGACTTCGGCGGTGACGTGACCCGCGCCATGCGTGCGGTCGACGGCGCCGTCGTCGTGGTGGACGCGGTCGAAGGCACCATGCCCCAGACGGAGACCGTTCTCCGGCAGGCCCTCAAGGAGGGTGTCCGCCCGGTTCTCTTCATCAACAAGGTCGACCGGCTGGTCAACGAGCTGAAGGTGGACGAGCAGGAGATGCAGATCCGCCTCGCGAAGGTGATCGACAAGGTCAACAAGCTGATCAAGGGCATGAACGAGAAGATGTACAACGAGGGCTGGAAGCTCGATGCCGCGAAGGGCACCGTCGCCTTCGGCTCCGCGCTCTACAACTGGGCGGTCTCCGTTCCCTTCATGAAGAAGAGCGGCGTCTCGTTCAAGGATGTCTTTGAGAAGTGCAACGCCGGCGAGATGAAGTGGCTGGCAAAGAACAGCCCGCTGCACGCCGTCCTCCTCGACATGGTGGTCAAGCACCTGCCGAACCCGCTGGAGGCCCAGGATCGGCGTATCCACATCATCTGGCACGGCGACTATGAATCCCCCGAGGGCAAGGCCATGGTCAACTGCGACCCGAACGGGCCCGTCTGCCTGATGGTCACCGACATCTCGTTCGACCCGCACGCGGGTGAGGTCGCCACCGGCCGTCTCTTCTCGGGAACGCTGCGCCGCGGCACCGAGTGTTACATCATGGGTGCAGCAAAGCGTGTGAACCGTCTCGCCCAGGTCGGCATCTTCATGGGTGCCGAGCGGATCGAGGTCGAAGCCCTCCCGGCGGGCAACATCGCCGCCGTGACAGGGTTAAAGGACGCCATCGTCGGTTCGACCGTCACGACGCTCCTCGAGGTGACTCCGTTCGAGTCGCTCAAGCACTACTCCGAGCCGGTCATGACCGTCGCCGTGGAAGCGAAGAACATGAAGGACCTCCCGAAGCTCGTCGAGGTTCTCCGCCAGGTGGCAAAGGAAGACCCGACGGTGCAGGTCTCGATCAACGAAGAGACCGGCGAGCACCTGATCAGCGGCATGGGCGAGCTCCACCTCGAGATCATCACCGGGCGTATCAAGCGCGACAAGGGCGTCGATATCATCACCTCCCCGCCGATCGTCGTCTACCGCGAGACGATCACGGGCCGGGCCGGCCCGGTCGAAGGGAAGTCGCCGAACCGCCACAACCGGTTCTATATCGAGCTCGAGCCGATGGACCCGGCAATCGTGAAGCTGATCCAGGACGGCGAGGTCTCGATGAACCAGCAGGTTGTCGAGCGGCGTGACATCCTTGCTGCCGCCGGCATGGACAAGGAAGAGGCCAAGAACGTCAAGGCGATCGAGGGGACCAACATGTTCATCGACATGACGAAGGGTAT
>JASUSO010000103.1 GCA_030446015.1 Methanobacteriota archaeon
GCGATGTCATCATCTACCGGCCGAACGGCGCCGACTTCGTCCACCCGATCATCCATCGGGCGATGACCTACGTCGATACCGCCGCCGTGGTCGAGTCGGGGCTCGGGGCCTACTACGACGACCCGCACGGCGGCTACATCACGAAAGGCGACAACAACCCCTACACCGACCAGCCGAACCTCCGGATCGCGGGCGTCGGGGTCGTCGAGCCGGTGAAGAAGGAGTGGATTGTCGGCAAAGCCCTCGTCGCGGTGCCGCTCATCGGTTATCTCCCCCTGCACCTTGCTGAGTTCGCCGTCGTCGTCATCCTGGTCATCCTCATCCACGACTTTGTCATTGCGCGCAGAAAAGAGAAAGACGAATAAATCCGCGACTATAAGTGAGTGTGTACGATGCCTAGCCCGCTACTTACCCTGCTTGACGATACGCTCGCCGGCCACCGGCTCACGGAGGAGGAGGCCGTCACGCTCCTCTCGACGCGCGGCCGGGACGTCCTCGCGATCGCCGCCGCCGCGGACGAGCTCCGCGAACGAAAAGTCGGCGATATCGTCACCTACGTCCGCAACCAGAACATCCACGTCACCAACATCTGCAAGAACCTCTGCGGGTTCTGCGGGTTCGGGCGGCGGGCGGACGATCCGGAGGCGTTCCACGACGATATCGATGCGATCCGGGAGAAGGCGCGGACGGCACGCGAGCGCGGCGTCACCGAGATCTGCCTCCTCTCCGGCGTCCACCCGGACTACACCCTCGACTCCTACGTCGACCTCATCTCCTGCGTGCGGGAGGAGGCGCCCGGTACGGACATCCACACGGCAAGCCCGGACGAGATCGACTGGGCGGCGAGACAGAGCGGCGTCTCGACGAGGGAGGTGATCGAGCGCCTGCGCGAGGCAGGTCTTGGGACCGTGCAGGGGACCGGGGCCGAGATCCTGGTGGACGACGTCCGCCGCGTTATCTGCCCGGGCAAGTGCGACACGGCAACCTGGGTCCGGATCATCAAGGAGGCGCACAATCTCGGGCTGCGCTCGACAGCGACGATCATGTACGGCTCCTCTGAGAGCGCGGGCGATCGCGCCCGACACCTCGCGATCCTGCGCGAGATCCAGGACGAGACCGGCGGGTTCACCGAACTGGTGCCGCTCTCTTTCCTCCACGAGAACACCGCGCTCTACCAGAAGGGCCTCGCGCCCGCGGGCGCCACCGGCCGCGAGGATCTCCTCCTCTTTGCGGTTGCCCGGCTCTTCCTCGACAACTTCGACCACATCCAGATCTCCTGGGGCAAGGTCGGGACGAAGATGGCGCAGATCGGGCTTCTCGCGGGCGGCGACGACCTCGGCGGGACGATGTTCTGCGACGAAGTCAGCACGGATGCCGGCGGCGAGGGCGCTGACTACCTCGACCCGGCGGAGATGCGGCGGATCGCCGAAGATCTCGGCCGGACGCTCCGGCAGCGGACGACGACCTACGAGCTGGTGTGAGGGTGGATCACATCCTCCGGATACCGCCCGGTTGCCAATAGAGGCTGCCAAGTGTGGTCTCTGCCGGGGTAGAGATGTGGTCTCACGCGAAGTCTGGATGGATACTGACAGTTTCCTTCGCGGCTTCGCGTTCTTCGCACCTTGCGGTACTCAAACTCCGGCCCTTCGGCCCGTCGTTCTTCGCGTGAGGCCTTGTCACCATCCCTGTACTGATAGCTCACGCGAAGAACGACTTCCCCCTGGGGAAGGAGTTTGAGAAGCCGTAGGCTTCGAGCCGCGAAGAACGCGAAGACCGGCATATAGGTGCTGGCCACCGTTTTTGCGGCTTCGCACCTTCGGTGCTCATGCTCCTTCCTTCCCCGGCAGTCGCGCTTTGCGCGAGTCAACAGTGTGTGGATAACTCCAGAGGGGTTTGACCTCCGGGGTGTTCTACAGGGCCGTCACATCCGGTTCAGGGCCTCCCTCCCGGGCATCCCGACCTCAACGCGGCGCTGCACGGCGGGGAGGTTTACCGCCTTCACCTCGGCGTCCATCAGGGAGTCCAGGGTATCGAGGGTCGACTCTTCCGAGGCGCCGACGATCGCCGCGGGAACCCCGGCGTTCGCGAGCGCCTCGATATCGAAGCCGTCCGTCCCGACCATCCCCTCGTCGGTCACCCAGGCCATCAGGCTGGCCCTCCCGACGGGGATGACGTAGCCGTATGCGTCCTTGTAGCTGAGCCTCGTGCGCTGGTGGCACAGGATCTGTTCTGCCATGGCCGCCGGGATACACCCGGAGACTGATAAGTGTATGCACCACCGCCGGGCGCGCCCCAAGGTTCTTCCCCTGACCGTACCAGATCACCGTATCGAGATCGAGGAATGGATGAGATGAGGGCCATGACGCCGCTACGAGAGGTTCTTGACGACGTGCTTGCCGGCCACCGGCTCACGGAGGAGGAGGCCGTCCGCCTCCTCTCGACGCGCGACCGGGACGTGCTCGCGATCGCCGCCGCCGCGGACGAGCTCCGCGAGCGAAAGGTCGGCGATACCGTCACCTACATCCGCAACCAGAACATCAACGTCACCAACCTCTGCGTGAACGCCTGCGGGTTCTGCGGGTTCTCCCGCAAACCGGGCGACGCCGATGCCTTCTTCTACGACGAGGCCGTGGTGCGGGAGAAGGCGCGGGCGGCGCGTGAACGCGGCGTCACCGAAGTCTGCACGGTGAGCGGGCTCCACCCGGATTTCGACGCCCGGTCTTACGCCGAGATCTACTCCTGGATCCGGGACGAGGCGCCGGGGGTGCATATCCACGCGAGCAACCCGATGGAGGTGGCGTATGCCGCAAGAAAGAGCGGCATCTCGACGAGGGAGGTGCTGGAACTGATGAGGGACGCGGGTCTTGCCACCCTCTGCGGGACGGCGGCCGAGATCCTGGTGGACGATGTCCGCCGGACGATCTGCCCGGGTAAGATCGACACGGCAACCTGGGTCCGGATCATCAAGGAGGCGCACCGCCTCGGGATCCGGTCGACAGCGACGATCATGTACGGCCACTGCGAGAGCGCGGGCGATCGCGCCCGGCACCTTGCGATCCTGCGCGAGATCCAGGACGAGACCGGCGGGTTCACCGAGTTCGTCCCCCTCTCGTTCATCCATAAAACCACCCCCCTCCACCGGGCCGGGCAGGCCTCGCCCGGGGCGACCGGCCGGGAAGACCTCCTCCTCTTTGCGGTCGCCCGGCTCTTCCTCGACAACTTCGATCACATCCAGGCCTCCTGGGTGAAGATCGGGACGAAGATGGCGCAGATGGCGCTTCTTTCCGGCGCAAACGACCTCGGCGGGACGCTCTTTGAGGAGAGCATATCCCGGGAGGCGGGCGCCCGGGATACCGATTACCTGGATCCGGCCGAGATGCAGCGGATGGCCGGGGATCTCGGCCGGACGCTCCGGCGGCGGACGACGACCTATACCCTCCTTGACTGATCCGCGGGGCACCAAAAAATCTCTGGAAAAATATAAATATCTATGGATGGATTGTGGCTCCTCAACGCCGGCCGGGCGCTGGCGATTGGGGGGAGTTCGCTATGCTTGGTGGTGGCCTTGTAGGTCTTGCAATCCTCTTCTTCGTACTGGCACTTATCTTCGCCATACTCGGGGCGCGGGGCGTTGCAGGCATGTCAATGTCGATCGCGAAGTGGCTGGTAATCATCTTCATCGTCCTCGCGATCATATCGCTGCTGCTCTGACCGCAGCCGGAGGGGGGGAGGCGGCGGGCAAGCCGGCAGAAGACCCCGCGCTTCCCCTGAGACACCCCGCCCGGCGGAGGTCCGGTAATCAGTCCCCGGGCCGGAGGTATCTGACGATCGCGTCGGCGACGTTCCTTGCCTTCTCCATCGCCTCTTCGTCTTTCTGGATATCCCCCGGTACGTAGCCCCTCCCGCAGACGTGGCCGAGATACGAGAACTCGTGGGCGTTCAGGAACCCCTCCATCGTCTCGAGGGCCCGTTTTCCTCCCCGGTCGGCATAGACGGCGACGGCCACCGCACTGCGACCCGCCAGCCGTCTGTCGTGGTAGAGCGAGTAGGTCCGGTCGATCAGGTTCTTCGTCTGGCCGTTGATGTCGTAGTAGTAGGTCGGAGCGCCGAGGACGAGCACCTCGCAGTCGATCATCTTCTGCGCAACAAGGCCCCAGTCGTCGTCCTCCGTCACGCACCACTTCGCGTCCTTGCAGGCCTCGCACCCGGTGCAGGGCCGGATATCCATACCGGCGAGCGAGAGGTACTCGGTCTCGATGCCTGCCTCCCGCACCCGGTCGAGGATGGTGGTGACGAGCGTCGCGGTGTTGCCGTTTTTGCGCATGCTTCCGGAGATACCGAGAACGTTCATACCCTATGCTGGTTCCCCGCGCTCTTGATTCTTGTGATCCGGGCATCGAGGCCGAGACAGTGGAACGCTGCGGCGATCTCGGGAACCGGGTCGCTGGGGCGGTAGAAGAGGTGGGAAGGGCAGGCGCAGTCGCTGCACCCGAACCCCGGGACGGAGGGACCGGCGACGGCGCGGGCAAGGTCGCACTCGCAGTCCCGGTCGGTTGCGGCGGTGACGACGGCGACGGGGGAGAAGTGCGAGTCGAGGAGGAGGTAGTCGATGTGCCACCGGGGCGACCGGTTGCGGCGGAGGGCAAGCCGGACGTGCCGGTCCGCCCGGGCAAGCCCGCCGCTCCCCCGGGCGGAGCCCACGTAGACGTGGCTGCCGGCGGCAAACTCCCTCTCCCCGAGGGCTCCGACCCGGACGACGCAGCCGGTGTTCTCGAGGACGAGGGCGTAGACCCCCTTATCCATAGTACCGGAGCGCCTCTCGGGCGGCCGCGATATGCCTTCCGCCGCCGCGGAGGACGGGTTCGCCGTGGCCGGGGTAGAGCCCCTCGACCTCAAGCGCCGCCAGGCGTTCGATGGAGGCCGCGAGCGCCGTCCGGTCGCCGCCCGGGAAGTCGTAGCGCCCGAAGGATCCGCCGGTAAAGACGGTGTCCCCGGAGAAGAGCAGTCTCTCTGCCTCGGAGTAGAGGCAGATCCCGCCCGGGGTGTGGCCGGGGGTGTGGACGACGCGGAGGTCCCCCACCCGGTCGCCGTCATGGAGGAGGACGTCGGGGGCGATCCCGGGCGAATGGGCCCCAAAGTGCATCGAGAGGCTCCGGGCGTCGTCGGTGAGGCCGGGCGCGTCCGCCTCGTGGACATAGATGGCTGCATCCCCGCAGAGCCGCGCGATCTCTCTCAGGCGGGCGATGTGGTCGTAGTGAGTGTGGGTGATGACGATCGTATCGATCGCGGCGGCGTAGGGCTCCACCGCCATCGGGAGAACGCCCGCGTCGATAAGGACGTTTTCGTAAACGAACGA
>JASUSO010000104.1 GCA_030446015.1 Methanobacteriota archaeon
CTCAAGAAACCGTTCGTCGACCTGATCTCCCCCTCAAGGAGAGCCAAATTTGAAGAGGTCTTCCGGGGCAGCGGTAATCTGCCGTCTGAATCCCGGCAGACCTTCATCGCGCCGCTCGTAGCGCGAGATGGGACGGAGATCCCGATGGAGATCACCGTCCGCTCGGTCACCCTCGGTACCGAACAGTATATCGTCGCGATTGCGCGGGACATCACCGAGCGGCTCCTCGCCGAGCGTGAGCTCAGGATCAAGGAGAGCGCGCTTGAATCCTCGACGAACGGCATCCTGATCGCAGATCTCACCGGTGCGGTCATGTACGCCAATCAGAGTTTTGCCGCGATCTTCGGCTACGAGGATACGGGCGCGCTCGCGGGGATGAACCTGGAAGCGTTCTTCGCGGACCCCACCGTCGGGGAGAAGGTCACCGCCCACCTCCTCGACAATCATACGATCGTGCAGGAGACGATCGGGCTGCGGAACAACGGGTCACCGTTCCATATCCAGATCTCGGGCAGCGTCGTGCAGAACGATGCCGGGCGGCCGCTCTGCATCATGCTGATCGTGATGGACATCACCGAACGCATCCTCACCGAGCAGATGAAGCGGGAAACCTACGCGCAGCTCGGGAAGAATATCGAGCAGTTTGCCATCCTCGGGGATCATATCAGGAATCCCCTGCAGGTGATCGTCGGGTATGCGGAGATGATCGACGACCCGTTTGCAGAGAAGATCCTCGAGCAGGCACGCCGGATCGATGACCTCGTCACCGAGCTCGACCGGGGATGGGTCGAGTCGGCGAACGTCAGGCAGTTTTTGCGGCGGCGCGGGGACGGCGCGGAGCCTCTCAAAGGGGAATTTGTCCGGTTTTCGGACCGGAAGAAGGAAGATATCTGATAGACACTCTTTTGGCCGCCAGATGTCCGGCGAATGTGAAGGCTGCTCTTTTGGAGTATACTGCATCTCTTGCAGAGATCGGGTGAGATCCGCTCCACTCACGGCTGTACGATCAACGGGAATTTATCCCAAAAACAAGGAACGCCCCGGCCGGGATTTGAACCCGGGTCGAAAGCTCCGGAGGCTTTCAGGATGTCCACTACCCTACCGGGACTGCCATATTATGTTAGCGTGTATGGTATAAAAGGCCAGCGGAGAGGAGGGCTTCATGCCCTCCGCGATTCGTAGAGATGCCATATCTTGCACGCCCCTTCGTGGCTGACCATGCAGGGGCCGACGGGGGTGCGCGGAGTGCAGACCTTCCCGAAGAGCCTGCAGTCGGATGGCCGGGCTATGCCGCGCAGCACTTTATCGCAGATGCAGGCGGAATGCTTGTCCACGTGCCGGATCTCGATATCGAACTTCTTCTGCGCGTCGTATCCCTCGAACTCCGGCTTCAGGCGGAGGCCGGAGGCCGGGATCACGGGGAACCCGCGCCACTCGACGTCGAACGGCTCGAAGACCTCGTACATCAGGCTCTTCGCCTTGACGTTCCCCTCCCGGGTGACCACGCGCGGGTAGGCGTTCTCCACCCGGTGCGCGCCTTCGCGGACCTGCTGCACCGCCATCAGGAGGCCGAGGAGGATATCCTCCGGCTCGAACCCCGCGACGACCTGCGGGGCGGGGAACCGCTCGTACTCCTCGTAGCCCATCACCGCGCAGACGTGCCCGGGGAGGATGAACCCGTCGAGCGACGCCTCCCCCTGGGCGAGGAGCCACGCCATCGCCGGCGGGACGAGCCGGTGGCATGAGAGGATGGAGAAGTTCTCCGGCGGGCGGGAGAGGATCGTGGCGGCGACCGTCGGCGCGGTGGTCTCGAACCCGACCGATATGAAGACGACCTCCCGGTCGGGCTCCCGTCTGGCGATCTCGACCGCCTTGTGGACGCCCTGCACCACCCGGACGTCCCCGCCGCTCGACTCGAGCGACCCCTTCGTCCCGGGGACCCGCAGCAGGTCGCCGTAGGTGGCGATGGTGCAGTCGCGCTCCACCAGGTCGAGCGCGGCGTCGATCTCGCCCTGTGGCGTGATGCAGACCGGGCATCCCGGCCCCATCACGATCTTGAGCCTCTTGGGAAGGACGCTCCGAAGGCCGGCGCGGGCGATCGCCGCCTCGTGGGTGCCGCAGATGTGCATCAGCGTGATATCCCGGTCGACGAGCGTGTGCAATTTGTTGAGTATGTCCTTACCAACCGCCATGAATCCTCATACGTATCTTTGGCCGGTACGGCATATTTATGCCGGTAGCGGTATCGGGCGGTCTCAGGCTGGCCGGGAGAATCCGCCCCTCTCCTCGCGCACCGGCTTGCTCAGCCCGCCGGATGTGCAGAGCCTCCGGCGGATCGTCTCCGCGGGATCCCCGCGCTCTCCGCTCCGATCACCTCGCCGTCGAGCGCCGCCGCGATCCGTTCGAGCGTCCCGATGGGGGCCGGCCTCACCCGGATATCGGTGCCGGGGCGGTCGAGAGTGTTTACCTGGACGCGGTCGGGGCTGATCTCCGAAACGGCGCCCTTGAGGAGCCGGACCTCTTCTTCGGTGTCATTGACGCCCGGGACGATGAAGACCTCGAGCCGGACCTCGCCGGAAAATTCCCGGACGAACTCGATCAACCCCTTGAGCACCCGCTCCGCGGTGATGCCGGGGGCGGGGCGGTTGATCCGGAGGAAGACCTCATTTGAGACGGCGTCGAGCGACGGCACCACGAGGTCGGCCCGCATGAGGGCCGCCCGGACGTCCGGATCGGTGAGGAGCGCGCTCCCCGTCAGCACCGCGACCCGGTAGCGGGGATACCGGTCTTTGATGAAGGCGATGATCTCGCCGATGCCGGAGTGCAGCGTCGGCTCGCCCGACCCGGCGAACGTGACGTAGTCGAGGTCCGGCCCCTTTGCGAGGAAGTCGTCGAGTTCCGCGATGACCCGCTCGGTCGGGACGTACTCGCGCCGCTCGCAGGTGAGGTCGGTCGTCCGCCCGCACTCACAGTAGACGCAGTTGTAGGTGCAGGTCTTCTGCGGCACCAGGTCAATCCCGAGCGAGACGCCCAGCCGCCGGGAGAGGACCGGGCCGAAGAGGTGACGGTATGCCATGAAGTCCCACTCCTATTCGGCACGATGGACTATCAGGCTGCTCATCGCGGCACCCTCAGGCGTCGCCGATCTTGAGCATCTTCTTGCAGAATTGGTCGACCGAGGTGAAGACCGCCGCGTTGACGCCCCGCTCGGTTGCGGGGACGGTGTCGGTGACGAACCGGAGCATGTCGGAGTAGTAGTTCAGCGAAGGGTACTTCCTGCGGAACTCTTCGAGGCAGAGGGCCGCCTGCCCTCGCTTCCCCCGGAGGAAGGCGTAGGCGTAGTCGAGGAGGCAGAGGACGTGGCCCGGCATCTTCAGGTTCTCGGCGGTCTTGCGGAACCTGTTGAACTCCTCCCCGGGGAGGTAGAGGGCGGTACGAAGGCCGTAGTAGACCGGTTCGAGGTCGTCGGGGAACCTCTGCAGCAGGTCCTGGATGAGGCCCATAGCATCGGCGAGGTCGCCCTGCTCGAACTTGAGGTGGTAGGCCTCCCGGTAGAAGAGCATCTCGTCGGGGAACCGGATGAAGCCGATCTGGAGCATCTTGACCAGGGCTGCGTCGTTCTTCTCCTGCTTGCTCCGTGTGATCCCGATCTCCAGGAACCAGCGGTTATCGGGGATCCACTCGGTCGCAAGGAAGATCATCATCCAGAACGGTTCGGCAAGCCATCTGTCCTGTTCAAGTTCGCCCCGGACCAGCCGTTGCAGCCCCGGCTGCAGCTGTCCGAGTTCCTCCATGTACTGGCGCGCGGATTTCAGGTAGTTCCACCGTTCGGCGGCGGAGTAGCCGGGTTCGGCCGACCCCTCTTTATAGAGCAGATAGTAGCAGTAGGCGTACCAGCACCCGACGGCGGCATCGTGCTTGCGGTAGGGCTGGAGAAAGACGGTTGCCGCAAGCGGCATCCCTATCTTCATCAGTTTGACGGCGGCGGCGAGGTGGACGCCTGCTTTGCGCTCTTTCTTGCACTTCATCCCGCAGGCGATCTCGCAGGCGCGGTTGAGGAACTTCATGTCCCCGGCCCGCTTGCTGACCTCGAAGACCCGGAAGACGATTGCGTCGATGAACTCGTCGTAGACCGAATCAGGGATGGGGACGCCTGCACGGTCGAGGATCGTGACGACGTTCCCGAAGAAGACGGGGAAATTCTCATCGATGGCTTCGGCATTGGATTCTATGTAAGAGAAGATCTCGGCCTTTGCTTTTTCAAGCCGGTTCGAGACGACAACCTCCGGGATGAAGCCATCAGCCATAAATAATCATCTGTGGTGAAAATTATAAACCATCCGGATCGGTTCCCGAAAGATTTTTGCCGCACCGGCCGAGCGGTGCCGCCCGATCGGGGGATGGGGCGGCAGCACGCGCGGGGTTCCTGTTCCGAACTTATTTATCGTCCCGGTCGGAACATTCTGATATGTTCGGCGTCTCCACCTACTGCCTTCACCACGAGCCGCTCTCGCGCGCGCTCGAGAGACTCGCTCCCATCACCGACTGCGTGGAGGTGATGGACGACGGGCTGCACTACCTGGAGAGTGCGGAACCGCTCGAAAGTTACTCGTACCGGTATTTCATCCACGCACCGGCCCGCGGGGTCAACATCGCAAGCCTCCTCGAACCGATCCGGCGAGCGAGCGTCGAGGTCCTGACGCAGGCCTTCGCCGTCGCCGCCGAGGTCGGGGCGGGCGTGGTCATCCACCCGGGCTACTATGCGTGGGTCGAGGAGCGGGAGTCGGCGGTGGAGCGATTCCGCCGGTCGCTCTCGGAACTGACCCGGGCGGCGGAAGACCTCTCGGTCACGTTCTATGTGGAGAACATGGGGGACTGGGAGTACTTCTTCCTGCGCACCTGCGACGACCTGCCGCTCATCGACGGGATCGGGCTCGCGCTCGACGTCGGCCACGCGAACCAGAACGGATGCCTTGACTGTTTCCTCACCCACCCTGCGGCGCACTTCCACCTGCACGACAACGACGGCACCGACGATACGCATTCGCCGGTCGGAGAGGGGACGATCGACTTTTCGGCCGTGATGAAGGCCGTTCGGAGGAGCGGCGCCACCCCCATCATCGAGGTGGAGACCTTCGAAGGGGTGACCGCCAGCATCCCCGCGCTCGCGGCGATCGATGCCGCCGTGCGGAGTGAATAAGGGCGGTCCCGCCCGGTTCTTTCCCCGGTTTTGGCCGTAACCTTTTATAGGGTTAACCTCCAACATAGTTGGTGCGTCACGCCTCAGTGGCTCAGCCGGTAGAGCGTGTCCTTGGTAAGGACAAGGTCGCGAGTTCGAATCTCGCCTGAGGCT
>JASUSO010000024.1 GCA_030446015.1 Methanobacteriota archaeon
GCGAGCAGGAGGTGGTTCCGGAGCCGGATGCCGCCGACCTCGACGGGGCCTGGATAAAGCGCAACCATTGAAAAAAGGTGGGAGCAGGGTATTATTATACTCTCGCGCCAAGTATACTGACTGGAACGTATGTGCTCCGCTCTCCGGAGCCCGGGCACCGGCACGGGAAGCGGTAAGGAGGCCCTTTTCCCCGCCGGATCGTTATTCTCCGTGCAGTCCGGGGCCTCTTTGCGCGCATAACATATACTACTACTTGGAATCAGGACCGATACAATGACCTCGCTTGCAATCTTGGGCGTCGGAAAGGTGGGGGGCGAGACGGCGTTCCTCTCCGCCGCGCTCGGTCTCGTGGACGAACTCGTCGTCTACGACGTATACGAACCCCTCCTCCAGGCGCAGGTGCTCGACCTGCAGCACACGGGTATCGACGTCGCGATCTCCACTGAGCCGGCGGCTATGCGGGATGCCGATATCTTCGTCTTTGCGGCCGGCACCCCGAGGACGCCGGATATCAAGACCCGGGCCGACCTCCTCGAGGCCAACATCCCGGTGGCGAAACGGTGCAGCGAACTCCTGCAGGAGTTTGGCGGCGTCGTCATCACCGTCACGAACCCGATGGACGCGAACAACTACGGCCTCTGGAAGATGATGGGCGTCGACCGGCGGCAGTGCATCGGTTTCGGCGGCCAGCTCGACAGCGCACGGTTTGCCCGCTACCTCGATGAAGTGGGGAAACCGGGACCAGCCTGGGTGCTCGGGGAGCATGGCGAGCACCAGGTGCCGCTCTTCTCAAAGACCGGCCACAGCGTCGATATCGATGAGCGGGAAGCGATCCTCTCCCGGATGCGGGGGGCGAGCATGGAGGTGATCCGCGGCAAAGGGGGGACGGTCTTTGGGCCCGCATACCACATCACCATGCTGGTCCGTGCGGTCATCGAGGACCGGCGCGAGGTGCTCCCCTGCTCCTGCGTGCTGGACGGCGAATACGGTCTCTCCGGCTGCTCTATCGGCGTCCCCGCCCGGATCGGCCGCGAGGGCATCCTCGGCATCGAGGAGTGGGAGCTCGATCCCTGGGAGTCCGCGAAGATGGCGGAGGCGGGAGCGTTTGTTGGAGACCTCTGCAGGAGGTTCGATGACTGACCGGGAATCCGGGTCCGGCATGAGCGTTCCGACAACACTGGAGGAGTTCGGGAAAGCCCGGATCGGGATCCACCAGGTGGAGTACAGCACCGGGGCCGGGTTCGATATCCCGGTCGTCCACGTCTTCGGCCGGGACGTAGCGGGGAATGCGGTCCGGATCGACGTGACCGGCTTTCGCCCCTACTTCTACGCGCCCGTCGGACAGGTGGAGGCGGCGCCCCTCCCGCAGGGGGTCGAACTGGAGCCGGACACGACCTACCGCTCCATCCGCGGCGAGCCGCTCCGACGGCTCTACACCCGGCGCCCCGGCGACGTCCGCGACGTCCGCGACCGTTTCCTGCACTTCGAGGCCGACATCCCGTTCGCCACCCGGTTCATGATCGACTGCGGCCTTACCGCCGGGATGGAGTACCCTGCCGGTGTCTCCACGGTGGACTACCGGGAACTTGCGCCGGCCGATATCAAGGCCCCGGCCCGCACCTGCATCATGGATATCGAGTGCGTGGACGAGGAGGGGTTCCCCGATCCCGAGCGCAACCCGATCATCTGCGTCACCTGCTGGGACTCGTTCGACGACGACTACACGACGCTCCTCTGGCAACCCGGCGGGGCGGCGGGAGAGGCGCCCGACCTCTCTGTTGGTGAGCGGCACCGGGTCCTCCGGTACCCCGACGAGGTCTCGATGCTCAAGGGGCTTGCGAGTTACGTCAGGGAACGCGACCCGGACATCCTCTCGGGCTGGAACTTCGTGGAGTTCGATATCCCCTACATCGTGAAACGGATGGCGGCTCTCGGCCTCAAGGCTGAGGACCTCGCCCGTATTCCCGGGCAGACCGAGCGGAACGCCGTCCGCGGACGGTCGATCTTCGATCTCCTCGGCGCCTACCGGAAGATGCACCAGGCCCAGAAGGAGTCCTACCGGCTCGATGCGATCGCCGAGGAGGAACTCGGGGTGACGAAGGTCCGCTACGCCGGGACGATCACCGAGCTCTGGCGGTCGGACCAAAAGCGGCTCGTGGAGTACAATTACCGCGACGTCGAACTCTGCGTCGGGATCGACAAAAAGAACAACATCATCGAGTTCTACCGGGAGATCGCCCGGTACGTCGGATGCCCGCTCGACCGGACGCTGAACTCCTCGAACGTCATCGACATCTATGTCCTGCGCAAGGCGTCGGGACGGTTCGTCCTCCCCTCAAAAGGGCTCGCTGCAGGCGACGAGTTCGAGGGAGCGACCGTCTTTGAGCCTGCGACCGGTCTGCGGGAGAACGTGGTGGTCCTCGACCTGAAATCCCTCTACCCGATGGCGATGATGACGATCAACGCCTCGCCGGAGACGAAAAACCAGGACGGCGAACTGCGGGCGCCAAACGGCATCCGGTTCTCCCGGGAGCCGGACGGGTTGACGCGGAGCATCATCGCGGAACTCCTCGCGGAGCGGGACGAACGCAAGCGCCTCCGCAATCAGTATCCCTTCGGGTCGCCGGAGTACGTCCTTTACGACCTCCAGCAGAACGTCCTGAAGGTGATCATGAACTCCTACTACGGGGTCTCGGGCTACACCCGGTTCCGGCTCTACGACCGCGAGATCGGGTCGGCCGTCACCTCGGTCGGCCGGGCGATCATCAGGCACACCCGGGACATCATCACCAACCTCGGCTACACCGTCCTCTACGGCGATACCGACTCCTGCATGGTGCAGGTCCCGCCGGGGAGCCTCGAGGAGACGATCGCCCGTGCGAGGGATATCGAAGCGAGGCTGAACGCGAGCTACGGCGACTTCGCGAAGGCCGAACTGAACGCCGATACGCACTACTTCTCCATCAAGTTCGAGAAGGTCTACCGCCGCTTCTTCCAGGCCGGGAAGAAGAAGCGCTACGCCGGGCACCTGGTCTGGAAGGAGGGCAAGGACGTCGACGAGGTGGACGTCGTCGGCTTCGAGATCCGACGCAGCGACTCCCCGCAGATCACGCGGGAGGTGCAGCGCGCCGTCATTGAGATGATCCTCCGCGGGGATGCATTCAGCGACGTGCAGGCGTATCTCCGCAACGTCATCAGGAAGTACCGTAAAGGTGAGTACTCCCTCGACGAGGCCGGTATCCCCGGCGGGATAGGGAAGAGCCTCGATAGTTACGAGAACGACGACGCCCACATCCGGGGCGCCAGGTACTCGAACACCTACCTCGGGACCGACTTCAAGCGGGGCAGCAAGCCAAAACGCGTCTATATCAAGAACGTCACGGCGAAGTATCCGAGGACAGATGTGGTCTGCTTCGAGTACGCCGACCAGGTGCCGCCGGAGTTCGTCGTCGACTGGGAGACGATGCTTGAGAAGACGCTCAAAGGCCCCATCTCACGGATTATCGAGCCGCTCGGGTGGGACTGGCACGACGTCGACCCCTCGCGGACGACGCTCTTCGACTTTGGGATGTGAGAAAAGTTTTGGGGGGCCGCGTTACGCGAGGCCCCTTCTCGCACGCTCCTCCTCAAGGAGCGCGCTCCGCTCAATGTTCTTTGCCCAGGCGATGCGGTTGCCGACGATCTGCCAGTTGTCCATCTCCAGGACGTCGACCCCCTCGGGGACCTCCGGGACGGCAGCCCCGCCGGGCACGACGAGAACCGCCCTGTCGACCTTGCCGGCGCTTGCGGCAGCCTGGAGCGCCTGGACGGTGTTTGCCGGGACGCTCGGGGCCATCTTCACGTTCACGAGAACCCGCTCCGTCCTGCCGGCGACCCGGCGGGAGATCAGGCCCTCTGGCTGCGTGCTGCCGGCGGAGGACCATGAAAACTTCCACCCGTCCAGGGAAGAGAACCGCCGGGCGAGTGCTTTCTGGACATCGAGGTACGTAGAGTCTTTTATGCCACCCATATCAATATCCTCTGCTTTACTCTATGGTCACGTTTGAATATAAGCATTATAGTTCTTTTCTCTTCTCACGTATCCGGCGGCGGTGGCGGCATTCTCTCCTTCTCCGGGGCCGGTATGATGCCGGGAACGTACGCCTGTTCGGGCGTCGTGTCAGGAAACCAAAGGAGGAACACTTTTATCCTACCCCCGGTATTATGCACCGGGGTTGGTTAGTATGGCAGAGGCAACGCAGGAAGCGGCCGGGGCTGTGGAAGCGTACGAGAGTCTGGCCCGCCAGGTGCTGGATCGTCCGGAGAGCATTCCGAGCGCCATCCACAATCTTCTCCTGAAACTGGCGGAGACGCACCCGGGAGCGGTCTACTGGATCGTCCGGAAGTTCTACCAGGAGTACCTCCGGCTCTACGTCTCCGATACCGGCTACATCGGTATTGCAGACCGGTACGAGCCGGAGTTGATGTATCCGGGCGACATCGTCCTCTACGTGGTGCCCGAGAGCCCGCAGCCGGGTGACGTCGTCCAGATCTCCTTCACCGACAAAGATGAGGTGAGCGTCTACGTCATCCACGCCCGGGTCGTCAGGTGCAACGACGACCGGTCGATCCAGGTGGCGGATACCAGCACCGGAGAGGAGTACCGTGTCGTCGACTGGAACATCCTCGGCAAACTGGTCCGGGTCATCCCGTTCGGCTCAAGCGAGTGGCAGGAGATCTTCGCGGCGTCCGGCGTCCCGAAGGAGTGGGTGGCCACGTCGGTCGAGGAGAACATCAGTTCCATCCAGGACTCTGACGTCCCCGGGAAGGACGAGGCGCTCGCCGAGCTCAAGCGCCGACTCGGCGAATTGGTATAGGTGGTTCTCCAGATCGTCGGCGGGTCGGCCGTCATATCGGCCGCGGGTGCCGCCGCTCCGGCATCACCCTCCTTTTCGCGCGAAGATTTTTGAGAGGAGCGATCCCTCCCAGATCTATGAAGCATCTGGCAGTGCTGATCATCGGCCTGCTGCTCATCCCATCCGGGGCCCATGCGCTCACCTTCCTCGGCGGGGATCAGCAGGTGATCGACACCCCCATCCCCGACGACGTTGTCGCCTCGGGCGGGTCGGTGGCCGTCAACGCCCCCGTAGAGAGCCTGACGGTCGCCGGGGGGATGGTGACGGTGGATGCGCCGGTCGCCGGCGACGTCATCGCCGCGGGAGGAACCCTGGTCATCAACGGCGATGTCGGCGGGAAGGTGCTTGCCGCCGGAGGCGAGATCGAACTGAACGGGAACGCGACGAACGCCCTCGTCAGCGGGGGCACGGTCCGGATCGGGGAGAACGCCGTCATCGAGCGCGACGCGTTCATCTCGGCGGGCGAGGTCACGAACGCGGGATCGGTCCTTGGCAACCTCTCGGTCTCGGCCGGGACGTTCGAGAACACTGGAACCGCCGGGAACGTGACGTTCGAGGAGCCGCCGGAGCCCGGGCTGCTGCCCGACCTCTTCTCGGTGCTCATCGCCGTCGGGTTCCTGATCCTCGGGCTCCTGCTCATCCGGGGGTTCCCCGACTTCTTTGCGGCGGTGGTCGGGCAGGTCGAGAAGAGCCCGGTCCTCCTGACGGTTCTTGGGTTCGTGGCGATCATCGTATCCGCGATCATCCTCGTCATCATCGCGATCACGGTCGTCGGCCTCCCCGTTGCGCTTGTCGCGGGACTGCTCTTCATCGTCGCCCTGATGCTCTCGTCGCTCTTCGTCGCCTACGCCCTCGGGGACGTCATCGCCTCCCGGGCGGGCTGGAGCCCGGGGCGGGCGTGGGTCTTCGTCCTCGGGTTCGTGATCCTGCAGGTCCTCATCTTCATCCCGCTCCTTGGGACGATCGTCCAGATCGTCGCGGTCAGTCTCGGCTACGGCGGGCTGCTCTACGCTATCAGGGACGCCTCTTCGTTCCGTGCCGGCGGCGGGGCGTAGTATCTTTTTTTGGCGGTTCAGGCGGGACGTGAGGCTCTCCGGGGACCTCCGTCATCTCCGTCCCGTCTCCCCCCGGGCACCCGACCGGCTCGACCCGCGTCCCCGGGAGGATGACCAGGTTGTAGGCCCCGTGGTCGCGGTTGAACCGGACGAGGACCCCGTAGAACCGGACGATGTCGCCGTAGGGGAGACCGTCGAGAGCGTCGCGGTTCGTGCCGCGGAGGGTCGCCGGGACGATGGCGTAGGTCGGGTCTGCGGGCGTCCCGTCGCAGACCTTGTAGACTTTCGTCCGGGCATCACCGAGGTTCCCGGAGACCAGCGCGGCGACGACGTTGATCTTTTTATCACGGTGCCGGCGGAGGTGGGAGAGGGGCGCGAACTTCGCCCCCGGCGGGACGCGGTAGGCGTGCTGCGTCTTCGTGTCTTTCCGCAGGAGCGCTGAGGAGTATTTGATATCGACGTTCACGAACCGGTAGCCGTCCTTCTCCGCCGCGAGGCGCTCCATCAGCCGGGTCGGCCGAATGTCGCCCTTCTGCTCGAACGTCCAGCACCGGGCGGGGTTGCAGGTGGTTCCCCGGATGAACGAGCAGGGGCTGTAGATGGTCAGGCCACGGTCCGCGATCGCCCGCACGGTCTGCCGCAGGGCGGTGGAGTTCGCGAGGTCGGCCGGCTCCACGACGACGATCGTCCCGTCGGGCGCGAGCCGTTCGGCAAGAGAAGCGACGAGGTCGGCGCGCCGGTCGATATCGAGGTGGCGGAGTTCGTTTAGCACGTTCGAGAAGACCATGAGGTCGATCTGGTCGGGAAGGTCACCGGCTTTGAGCGCCCCGATGTCGGCGCGGATGGGCTTTTCCACCCGCACGGCGTCTCCTTGGGCCGCGGCGGCGGCCGGGACGAGGGCGTTGTAGGCCTCGAGGTGCTCCTCCGACCGCTCGACGGCGTAGACCTCCGCAGAACCGCTCCCGATCCGTCCGAGGAGGTCGATGACGGCGAGCGGCACGACTCCCGGCCCGGTCCCGAGATCGAGGATCCGCATATGGGGTTTTGCGAGCCCCTTCGTGATGACCTGCCAGAGGATGTGCTCGAACTGCACCAGGTAGACCGGCGCGTGGTAGGCAAGGTAGCCGAGGACCTGGTAGGCCTTCCGGTAGCTCACCCCCTTCTCCTTCCAGTACCGGCTCTTCTGGGCAAGGATGGCGTTACGCATCCGGTCGAGCACGACCGGGTCGTCCCAGGCTTTCCCGGTCTTCTTTTCGATGTAGGACTCGACGGCCCTCTGGATATAGTCCGGGACCTCCGGTTTTGCGAAGAACGCGAGCTGCCGCTCGCGCCCGGCATCGTCGACCGCGAACGGCCCTTCAACGCTACAGCGCTCACCCATGGCATTACCAGCTCGGCAGGATGGGTAATACAGGTTGCGGCGCCCCGCTTGGCCGGAAAAATTGGGGTGGGGTGGGGTCTTACGGCGTGCCGGCGCCCTTCTCCCGCCCGAGCCGGAATGCCGCGGTGTTGACCTCGACGGTCTTAGGCGGCACGCACCGCCGCACCGCCTCTTCGAGGGTCTCGGGCCGGAGCGGGATATCGCCCGACGCCGCCCCGAGCATCACGATGTTCTGCGAGAGGATGCTCCCCGCCTCCTCTGCGAGGGCCGCCGCGTCGATACAGGTGACGTTGAGGTCGGCGAGCGCGGCGAGGATGCTCTCCTCGTCGGGGACGTCCATGCCCTGCTGGTAGACCGACGTCGGGACGACCAGGTTCCGGTTCACGATGAGCCTGCCTCCTGCCGGGAGGTAGTGGCGGTAGCGGAGCGCTTCGAGGAGGTCGAAGGCGATGAGGAGATCGGCCGTCCCCGGCACGATCAGGGAGCCGTACTTGCCGTCGATGCGGACGTGGCTCTCCACCGACCCGCCGCGCTGCGCCATCCCGTGCGTCTCGGCGCTCCGGACGGTCCGGTTCTCGATGATGCAGGCCTCCCCGAGGACGTTCGAGGCGAGGACGGTCCCCTGGCCGCCGATCCCGACGATCAGGATATCGAACGAGGGCTTCATCGCCGTCCCTCCATGACGATCGCGCCCGATGGACAGATATCCGCGCAGACGCCGCAGCCGGCGCAGAGTTCGGTGATCGTCGGGTTCTTCTCGGCGAAGGCGATCGCCGGGCAGCCGAACAGCCTGCAGGCGCCGCAGCCCGTGCACCGCTCAAGGTCGACCTCGTAGGCCTTGCGCCGGATCCCGCCCTTCCGTGCGGCGATGACGCAGGGCTGCTTTGCAATGATGACCCGGACACCCCTCCTCTCCTTCGCCCTCCGGAAGGTGTCGAGGAGCACCGGAAGGTCGTAGGGGTCGACCGTCTCGACCCAGGAGACCCCGCACGACCGGCAGATCGCGTCGAGCGATATCGGTGTGCTCTCCTCGCCCGTCGCGGTCACGCCGGTGTTGGGGTTCGGCTGGTGGCCGGTCATGGCGGTGATCCGGTTGTCCAGGATGACGACGACCATCTCGGCGCCGTTGTAGACGGCGTTTAAGAGCCCCGGTATCCCGGTGTGGAGGAACGTCGAGTCTCCGATGGTGCAGACGACCGGCCGCTCCTCCCCTGCGCGGGCGATCCCGCTCCCGACGGTGATCGAGGCGCCCATGCAGATGGTGGTGTCCACCGCGCCGAGCTGGAGCCCGAGGGTGTAGCATCCGATGTCGCTTGGGAAGATGCCGTCGCGGAAGACCTTCTTCATCGCGTAGAACGTCGGCCGGTGCATGCACCCGGCGCAGAGGATCGGCGGACGGGGCGGCACGCCCGGGACCGGGGCGGCCTGCGGGAACGTCACCGTGGCACTCATGCCCGCCGCCTCCAGAGCGGCGGCGACGGTCGCCGGGGTGAACTCCCCTTCATACGGGACCGTGCCGTCCATCTTCCCGAAGACCTCGGTCTTCGTCGCCACCTGCCGGACGACCTCCTCGACGACCGGGTCGAGTTCCTCGACGACGAGGACCTTATCGTGCCGGTCGACGAACTCCCGGAGCCACTCCTCGTCGATCGGGTAGGCGCCGACGATCGCAAGCGAGACGTCGCCTGCGAGCACTTCCTGGACGTAGGCGGCCGCGACGCCGCTCGTGACGACGGCGGTCCTGCCCCGGACGGTGTGGCGGTTGTAGCCGAGTTCGACCAGCCGCTTCTTTAGGGCCGGCTGCTTCTCGTTCAGTTTCTTGTGCAGCACCCGGGTGTGCGCGGGGATGACCACGTACTGCTTTGGGTCGCGCCGGAACTCAGCGGTCCGGTGCTCGGTGCCAATCTCGCCGAGGTCGACGTCGCCCTTCGAGTGGCAGATCCGGGTGGTGGGGCGGAAGATCACCGGCAGACCGAACTCCTCGGAGAGGGTGAAGGCGTCCCGGATCATGTCGTGCGCCTCCTGGACCGAAGACGGGTCGAGGCAGGGGAGCCGGGCAAAGTTCGCGTAGCGCCGGGTGTCCTGCTCGTTCTGGGAGCTGTGCGCGAAGGGGTCGTCGGCGGAGAGGATGACGAACCCGCCGGTCACCCCCGTGTATGCGCTCGTCATCAGGGGGTCGGCCGCCACGTTCAGCCCGACGTGCTTCATGGTGCAGAGCGCGCGGACCCCGCACCAGGCGGCGGCGAGCGCGTTCTCGAAGGCGACCTTCTCGTTCGTGGACCACTCCACGGTGAAGGGCCGCTCCTTCTGCACCCGGAGGACGTCGATCACTTCGGAGGACGGCGTGCCGGGATAGCCGCTGGCAAAGTCGATATTTGCCTCCAGGCATGCGTGAGCGATGCCCTCGTTCCCGAGTAGGTATCGTACTGCCATTGTTCCACTCAACTATACTTCTATCATCGGTTTTCAACATAGCCCTTTGGATGCCTGTCCGGAACAATTTGGTGCCGAAACGCCGGGTATTGCTGCGCACCGGCCGTCTCTCCTTCTGGATGGATACCCATCGATGGGGTTTTGCCCCGTGCTGCCGCCCCCGCCTCTTCTTCGCCGGTGCCGTACTCAGACCATTTGGGAGCAGAGTCCGTGCACAACCTTTAAATTGGATATTGTACAATATTTGTAGGCACTAATACAGGTGTATCAGGGCCCGTAGCATAGCAGGTGGTGCACCCGGCTGATAACCGGGAGGTCGTGCGTTCGAATCGCATCGGGCCCATCGTTTCTCACATTATCTTCGTTTTTTGGGGTTATTTGAACAGGTAGTGCACCCGGCAGACTACCGGGTGGTCGTGCGTCCGGTTCCCGCCGCTCCCTCTCCTGTATGTTCCCGAGCAGCCTACATGCTCTCCTGGCCAGAATCGCGGGAAACGGGAGGACGGTTTTGGGGCGCGCCCGTTCAAGGCCGGTCCGGCGAACGCCGGTAGACGATGTGCTCGAGGGCGAGGACGGTGACGACGCCCACGACAAAACCGTTCGCGAGCAGGGGGCGGATCAGTGCCGGGAGCCCTGCGGCGACCTCCGGGGGCAGGAAGGCCACCAGCGTCCCGAGGAGGAGCGGGATGCCGACGATCAGCCCTCCGTCGAACGTCCCGACCGCCCCGCTCTCCTGCCCGAGCACGAGCCCCGCCGCGATCTGGGCGGCCATGACGTAGGCGAGGACGACGCCGATGACCGGCCCCGGGATACTCTCCAGGTAACCGATGGCAAGCGGCGATGCGGCCAGGAGCGCGATCGCTACGGCGGCCGGGACCAGGGCGAACCGGGACGCGCACCCGGTGGCGGCGATGACGCCCGGGGAGAGCGAGAAGTTCACCGGGCCGATCACCCCGGTGACCCCCGCGAGGACGTTCCCGAGGCCGGTGACGGCCACCCCCCGCTTTGAGCGCTCGCCCATTCCCTCGGCTCCAAGCAGGCCGCCCACAGACTGGATCGACCCGAGGTCGTTTACGGCGAGCGCGAGGTAGCAGATCAGGAACGCCGCGAGCACCCCGGCATCGGGCACGGCGAGCGGCGCGAGCAGGTCTTCTGGCAGCGCGACGAGGGCGGTATCCGCGGGCGGCAGGGAGACCGCACCGAAGAGGGCGATGTAGATCGGGGTGCCGAGGAGGATTGCCCAGAGCGCCAGGGTTGACTTCCATATCCCTGTGAGGAACCCGTGTGCGGCAAAGAGGATGAGGGCGAACGCGACGGCGAAGAGGTAGGTCTGCGTCGCCGGAACCGTGCCGCCGCCGTCCGTGATGAGGCTGAGGATGGTGGGTGCGAGGGTGAACGCGATGAGCAAGAGGACGACCGCGACCACCCGGGGCGTGAAGAGTCTCTGGAGGTGTCCGGTGAGGCCGGCCGCCGCGAGGCCGGCGAGGAGGAGCCCGCCGATCACGAGCGACGCATTGATGGCCCCAGATCCCGCATCGAGGCTTGCAAGGATGCCGACCAGGAGCACCGTCGCCGGGCCGAGCACCAGAGGGAGCCGGTGCCCGAGGTACACCTGCGCGAGCAGCACCAGCGCGACGAGGAGGAAGAGTCTCTGGAGGTACGGGACGGCCGATCCGCCGGTATCGAGCGCGGCAACCACCCTGCCGATGATGAGGACGAGGGGGACGCTCACCGCGAGCCATTGCAGGCCGTAGATGAGGAGCGGTGCCGGCCGCGGCCGGTCGTCGATGCCGTACGAGAACTCCATCGTAATATCTCTTTTTAGCGCCGCCGGACCCCGGGGCGGGTCTAGCGGCGTATGATGGGAGTGTACCGTCCACAAAATGATAGGGTTTCCCATTCCCTCCCTTCACGGAGAAGTCACTTTTTTACGCTTTGTGCGGCGAAGTATCTCGTATGGTTTCAAGCGGTCATGAGACCGAACAGCTCCTCCCCGGCCTCTCCCGGCCAGGTGCCGTGCGGCGCGGGGGGAGGGGGCGGGCGTGAACGCCGTCGAGGTCCGGGGGCTCTCGCGGTCGTTTAACGGCCGGGATATCCTCCGCGACGTCTCGTTCACCGTCGGGCACGGCGAGATCTTCGGCTACCTCGGCCCGAACGGCGCCGGAAAGACGACGACCATCCGTATCCTGCTCGGCCTGCTCGCTCCTGGCTCTGGCGAGGTCCGGGTCCTCGGCAGCGACCTTGCCGCCGACGACGATGCGCGGGCGCGGGTCGGGGTGCTCTTCGAGAACAACGGCTTTTCCGACCGGATGAGCGCCGCGGACAACCTGGCCTACTACGCCGGGCTCTACGGCATCGACGACCCCGCGGAGCGGGTCGATGAACTCCTCGCGCTCGTCGGTCTCACCGACCGGCGGGACGACCCGGTCGGGACGTTCTCGACCGGCATGAAGCGCAAGCTCGGGATCGCCCGGGCGATCCTCCACCGGCCCGAGGTCGTCTTCCTCGACGAACCCTCCTCCGGCCTCGATCCCGGGGCGCAGAGGATGGTCCGCGACCTCATCGTCGAACTCTCCCGGCGGGAGGAGATGACCGTCTTTCTGAACTCCCACCACCTCGACGAGGTCCAGCGGATCTGCTCCACGGTCGCGATCCTGGCCGGCGGGAGGATCCGGGCCTTTGACTCGGTGGCAAATCTCACCGCGGCCTCCGGCCGCCCGGCCGTGACGGTCGCCCTCGCCGGTGCGGGCGACCGCGCGTACGAGGCCGTCAAAAGCCTCCCGTACGTCACGGGGTGCGACGTGGACGGCGACCGCCTCCACTGCACCCTCGCCGACCCGGCCGCGACACCCGACCTCGTCGCGGCCCTCGTCGGGGCGGGGTTCCGTATCGAGGAGGTCCGCCGGTCGTCCCGGTCGCTTGAGGAGATCTACCTCGAACACGTCGGCCAGAGGGAGGGCGGGGCATGAGCACGTTTGCCGTCATCGCCCGGCGCGAGATCCGGCTCGCCTTCCGGAACCGGAGCGCGCTCATCGCGGGGCTCATTTTCGCCGTATGGTTCCCCGTCATGACGGTCCTCGGGATCGCTGCGAGCGCTGGCGAGGACATGGCGGCCATCACCGCCGGCATCGCCACGGTCACCCTCCCGGTCGGGGTCTTTATGGGCTACCTCTTCTGTGCCGACGCCTTCCTCCGCGAGAAGCGGGACGGCTCCATCGAGACGCTCCTCTGCGCCCCGGTCTCCCTCCGCCGCCTCTGGGAGGGGAAGGCCGCCGGGGTCGCCGTGCCGGCGTACCTGATGAGCCTTGTCTCGGCCGTGGTGGCCATTGCGGCGGTCTCCACCCTTGCGAGCGCACCCGTCGCCGCCGAACCCCTGCTCCTCCTTCACCTCGCGGCCGTCGTCCCGGTCTGGATCCTCGCCGCGGCCGGGCTGATCGGCGCGGCCCAGCTCGCGCTCGGGATGCGGGAGAACCAGATCCTCGGGTTCGCGCTGATATTCGGGTTCATCTTCCTGATCGTCGCGCTCCAGGGGGTCGTACCCGGCCTCTCATTGACGACGGAGGCAATCCTCGCGGCGGTCGGGCTTGCGCTCCTCGCCCTTGCCCGGTTCATCGCCGGGAAGGTGACGAAGGAGCGGATCGTCCGGACGATCCCGTAAAGAGGGATAACAGCGGTTGCCGAAACCGGGCGGGCAGCGCCCGATCGGCGATCGTTCTCTCCGAAACGGGGGAGCGTGAGATATCGCTGAGAATGCATGCCTCCGCCCTCGCCCCAACAGAAGTAAGATATACCGGTGCAGCAAGTGTGCGCCCATGATGCAGGAGGAGCACGATCTCCCGAGTCGGATCCTTCGTGCTCTCCGGTTTCGGCCGAAGGGCATGACCATCACCGAGGTGGCAAAGCAGCTCGGCGTCACCCGGAACTCGGTCTCGAAACATCTCGAGATCCTCCAGATCGCCGGAAAAGTCGATGTCCGGCAGATCGGGAACGCGAAACTCTACTCCCTTGCCCAGCGCGTCCCGATCTCCGCCTTTCTCTGTTTCACGAAGAACCTGATCCTGATCCTTGATAACGACCAGCGGATCGTCCAGGTCAACGACCAGTGCCAGAGAGCCCTCAAACGCTCGAAGGACGAGCTTATCGGTCTGACCATCCGTGAGGCGGCGCTCCCCATCGTCTCCTCTCCGGAGGCGATCGCCGTCATCGAAGGCCTGGAACGCGAGCAGGTGATGACCGATCTCCGGTATCAACGGGGCGAGGGAGGAGACCTCTTCTACCAGATGCAGGTGATCCCGACGACGTTCGAGGACGGGGAGAAGGGGTGCACCCTCGTCCTTGAAGACATCACCGAGCGGAAACGCTACGTCAGGAATATGGAGTTCCTTGCCCGGACGGCGATGGAACTTGTCGATATGCCGGCAGAGGCGGATATTTATGAGTACGTCGCGGATCGCATCTCCGAGCTGGTGCCGGAAACGCTCATCCACGTCCTGTCCTACGACGAGAGCAACCGGAAGTTCTTCGTGCGTGCGATCCGCGATCAGGCTGTTCACAGTGTACTGGTTCGGATTCTCGGACGGGACCCGGTTGGAATGGTATTCCCGCTGGATTACATCGCCTCGCACCCTCTCGGGGGAGATCCGGCGAGTCTGCTACATCGGGGGGTCCAGGAGTTCTTCTTCAAGCCGGAGGTCGGGCAGGTTGGGGCGTCCTTCTACGACCTCTGCTTCGGGCAGATCCCGGAAGATCATTGTGAGGAGGTCCTCCGAGTTTTGAACCTTGGAAAGATCTATTTACTCTGCCTCGTCTGGGGAGAGCACCTCTACGGCACTGTCGACATCTACCTTCCCCTGGAGAGGGAACTGGATAACAGGCAAGCGATCGAGTCCTTCGTCCGCCAGGCCTCCATTGCCATCGCCCGGCGGCAGACCGAGGAGCGGCTCCGCCGGAGCGAATCCCGGTTCCGGGACCTGGTCGACTCATCACCGATTCCTTCGGCCGTCATCGAGAGCGACGGCCGCTACGCCTACATCAACCGCGCGTTCACCGAACTCTTTGGATACACCCTTGCGGATATCCCCACCGGGAGAGACTGGTTCCGGCTGGCGTTCCCCGATCCCGCCCGCCGCCGTGAAGCGATCGCCGCCTGGAAGGCCGACCGGGGAAGGGCCGGCCCCCGCCGGCCCCGGTCGCGGACATTCTCCGTCCGGTGCAGGGACGGAAAGGAGAAGGTGATCCGCTTCTCGCCGGTCGAACTCTCCGACGGGACAGACTACGTCACCTACGAGGACGTCACCGAGGAGCGCCGGGTCTATGAGACGCTGGTCGGCGAGATAGCGGGGCTGCGAAAGAAGTGATCGTCTTCCGGCGCCCCCGTATCCGCCGGAAAAAAAACTGCCGGCCCCCCCTACAGCGTCTCGCTGCCGTAGAGGTAGGGCCTGAGGGCCTTCGGGATCGTGACCGAGCCGTCCTCGTTCTGGTTGTTCTCGAGGATCGCCCGGATCGCGCGGGAGGTCGCGATAGCGGTGCTGTTCAAGGTGTGGACGTAGCGCTTCTCGGTGAACTCGGTCGGGTGGCGCACCTTGATGTTCAGCCTGACCGCCTGGTAGGCCGTACAGTTCGAGCAGGAGACCGCTTCGCGGTAGCGCTCCTCGCGCGGCATCCAGACCTCGAGGTCGTACTTCTTCGCGGCGACCGTCCCGATGTCCCCGGTGCAGATCGATACGACCCGGTAGGGGAGTTCGAGCCGCTGGAAGACCTCCTCGGCGTTCGCTATCAGTTCCTCGTGGAGGTCCCAGGACTGCTCGGGGGTGGCGTAGATGAACTGCTCCACCTTGTGGAACTGGTGGACGCGGAAGAGCCCTTTCGTATCGAGCCCGTGCGCCCCGATCTCGCGCCGGAAGCACGGGCTTAAGCCTGCAAGCCGGAGCGGGAGGTCCTTCTCCTCGAAGATCTCGCCGCTGTACATCGCGGCCATCGGGTGTTCGCTCGTCGCGATCAGGTACTCGTCCTCGCCGTCGATCTTGTACATGACGTTCTCGAAGTCGGCGAGATCGGTCACGCCCTCGTATGCGGCCCGGTTCATCATGTAGGGCGGGATGATCGGGGTGTACCCGCGCTCGACGAGGATATCCATCGCAAACCGCTGGAGCGCCATATCGAGCAGGGCAAGCCTGCCCTTCAGGAAGTAGAACCCGGCCCCGGAGATCTTCGTCGCGCGTTCGAAGTCCGCCCAGTCGTGCTCGACAGCGAGCGCGCCGTGGTTCTTCAGGTCGAACGCGGGGATCTTCGGCTCGCCCCACCGCCGGATCTCGACGTTCTCGGTATCGTCCTTGCCGATGGGTACGCTCTCGTGGAGGATGTTCGGGAGCCGCATCAGGCGGTACGTCACCTGTTCGGTGAGCGTCTCGCGCTCCGTCTCCGCCTCCTTGATCCGCTCCGGGAGGCCCGCGGCTTCGGCGAGGAGTTCGGTGACATCGTTCCCCACCTTCCGTGCCTGGCTGATCTCGCGGGATATGACGTTTCTCCGGTTGCGCAGATCCCCGATCGCAACGGTGAGTTCCCGTGCCCTCCTGTCCATCTCCAGCACCTCGTCGACCCAGGCCAGCTTCTCGGTGTCTCCTCTCTTCGTGAGGTCTGCCCGGACGATCTCGGGGTGTGCACGAACGAACTTCAACTCAAGCATAACTCTCTGGTACATACTTCGCGATGACGGTATATGGTCGTGTTGCCCTCCCTCGATGATGAACGCGGGGCGGCTCCGGGACCGCCTCCCGCCGCTCCCGCACAAAAAACCTACTCTTATAATTCCCGGCAGACCAACCCATGAGCATGGATAAGAACCAGAAGATCGTTCTGGTGGCGGGCGCCCTCCTTACGCTTGGGCTGTTCGTCATCGATCCTTTCTTCGGCCTCATCGCGCTGGTATTCATGGTTGCCATCCTGATAAGTCTCTACATCATGGGAGAGACGGGGAACTACCCGCTCGTCACTGCGGAGCTCTCGGCGGATGCGCGGAAGGTCGTCGTCATCAATACGGGGACCGCGAAGGCGCAGAAGATCCATGTCGCCCTCGTTCCGCTCGATATCGAGTTCGATCTCGCCTCGCTCGACCCGGACGAGGAGTCCGGGTTCGGCCTGCCGTCGATGGTCTCGGAGGCTAAAGCGGTCGTCACCTACGAAAATGCCGGGGGGCAGCGGTTCCAGCGCTCGTATCCTCTCACGGCGCTCGGGGCCGGGCGCGACCTCACCGAACCGCTCATTCCCATCTTCGGGCGCCGGTGAGGGGTTGGGAGCCGGGGGCGGCAGCGTGTTGGTGCCGGCCGCCCCACTAACCCCGGCATCCCTTCTATTCGCGGGCCGCGTTCAAAAAATGGTCTTTTAAGAGCCGATGTACTCGAGCGTCCGCGCGAGCGCGGCCATCAGTTCCTCGTCCTTCTCTGCGTACTCGTAGAGCGCCCGGTAGAGCATGAAGACGAGTTCGTAGCCGTAGATCTCGAACGCCTCCTCCGGCGCAAGCGGTGCGAGGTAGGAGTCCGTCCGGATCTCGGTGTTGGTGTACATCAGCTCGTGGTAGGCCCCGTCCTCGTCGAGGACGCAGATCTGCGCATCGACGGGCTTCGTCGGATCGTCGGGGCGGTAGGGGAGCGGGTCGCCTTTCCCGAGAACGATCATCTTCTTCTCGTAGAACTCCTGGTCGTAGAGATCCCCCGACGCCTCCCTCTTTGCGCGCCGGAGCATCTCGAGCCCGATCTGCTTCACGACCGGCGCCGCATCGGCGGCCATCCGCGCAAGGAGGGCTCCCATGTTGCCCCGGATCTCCGAGGCCGATCCTTCCTTCTTCGCCTGCAGCTCCTCGAGGGTCTCGAGGAGGCGGGCGTATCCCTCTTCGATGATCGGATCCATTGCTCACTCACCTCTCGCGTACGCCGGCATAAGCGCACCGGTTTGTCCCGCTAGTCGCCCTGCCGGAGGCGCTCGGCCCCGAGGGCGCCCGCATACGCGAGCGTGCTCACCAGGATGATCGTCGCGCCCGAGGGGACGTCGAGGAGGTAGGAGAGCCCTATCCCCGTCAGGGTGAAGACGATGCCGAGGGCGACGGCGAGGACCATCATGCTCCGGATCCGGGTGGTGTAGAGGCGGCTGATCGCCGCCGGGAGCGTGAGGAGCGCGATCACCAGGATGATCCCCACCACCCGGATCAGCATCACCACCGTGAGCGCAATCAGCACGAGGAGGAGGAGTGAGATCCGCTCGACCGGGAGGTTCATCACCCGCGCGTAGTCGGGGTCGAACGTGACCGCCTGGAGTTCCTGGTAGAGGAGGGCCACGACGGCGACGATGATGGCGACGAGCACCCCCATCAGGAGGATATCCTCTCGTGGGACGAGGAGGATGCTCCCGAAGAGGTAGGAGAAGAGGTCGGGGGCGAACCCCGGTGTCAGGTAGACGAAGAGGATCCCGACGGCCATCCCCGCCGCCCAGACCGCACCGATGATGGTGTCCATCTGCTGCCGCGCCCGGAGCTGGAGCGCGCCCATCCCGAGCGCCGTCGCCACGGTGAAGCCGGTCGCGCCGAGGAGCGGGTCGATCCCGAAGAAGTAGCCGAGGCCGATCCCGCCGAAAGCCGCGTGGGATATGCCGCCGCTGACCGAGACCATCCGCCGCACAACGACGTAGGTGCCGATGATGCCGCAGGCAACGCTCGCGAGCACCCCGGCGATGAGGGCGTTCCTGAAGAACTCGAACCCGAGGATCTCGAACATGCTCACTCCTCCTCCGGATGGTCCGAGAAGACCCGGTGCGGGACCCCGTGGGCGATGAGATCGACCGGGCAGTGATACGCGGCTTCGAGCATGTCCGGGGTGATCTCGTTCGTGTCGTGGGTGTAGAGGCGCCTGTTCAGGCAGGCAACCCGGGTCACGTGCTCCGGGAGCACCCCGATGTCGTGGGTGACGAGGACGATCGCCATCCGTTCGCGGAGTTTGTCGAGGATGCTGTAGAACTGCGCCGCCGTCGGGGCGTCCACGTAGACCGTCGGTTCGTCGAGGAGCAGCACCTTCGGGTCGCCGACGAGCGCCCGGGCGATGATTGCCCGCTGCTGCTCGCCGCCGGAGAGGTCGCGGATCTGCCGGTCGGCGAGACCGGCGATGCCCATCGTCTCGAGCGCCTCCTCCGTCCGGGCGTGGTCTATGGGCCCGTAGCGCCGCGGGAGGTGGGTGACGTGGCCGAGGCGGCCGGAGAGGACCATCTCCCGCACGGTGATGGGGTACTCGAAGTCGAACGTCCGGAACTGCGGGACGTAGCCGACTTCCCGCCTCGCCGCCGCCCCCGTGGCGCCGAGGATCCTGACCGTGCCGCGGGAGGGCTGGAGGAGGCCGAGGATCACCCGCAGCAGCGTCGTCTTCCCGCCGCCGTTCGGTCCGATGATCGCGTAGAAGTCGTCCGGGTGGACGGCGAGGCTCACCTCTTCGAGGACGGTATGGCCGCGCAGCCTGACCCAGACGTCCTCGACCTCGATCACGGGTGCGGTCATGGCCTGCCACTCTCTGCAAACGCTGAGGCCACGTGCCGCATGTTCGCGAGGTAGTCCTTTGCGAGCGGGCTCACCGTCACCACGGTGCTCCCGATCGCGTCTGCGATCACCTCGGCGTTCCGGGTGGAGTGCTCGGGCGACGCGAATACCACCCGGATATTCTCCTCCTCTGCCTGTTTGATGAGGCGCTCAAGCCGTTGCGGCGAGGGCTCCTTTCCCTCGCTCTCGATCGGCACCTCGACAAAGCCGTAGTCCCGGGCGAGGTAGGCCCACGACGAGTGGTAGACCATGACCTTCTTCACCCCCGATGCGGCGAGGGCACCGGTGATCTCCGCGTCAAGAGCGTCGAGCTCCCCGAGGTAGGCGTCGGCGTTCTGGCGGTAGGTCTCGGCGTTCGCCGGGTCGACCGCTATGAGCCCGTCGCGGATGTTCTCGACCATGGTCTTCGCGTTCTTCGGGGACGTCCAGATGTGCGGGTCCGCTCCCGCGCCTTCGCCGTCGCCGGCCGCGATCAACTCGACGCCGCGCGAAGAGTCGACGACCAGCATCCCGGGGTTCAGGGCGGCGATCTTCTCCCGCCAGGCGAGTTCGAACTCGATCCCCGAACCGACCACGGCATACATATCCGCCTCTGCGACGTCGGCGAGGGTTCCCGGCGGCGGTTCGTAGGTGTGCGGGTCGGCTCCCGGCGGCACCAGCAGGATCACCCGGACGTGGTCGCCGCCCACCCGTTCGACAAACTCCACTTCAGGCGGTATGGTGACCGCGACGACGACCTTCTCACCGTCCTGCCGCTCGGCGCCGGTGCACCCCGCCGCGGCTGCCGCCAGCAGAACGGCCGTGAAGACGGCTGCGACGAGAGAGAACGAGACGGTATTCTTGTTGTCATGCGACCCCATCGATCACCACTCCAAATTTGGTGTCTATCTAAATTTTTCCCGCACAAACGACAAAGGCGTTTCGCCGTCACCCGCGGTACCCGCCGTGAGACCCGCAGCAGCAGGCATCGTGCTCGATCTCCCCGCAGACGCTCATCATCGGGTGCCCGAGCGACGTGCACATCCTGTCGGTGAGGTCTTTTGAGAAGCACTGCTCGATCTTCTTCGCTTCCCTGCAGGCCTCTTCGGGCTCGAGCCCGTGGCGGCTGAGCACCAGGGCGACGAGCCGGTGGCGGCGGACCAGGAACCGGGCGTATTCGGTGCCGAGAGGGGTGAGTCGCACCCCATGGTAGGGCGTATGCTCGATGTACCCCGCTTTTGCAATCTCCGTGAGCGCTTTCGTCACCGTCGAGGGCGCGACGGAGAAATGGGCGGCGATCTCGGTCGTCTTCACGACGTCGCCCTGCATGTGGATGTATTTGAGGTACTCCGCCTTCTTCGAGGAGAGCTCGTGCCCGGTGATCCCCTGCATGGGGAGAGGATACGTCGCGGTGGATGAAAAAGTTTCGGTGTGGCTAAACCCTCTCGCCGTCGGAAGGGATCAGCTCCGCGGTGACGTAGTGGCGGTGGTTTTTGGTGATCACCGCCCGCCCGGAGAACCCGAACGGGAGGTCCTCTTCTACGACGACGTTGAGGTAGCAGGGGTTTCGGCAGACGGTCGAGCCCGGCGCGTTCTTCTCGGTCGCGACGATCGATGTCTCCCGCCCGATCCAGCGCTCGTTGTAGGCGTCGTAGATCCGGTTCGCTTCGGCAAGCAGTATGCGGGAGCGGTCTTTGCGTATCCGCTCGGGGAGGTCTTTTAGGGCCGCGGCGGGCGTTCCGGGCCGCCGGGAGTAGCGAGTGATGTTCACCTTCACGAACGCGGCCCTCCGGAGGAGGTCGAGCGTCTGCGAGAACTCTTCGTCCGTCTCCCCGGGGAACCCGGTGATGAAGTCCGAGGAGATCATCATATCCGGGTAGCGTTCCCGGAATACATCGACGATCCGGACGACGTCGGCCGCCGTGTAGCCGCGCTCCATCAGTTCGAGGACGGTATCGGAGCCCGACTGGGCGGGGAGGTGGAGGAACCGGAAGATCTTATCGCTCTCGTAGGCCTCGACGAGGGGATCGAGGATCCCGAGCACCGTGGCCGGGTGCATCATCCCGAGCCTTACGGCGAACTTTCCGGGGAGTTTTGCTATCTCCTGCAAGAGGTCGGGGAGCGACTCGCCCCGGTCGAGCCCCCATGCGGCCACGTCCTGCCCGGTCAGCTGGATCTCATAGGCGCCCGACGCGACGAGAGCGCGGACGGCGTCGAGGATCTCCTCCGCGGGCGCGCTCACGAGCCGGCCCCGGGCGAACCGGGTGATGCAGTAACTGCACCGGCCGACGCACCCGCTCGCCACCTGCACCACGCCGATAGCCCCTGCACCCCGGGTGCCGACGCCGGCGGAACGCTTGCGGATCTCGTCGGGGTGGATGACATGCGGCGTACAGACCGAGCGGATCTTCTCCATCTGGACGGCCGGCATGCACCCGGTCACGTAGAGGTCACGGTCGGCGAAGAGCGCGAGGCGTCGGAGCATCTTTCGTTCGGTCGCGTCGATCACCGTGCAGGTGTTGACGATGACGGCGTCCGCCTCCTCCGGTCGTTCGGTCATCGTGCAGCCGAGCCCCTCCAGTATCGCCGTGAGCCTCTGGCTGTCGGCATGGTTGTAGGTGCACCCGTAGGTCTCGATGTAGACCCGTCTTCCCTGGAGTCCCTCAAACGTGATGGCGATCGACCCTCCCTGCGCGCGGTCGGCGGTCGTCCGGGGTTCCCGGCTGTCCGGTTGCCCCTATCGGTCGGAGGAAGGTTTCCTCCCCGTTCGCCCGATTTCGGCCTGAGCACAATACTTAACCGCTGACATTACAACTTCTTTATTCGATGATTAAAATAGGGTTGCTGGGATGCGGCAACGTCGGACGTATCATCGCCACACATGCCGAAGGCATCCAGGTCACCGCCGTCTTCGATATCATCCCCGGGCGGGCGGAGACGCTCGCGGCACTCTGCCAGGCCCGGCCATACACGGACTTCGACGCCTTCATGAAGGAGGACTTCTCGATCGTCGTGGAGGCTGCCTCGGTCGACGCCGTCAGGAGGTACGGCGAGGCGGTCCTCCGGTCGGGGCGGGACATCGTCGTCCTCTCCGCGGGGGCTCTTGCGGACGAAGAGTTCCGCGAGCACCTCGTCGAGGTCGCCCGGGAGGCGGGAAGGAAGATCCGCATCCCGAGCGGCGCCATCGTCGGACTCGACAACCTCAAGATCGGGCAGATCTCGCCGCCGAGCCGCCTCCTCCTGCGGACGACGAAACCCCCCGCGTCGCTCGGGATGACCGCCGAAGCCCGGACAGCGATATTTAAGGGGCTGGCGCACGATTGTATAAAGCAATACCCCAAAAACATCAACGTCGCGGTGGCGCTGGGGCTCGCCGCGGGCAGGGATGCCGACGTGGAGCTCCTGGTCGACCCGGCGGCGGAGAGGAACATCCACGAGATATTCGTCGAGGGCGACTTCGGGGACATCTACATCCGGGTCAGGAACGTCCCGAGCCCCGATAACCCGGCGACGAGTTACATGGCGGCCCTCTCCATCCTGACGCTCTTAAAGAACCTCGAGAACCCTCTGGTGGTGGGTACGTAACGATGGAACAGGAGATTCGTGCGCTCAAGGCCGAGAAGAACGCAGTCGTCATGGCGCATAACTACCAGCCTCCGGAGATCCAGGCGCTCGCCGACGTGGTGGGCGACAGCCTCGAGCTCGCGGTGAAGGCGAAAGAGGCCTCAGCGGACCTGATCGTCGTCTGCGGTGTCCGGTTCATGGCCGAGACGGCAAAGATCCTCAACCCCGACCGGAAAGTGGTCCTCCCGGTGGAGGACGCGGGGTGTCCGCTTGCCGATTTCCTGACCCCGGAGATGATCCGGGAGGCGCGCCGGCAGCACCCTGATTCGGCCGTCGTGGTCTACGTCAACAGCACGGCGGAGAGCAAGGCGCTCGCGGACATCACCTGCACATCGGCAAACGCGGTCCGGGTTGTAGCGTCGCTTCCAAACGAGACCATCCTCTTTGGCCCCGACGCCAACCTCGCGTCATACGTCCAGCGGGAACTCCCCGAGAAGACGATCGTCCCGCTGCCTCCCGGCGGCCACTGCTACGTCCATACGGGGTTCACCCTTGCCGACGTCGAGGCTGCCCGGAAGAAGGGCGGCATGATCGTCTGCCACCCCGAGTGCCCGCCGGAGATCCAGGCGCAGGCCGACCGGGTAGCATCGACGGGGGGCATGGTCCGGGAGGCCGCGGCCGGCGGGAACGAGCCCTGGTGGGTCTTCACCGAGCGGGAGATGGCCTCGCGCCTGCGGGTGCTCTACCCCGGAAGGATCTTTTACGAGAAGCCCGAGGCCGTCTGCGCGGATATGAAGAAGATCTCTCTCGATGACCTCCGCCGGGCGCTCGAAGCCGGGGAGCACGAGGTCGTCCTCCCCACCGAGGTCATGGACCGGGCGCGGCGGGCGATCGAGCGGATGATCGCCGTCGGAGCGTGATGCGGATGATCCCGATCGATGACCTGCTCCGTTTCGTCCGTGAGGATGCGCCGTGGGGCGACGTCACCTCCGAGGCGGTCGTCCCCGACGTCTCCTGCCGGGCGGTGGTCCGGGCGAAGGATACGGGGGTCGTCGCCGGCCTCGAGGAGGCACGGGCACTCTTCGAGCATTTCGGGGTCGCGGTGCGCCAGCGTTCTGCCGACGGCAGGCTAGTCGCTCCCGGAACGGTCCTCCTCGAACTCGAAGGCCGCGCGAGGGCGATCCTCCTCCTGGAGCGGACGGCGCTCAACATCATCGGGCGGATGAGCGGGATTGCGACCCGGACCCGGGAGGCGGTCGAGGCCGTCCGTGCGGTCGCTCCGGACGTGCGGGTCGCAGCGACCCGAAAGACCGCCCCCGGCCTCCGGATGCTCGACAAAAAGGCGGTGGTCGTCGGCGGGGGCGACCCGCACCGCTACTCTCTCTCGGATATGATCCTGATCAAGGACAACCACCTCGCGCTGGTGCCGCTTGCAGAGGCAGTCCGGAAGGCAAAGGCGCAGAGCCGCTACCGTCCGGTCGAGGTCGAGGTCGAGACGGCGCGGGACGCCGTCGAGGCTGCGGTTGCCGGCGCCGATATCATCCTCCTCGACAATATGACGCCGGATGCCGTCAGGGAGGCGGTCGGGGCGCTGATCGCCCGCGGTCTGCGTGACCGGGTCACCCTCGAGGTCTCGGGAGGCGTCGCCGCCGGCGACCTTGCCGGGTATGCCGCGACCGGGATCGATATCATCAGCATGGGCGCGCTCACCCATACGGTCAAAAACTTCGACGTGAGCCTGGATATCCTGAAAGGTGTGTGCACCGTCAGAATCCCGTAAAAAAGTGTTCAGGATGCGTCCTGGACGTCCTCCATGACGAGTTCGTCCAGGAACGGCATCAGCCCTTTGACGTAGGGGACGAGTTTGCCCTCTTCTGTCCTGAGTTCCCCGTAGGCCGTGACCTCGATGACCAGCGGGAGTTCGTCCAGGCGCCGGGTGAAGAGCGGGTCTTCTTCGGCGGCGAACCGGAGGAACGCGTTCAGGTCGACGAACGGGCGTTCCAGGTCGGGAACATTGCGGTACTCCTGCAGGTCATCCCGGAGCGTGGAGTTGTTCGCCAGGTCTTCCTCGAAGTAGAGGTAGACGCGGAAGTTGTGGCGCCGCCCCAACGCCTCGAGATCCCTGATATCGATCTTTGCTCCGGCAGCGATGCCGAGACGTTCCAGGTCCGGGGGAAACGCCGTACCCTCCGGTGCAACCGTTGGACTCTCCATACTAGGGTGAGGGAGGGAGAGGAGAAAAAGTGCACTCATCTGGGCATCTTCCGGGGCAAAAACCATATACCCGGCCGACCCCAGTTGGACGTGAGGTGGCCCTTATGGGAGGGAGGGAGACCGAAGGTCTCGATCGGGAGAAGGTGCTCCGGCGACACCTCTCGATGCTTGCATCCGGGAATCTCAACGAACGGTGGCGGGCTGCGGACGCGCTCGGCGAGATCGGCGACAGCCGCGCGGTAAAGCCGCTCATCGCGGCGCTGGAGGACGAGTTCGTCGACGTGCGGTGGAAGGCGGCGATGGCGCTCGGGGTTCTCGACGGGCGCGAACCCGTCCTCCCGCTGATCCGGAGCCTCGAGGACGAGAGCCCCTGGGTCCGGATGGGGGCGGCCTGGGCGCTCGGAAAGATCGGCGATCCCCGGGCGGTCGAACCGTTGATCCGGCTGCTCGACGACCCAAAACCCCGGGTCCGGCGGACGGCGGCCTGGGCGCTCGGCCGGATCGGCAACCCGCGTGCCCGGGAACCGCTGTTGCTCCTCCTCAATGACGCCGACCGCGACGTCAGGCTTGCCGGCCGGCAGGCGCTCGACGAGATCGGGACCGAGCGGGAGGTCACGGTCGTCTGAAGGTCACCCGGGGTCCCGGAGCCACCGTTCTCGTCCCGTATGCGTTTATAATCCAGGAACGTCTTCTTATATCTGATAGGGTGTTGCAATAGGCTTATATGCCTGGTGGAGCGCCCGGGAGGAGATGGTTACGGATATATTCATGAAGTGCGCCCTCGAGGAGGCGGAAGCGGGCCTGCAGGAAGGCGGAATACCTATCGGCTCGGTGCTGGTGCGCGACGGCCGGATCATCGGGCGGGGCCGGAACCGGCGTGTCCAGGATGACGACCCCGTGCTCCACGCCGAGATCGACTGCCTGAGGAACGCCGGGAGGATCGGTAGCTACGCAGAGTGCACGCTCTACTCCACGCCGATGCCCTGCTACCTCTGCGCGGGAGCGGCCGTCCAGTTCGGGATCGGGAAGGTCGTGGCCGGCGAATCGGCGAATTTCGCGGGAGCGCGGGAGTTCCTCGAGTCGCACGGGGTCGAGGTGCTCGACCTGGATCTCGACGTCTGCAAGGAGATGATGGGCACGTTCATCGAGCAGCATCCCGACCTCTGGTACGAGGATATCGGGGAGTTGTGAGGCGGATCATGGCCGGGGACAGGTTGTTCCGTTACATCGTCGTTGCCGCCGCCGCCCTCATCGTCGGGGCCTGCATCGGCCTCGCCGCCGCTCCCCTCCCGCCCGTGCCGGAGGGAGGAGCCGACAGGGATACGCTCTTTCAGGTCTCGACCATCGACGCGCTCCTCCAGGGAACCTACGACGGCAGCATGACATTCGACGAGCTCGCGAGGCACGGAGACTTCGGGATCGGGTGCGGCGATCGGCTCGACGGGGAACTGATCGGCGTCGACGGCGAGTGGTACCTGATCCGGGTCGACGGGCGGGCCTATCCGGTTGCCGGGAATGCGACGACGCCGTTCGCGGTCGCGACTTTCTTCGATTCGGACATGACGGTCCCGATCGACGCGCCGATGAACCTGACCGCTCTCGAGAGCCGGGTGCAGGCGGAGCTCCCCTCGAAGAATCTCTTCTACGCGATCAGGGTGGACGGCACCTTCCCGCATCTGGTGACCCGGAGCGTGCCCGCCCAGGAGAAGCCGTACCCGCGGCTCGCCGATGTGACGGCGAACCAGACGGTCTTTACGATCATAACAGCAGAAAGCCCACCCTTTTAAGGGTGGGATGAATGCGTTAACAAACAAAACGTTTAAACGAATTGAGAGATAACTATTATTAGAT
>JASUSO010000105.1 GCA_030446015.1 Methanobacteriota archaeon
AGCCTACGGCTTCTCAAACTCCTTCCCAAAGGGGAAGTCGTTCTTCGCACCTTACGGTGCTCATGCTCCTGCCATTCTGGCAGTCGCACTTCGCGTGAGACCCACATCGCCCATCTCTATCGATAACCGAGTGTTATCCAGAGGTTTTGGAAAGCATTTCAACAGGGCCGAGAAACCTGGAAATTCTCGGAGAGGCGGTGAAGAATCTCCCGGAATCGTTCAAAGAACAATATCCCAATATTCCGTGGCGGTCCATCGCCGGGATGCGGGACAAACTCATTCATCAATACTTCGGCGTCAGTCTCTCAATCGTCTGGGAGACCGCACGTTCTGATATACCAGCACTTCAGGAGCGGCTGAAGTCGATTCGGATCGATGACGAGTGAAATGAGAAACAACCCTCGAAAGATGGTGTGAACCGGTTATCGAAGGCTACCCCGGCAGGGTACGCGCTCTTCACGCTGCCGACGATCGTCTATTGCAGTAACTGGTGTGTCTGAGCTGAACACTTGCGTGTCGGATCGATCCTGCAGGGTGGTGACGATGAGACTCCGGCCTTCGACCCGGATCAAGTTCTGTACCTGCCGAAATTCGCACAGGCGGCGAACGAGGGCGTCGCCTTTGCCATGCTCTAATCCTTATCTGCTCTATATCCTCTTTGCTATCGTCTCGATCGCTTCAATAATCGTCTGCTGCTGCGGCTTGATGATCGCGACCGGACAGTCGACGATCTTCTCCACGATCGACGCGAGGATCGGGGCGCAGACGATCCCGAGTGCCCCCTCCTTCTCCGCCCGTGCCGCGGCGGCGATGCACTCCTCGAGGGTGTTCGCCGGGTAGCCCCGGATGCGGTACTCCTTTCCGCCGATGGGGAGGTTGCGGTTGTCGATCTCGTCGAGGAGGAACCGGGCCGCGATCACCGCGATGAAACTCTTCTCCCGGGGCTCGAGGACGTTCACGATCCGCCGGACGGTCGAGAGGCGCGGGTCCGCCCTGCCCGACGTGAGCTTGTAGAGGGTTGCGGGCGGGATCCCGGCCCGCTCCGCGAGGTCGCGGATGCTCATGTCCTGCCGGGCGAGTTCCTCCAACAGTGCCTCGGCAAAATCGGTCTCAAAGATCTTTCTCGAGAGCATTTATCTACTATTGTATCATCATTAAGATAATATTTTCCTATTATGGTTAATGTTCTGGGAATAAAGAAAAACAGTTATGAATGCCCATGACGATGCTCACATATGGTCTCATCATCCATCCGGGAGGTCACGATCCTCCCGGGCCGGAGCCGGAGCGGCGAGCCTGAACGGTTCGAGGCGATCACCATCCGGCCCGGGGACACGATCTCGATCGTCGGCCCCACCGGCTCGGGAAAGAGCGCCCTCATCAACGACATCGAGGTCTTCGCCCGTGGCGACACCGCGACGGGCCGGACGGTCCTCGTCAACGGCGCCTACCCTCCAGAAGAGTTCGTCCGCGACCCGGCGCACAAACCCGTCGCCCTGATCACCCAGAACACCCGGTGCCTCGCCGATCTGGAGGTCGCGGAGTTTCTTTCGATGCACGTCCGGTCCCGCAGGATAGCCGATGACCGGATTGTCGACCGTACGATCGCCCTCGCCAACGAGTTCACGGGCGAGCCGATCCTCCCCGACGCCCGGATGACCGCGCTCTCCGGGGGGCAGACCCGCTCGCTCCTGGTGGCGGACGCCGTCATGATCGCAGCGGCGCCGATCATCCTCCTCGACGAGGTCGAGAACGCCGGGATCTTCAAGGAGCGGGTGATCGAGGTTCTCCGGGATGCGGGGAAAGCGGTCGTCTTCGTCACCCACGACCCCCTGGTCTCCCTCCTCTCCGCCCGACGGATCGTGATGCGGGACGGGGCGGTCGACCGGATCATCGAGCCTGACGGGAGAGAGATCGCCGCCCTCCGGGAGGCCCGCCGCCTCGACGACATCCTCCGCCGGATGCGGGAGGAGATCCGGGCTGGCAACCTGATCACGGAGTCGATCGGAGTATGAGGCTTGTTATCGTCGCCGGCCCGCCCTCGGCCGGGAAGACCGCCGTCGTGCGCCAGACCATCCGCTCGCTCCAGGACCGGCACCGGATCGCCTACCTCAAGATCGACGTCGTCCGGGCGTTCGAGGACGAAGAACTCGCTGCCGAGTTCGGGATCCCGGCACGGAGCATCTGCTCCGGCGACCTCTGCCCGGACCACGCCGGGGTGATGGTGATGCGGGACGCCATTGCCTGGGCCGAAGAGGAGAGCGCCGACCTCCTCCTGGTCGAGAGCGCCGGGCTCTGCCTCCGGTGCTCTCCCTACACGACGCAGGGGCTCGGGGTCGTCGTCCTCTCTGCGGTCTCGGGGACGAACACGCCCCTCAAGATGGCCCCAATGCTTGCGCTCGCCGATATCGCGGTCGTGACCCGGATCGACCTTGTCTCCCAGGCCGAGAAGGAGGTCTTCCGGGAGCAGATCCGCGAGGTGAACCCGGATCTAGATATCGTCGAGACGAACGCCGTCCAGGGGACCGGGATGCGCTACCTCCTCCGGGCGATCGAGGACTATCCGCCGATCACCGACCCGGAGGCGATCACCCTCCGGGGGGTGCCGCCGCTTGGGGTCTGCACCGTCTGCATCGGAAAGACCGAGATCGGCTGGCAGCACCACTTCGGGGTCGTCCGGAGGATGGAGGGCGCCGACTACCTCTTCCGGGGGGACTAGCCCCGTGGCATGGCAACCGCCCGAAAAAGACTGCGGGGCCTGCGGCGCCCCGACCTGCCAGGCATTCCTCGAGCGGGTCCGGCGGGGGGAGCGGGAACTCCAGGACTGCATCTTTTGCCCCTCCGGGCCCCTCTCCCCCCGGTTCGAGGGCGAGGCACGCTACTCCGGCCGGGACGCCCTCGGCGGGGAGTACGACTTCATCCTCGATCCCCTCCCCGGCGAGGTCTCGGCCCGAAAGATCGTCCTCCCCTTCCGCCCGGACCTCGTGGAGAGGTGGGGGATTGCGGCCGGCGATATCGTCGTCGGGAGGCCGACCGGTGCGGGCTGCCCGGTCCAGCACGTTCTCTCGGTCCTTCACGCAAATCCGGTGACCGGTCTTCTCACCTGTCTCGTCGTCGGCCCGGAGTTCTCGCGGGACGGAGAGTTTAAGGAGATCGAGGCATATCACATGGTCGGTTTCGAGGGGATTGCCCGGCCGGTGCGGCGCGAACCGGTCATCGGGATGCGGCAACGGTTCCTGCCCGGATTCTGCATGATGAACCTTACGCACACAGGTGTCGTGAACATGATTCTCGCACAGTCCTCGGGGCTCCATGTGCGGGTGGAGGATATTCGGTTACTATGAAGAGTATAGCAGATATCGATGAGAAGATCCGGAACGGTTCGGCGGTCGTCTACACCGCCGCGGAATTCAAACGCCTCGTCCGCGAGGGCGCGGAGATCACGGCCGCCGACGTCGACGTCGTCACCACCGGGACATGCGGGGTGATGTCGGGGACCGCGGCGATCCTCTCCGTCCCGGTGGCGGCGCCCGGGACGTTCGAGCGGGCGGAGCGGGTCTGGTTAAACGGCGTCCCCTGCATGCCCGGCCCCTGCCCGAACGAGCGTCTCGGGCTCGTCGACCTGATCGTCTCCGGGACCGCCCACGCCGCGGGCGGTTACGGGGGCGGCCACCTCTTTCGCGATCTCGTCGAAGGGCACGAGATCGAGGTGGTGGTGGAGGCCGCCGACCGCTCGATCGAGGCGCGGGTGACCCTCGACGACTTCCCCTACGCCCGGATCTTCACGACCCGGAGCGCTTACAAGAACTACACTGCGTACCTCAACACCCAGCCGACCCGGGTGAGGACGATCTTTTCGGTTACCGGGCTCGAAGGACCCTGCCGGGAGGTCTCGATCTCTGGGTGCGGGGAGATCAATCCGCTCCAGAACGACCCGGCGAGGCTCGCCATCCGTGACGGGTCGCCGGTCTTCCTGAACGGCTCGGCCGGGATCGTGACCGGGGAGGGGACCCGGAGCAGCGCGGCCCGCCCCAACCTCACGGCCATCGCCGATATGGTCGGGATGCAGCCGCGCTACATGGGCGGGTTTAAGACCTCTGCGGGGCCCGAGTGCATCACGAGCCTCGGTTTTGCGATCCCGGTCCTCGACGACCGGCAGGTCGAGGCCCTCCGGGTCCTCGACGAGGAGATCCCGCTCCCGATTGCCGATATCAACACCCGCAAGGTCTTCGATGAGACGACCTACGCCGATATCTGGCAGGGGGCCGGGTGGGAGGTGACCTACCATCCGGAGTGGTGCGAGGGGTGCTCGGCCTGCGTTGCGGCCGCGATCTGCCCGACGGGCGCCTTCGACCGCGAGACCGGGATCGACCGCGATCGCTGCCTTGCCTGCCTCGCCTGTCTTGCCTGCCCGAACAACGCCCTCGAGGGCGATGAAGGCTCGCTCCGGGTCCGAGGAAGGCGCGTCCCGATCACGCTCCGCCAGTCCAGCCGGACGCTCGCCGAGGGCCTCTGTCAGGATATAAAGGAGATGATCCTTGACGGCCGGTTCACCTTCACCGGAGGCGGGGGGCGGTGAGGGAGAAATACCTCCTCCACTGTCCTGGATGCGGCCGCCCCTTCCCGGACCGCTACACCCTCGACTGCCCCTCTGGGTGCAACGCCCTTCTCCGAACAATTTACCGGGAACCCCGGCTCGTCCTCCGGGATCTCCCCGGTGTCTTTCGCTACTCGTCATGGCTCCCCATCGAGGGCCACCTCCGGATCGACGCGGGCCCGGTCTCCTACGCTAGCACCGGGCTTGCCCGGGAGCTCGGTCTCTCAAACCTCACCATCACCTTCTCCGGCTACTGGCCTGAGCGGGGCGGGCGGATGGAGACCTGTTCGTTCAAGGAGCTCGAAGCCCAGCCGACGGTGCTGCGCCTCCGGGAGAAGGGGGCCGGCGTCCTCCAGATCTCTTCGGCGGGGAACACCGGCCGGGCTTTCTGCCAGGTCTCGGCCCTGACCGGGACGCCGGTCGTGGTGGTGGTCCCCTCCTCCGCCGCCGACCGGCTCTGGACGACGGCACCGTCCCCAAACGTCTGCCTCATCACGGTGGACGGGGACTACGCGGACTCGATCGCCTTCGGGCGGG
>JASUSO010000025.1 GCA_030446015.1 Methanobacteriota archaeon
CTCTTCGACGCAACGGACGCGGAGCAGATCGCCCTCCTCGCCCTCCTCCGGGAGGCAAAGGCCCTCCTCGACGGAGAACTGCACCCCGACGGCTACAACATCGGCGTCAACGTCGGCCCCGCCGCCGGCCAGACGGTGATGCACCTCCACGTCCACCTCATCCCCCGGTATGCCGGCGACGTCGAAGACCCCCGCGGCGGGGTGCGGGGAGCGGTTCCGGAGAAGAGGGTGTACTGAGGATACCTGCACCAGGTCCGGACAGGTGTCGGGAGATGACCGATGACGTCTGCCCAGGCGGCGTGAGGACCGCTCTCGCCAGGAACGTAATCCAGACAGGTTCAAGAGCCCTGCCCGATAGATGTGAACGTCTCCGGACTGCAGGCAGGAATCGAAGAGAGACTCACCAAAAATCCGCGAGCGTTGTCACTCGTGAGGGCGGGTGGTGCATTCTCGCAACGTACGGGGAGAGGTCGTCGGGGGATTCGACCGGGATTGCCCCGCACGAGACAAGGTGTTGATACCCGGCTGCAGCCGTTGCGCTCGAACCGTCAGGCTTCAGGACGTAGACCGGCCGTCCCTGCCGGAACGCCGTCTCCGCTTGCCGGATGGACCCTCCGGATTTACCGGTCTCGACGACGACCACACCCTCGGAGAGGCCGCTCGTAATCCGGTTCCGCTCGAGGAACCTGCCTTTGTGCATCCCCGCAAGGTGTGTGATCTCAGCGATCAGCGAACCTGAACAGGCGATATTCGCGGCAAGAGCCCGGTTCTCCCCAGGAACGACAACTGTGACGTCGCCCGGCAGGACCGCCACCGTCTCGCCCCCACAGTCGATCGCGGCCGTATGAGCGCAGGCATCCGTCCCGAGAGCAAGCCCGCTCACAACCACGTAACCGAGGCGAACCAGAAGATCCACCGTCTCCCGGGCTCTCTCGATACCCGCACGGGAGATCATTCTCGTGCCGACGACGGCAACCGCTGGCTTTGCGAGGCTCTCCTCGCGGCCCACCAGGTAGAGGATAAAGGGGGGGTCACGAATCCCCAGAAGTCTCACCGGGTATCCGGCATCAAAGACCGGCAGAACCCGGACACCTTTCTGCCTGTAGCCCATAAGCGTGTCGATATAGAACGCAAGAAGGCCTCTCTCCCGGATCTCGTCCGCTCGTGCGATGAGCGGACCGGGATAGGCCCGGCGGGGCTTCGCGCCCGGCTCGAAGGTATCAGTGTAGAGATCGCGGAGAACCGCCGGGTCACGGAAGTATTCGGCGTACCCCTGCCGCTTCAGGGCCTGACTGTCGTTGAGGGCGGCAAGAAAGGCAATCTCCCTGATAGAAAGGCTATCCATTGTGACTCCTGAGAATTTCCAGGTGTCTTCGGGTGACCATCCTCCCGAGGACAAGCGACCAGACCTCACCTGCACCATGCGCCCGCAATACCGCGGCACACTCACGCTTCGTCGCCCCGGTGACGTAGGTATCGTCGATCAGGAGAATCGACTCGCCATGGAACCGGCACCGACACCCAACATTCCCTGCGATCTCCTTCTCCTTTTCGAGGTGATCAGAGATACTATGCATTGGGCGATATACTTTCCTCTTATACAGGACGTCTCGATATGGCATCCCATAGCGGGATGCAATGCCTTCTGCCAGAAGCGCCGGGGGACTGTAGCCTTCGGGACCTGTACCTCGCATAACCGGTATAACAATATCGAGATCGCGGAGGTTCGAGTACTGGTGATCGATCGCGTAAAAGAGGCATTCTAGGAGCTGCGGGATAAGGGTTCCGTCCGTCTTCAGTCTTCGGATCTCGCTGCTGAGAACGTCGTCGGGGAATTCTTCCTTAGAGTGGTATTTCCCGAACGCCCGGACGCGGACGGGAGGGTCATCTCTATCCGGCCTGTTTCTGCATGCTGCACAGTAGGGGAACGTATCTGCAAAACAGTCGGGAATGGGATTACCGCATATCTGGCAGTACGGGGGATAGAGGATCTCAAGTTCCACCCCATCCGAACGGAGAAACGTTCTCTTCATATTTCATCCTCCTGAACGCGCCGGGATGACAATCCATCCCCTGTACAGCAGTATCAAGACCGCTCTATATATATCCGCGGCCTGTGGCCCGAAAGTGCACGCGTAACGAGGGACAACCATCAACAGAAGCGATCTCCTGGAGATAACCTTGATACAACTCTCAGGGACGACCGGACCTCCCGCCAGCCACCCGTGACCTGCAGGAACTCGATGCCGGTCGCCCCTCACCCGACATATGCCGGCGACGTCGAAGACCCCCGGGGGAGGTTCCGGAGAGGAGATAGCCAGGAAGTTCTCTCTGTCCCCCGCTCACCACCATATTTATCAGATCTCCCTCCCACCCCTTATTCCAGGCGTGCCTATGGCTGATCTCACCATCACCGTCCCCGAGGATATCGTACAGGCGCTTCGGCCCCCTCCCGACACCGTTGCCGCCGAACTGCAGCGGGAGCTTGCTGTGGCACTCTACCAGCGAGGTATCCTCTCCTCCGGGAAGGCAGCGGCTCTTGCAGGGATGACCCGGTGGGAGTGGGAGGAACACTCGGGGCACGGAAGATCCCCCGGCATTACGCCGACGAGGACCTCGACCAGGACATCGCCTATGCCACTCGCAGTGAGCAGTAGCATACTTCCCCGGCCAGCACAACCTGCGAGCATAGCCCCATGAAGAGACTCCGCCCTGACGAGATTGACTACCTGAAGCACCCCGAGAGGTTCACCTTCGACTACTTCCGGGAAAAGACCCTCGACCCCCTCCCCGAGGCCGCAGCACTCGGCATTGCCGACGAAGAACTGCTCAACTACTACGACAACCGGTATCACAAAGAAGGCAGGTTCGTCCTCCGGCTCGACCTAAACGACCGACACTATGCGGCTCTCGAAGACTGGGTTGCCGGCGCCGCGTACCGGATCGTCGGGGAGCGGATGGGGGACCCTGAAGCGTTCCAGAAGGCAGCACCGGAGTTCACCGCGTTCAGGGTCGGTACGGTCAACGCCCTTCACCCCTACCCGGAGCTCCAGAAGGTCCAGATCCTGAAGAAGATCGCACTGGAACTCCGGATACCGCCCGCCATGATCGACGAGCTTGCCCACCTCTTCTCGGTCGGGAGTTCGGTCTTTGCGATGGAACTCTTCACCCGGCTGGTCGAGGCGGGGAGGCTTGAGGCGTTTGCAGCCCGCCTGTCCCAAAGAGAGGAACTCGCCCGCCTCTCCACACGGCCGGTGCTGCTCTACACCCTCTGGGACCACCAGAAGAGAGCGTTGGAGGCCTGGCTCGGGAGCGGCGGGAAGGGCATCCTCGAGATGGCCACCGCGACCGGCAAGACAATGGTCGGCCTCGCCGCCGCAGAAAAACTCTTCAAACTCCATGGGTCTCTCCGGGTGCTGGTCCTCGCCCACTCGCGGGCGCTGCTCGACCAGTGGCGGCGGGAGACCATCGAGAAGCTGGGGTTCGTGGGCGACCCGGGCAAGGATTATCAAAACCCGCTCAACTACGACGACAGGTTCGTCGTCACGTTCGATACGCTCCAGAAGGTCTACAAAGACCCCGGAGCATACGCCGCGGACCTCCTCATCGTCGACGAGGTCCACCACGGAGCAGGGCTGCAGTTCCGAAAGGCGCTCGAAGTGCCGTCCAGGTGGAAGATGGGGCTCTCGGCAACGGTCGAAGGTGCCGAGCGGGGCCAGGTCCTCGACCGGTATCTCGGAAAGACCGTCTACACCTTCACGCTCAAAGAGGCCCGCGAACAGGGGGTCGTGCCGGACTTCAGGCTCCACGTCCACCGGACCTTCCTCGATGTCGCAGAGGACGTTGAGTTCAACGAGATCTCAGAGCACATCAAAAAACTGCTCAACTACATCAACGCAAACGACCGGGAACGCATCCGGGCTCTCTCCGGCCACAGGTTCAGCCGGTTCGAGAGCCTGGGAGACTTCGTGAAACTCATGAGGGACTCCCGCTACCTGGAGACCGAAGTCCCCGAAGAGTGGCAGAAGTTGACCGGCCTGATCTATCGGCGGCGGCTGATCATCCACCGTTCGGCCCCCAGGATGGAGCAGGCGATCCGTCTCGTCAAACAACTCGGGGACCGAAAGAAGTGCGTCGTCTTCTCGATGGACATCGAGACATGCGAGCGGATCTATGGGTCGGTCAAGGATACCGTGAATGCGTACCGTGTCCACTCGGGCCTGCACCCGGACGACGTCAAGCGTGCACTCACCGCGTTCCGGACCTGCACCACCGGTGTGCTCATCGCCCCGAAGATGCTCGACGAGGGCATCGACGTCCCCGACGCCGAGATCGGGATCAACGTAGCATCGGCAAAGACCCGGCTGCAGCTCGTCCAGAGAATGGGGCGGATACTGAGGAACAGGCCCGGCAAGCAACCCATATTCCACCACTTCGTCGCCCTCCCACGGAACTTCGTTGCGGCCGAGGACTCCTTCTCCTACATGAGCGACCTCGCCTGGATCCAGGATATCGCCTTAAAACTCGGCATTCCGCTGGAACTCTACGACCCGGAGAACAGCGAGATCCTCGACCTCGAAAAACAGTCCGAGGAGGTCGTGCGGTCGTACTACACGGCCCGGGACTGCATCGTCACCGACGACTTCGGGACGATCTACATCAAAAACATCGTCGATTCGATCAGGAGCGACGCCCGGTGGCGGTTGATCGAACTGCTCAAAACGCAATCCGGTGCCGTCACCGACGAGCAATGGCTCCACCTGCTCCGGAGGGCGTACGGCAGCGACCCGATGAACGATGTATCGAGCCTCCGCTGGCTCCTCATCGTCTCCGGGAGAGACCCAACGGCGCTGCGATCCCTGCTCTCCATGGGAGCACGGGACCTGCACCTCTCCCCTCAGCCGGCAGGCTCGCCAGATATTCCGAAGATAGACATCATGGAACAGACAGAGGATGCGGCGGATAGGAAGGTTGCAGATCTCATCGCGGCGCTCACATCGGAGACGGACCCGGGGAGGCGGGACCGTGCCGCCCGGAGCCTGATGGATATCGGGCCGCCTGCGGTCGAGCCGCTCATCGCGGAACTGAAACGTGCAGACAGGAGAACGAAGATCTCGATCATCCGGATACTGGGGGTCATCAGGGACCGGAGGTCGGTCGGCCCTCTCACGGAGTGCCTGCGCCACCCTGACCGCGAGATCCGGAAGAGCGCTGCAGACGCGCTGGGCAAGATCGGCGACCCGCGAGCGCGGCTAACGCTCACGGTGGCGCTGAGGGACAGGGATCCTGGTGTGAAGGAAGCGGTTAAACGGGCTCTTGAGAGGCTGCGGGACGAACGATGACCGGGTGGCAAAAGCGCTCCTCGACGGACACCTGCATCCCGACGGCTACAACTCCGGCACGGCTGTCGGCGACGTGAAAGACCCCCGGGACGGGGGCGGTCCCGGAAAAGAGGTATATTTCCCCGGCCTTCGCTCACTACCAGAATTATCGGTTCTCCCTCTCCTGCCGGTCGTAGTCCTCCACCCTGTCCATCATCCAGCGGGCGATGGCGCGGAAGGTCGCGGGCGACATCCGTGCGTCAAAGACAATCCTGCGCTGGAGCGTCCGGCGGGTCATGGTGACGACTTACCCGGACCTCGTCGGGTCGATACGGGTGCTCGAGAAGAACAGGTTTGTGTGTGTCGGCAAAACCCCCGCCGGGGAGGGGTTTGAGGAGGGGACGATCGCTTACGCGCTGGAGAAGCCCGACGCTCACCGGTCCCGCTGACCTGAAGGGGGCTCCTCCACGCCCTCTTCTGGGGCAAGGTCGTTGAGGAGGCTCTGCATCGCGGACTTCAGCGGAGGGACGTCGTCCCGGATCGTCCTCCAGATGATCGCCCTGTTGATCCCGAAGTAGGCATGGATCAGTTTGTCGCGCATGCCGGCCATCTCACTCCAGGGATACTCAGGGTAGTTCTCCCGGACCTGGCGGGGGATACATTTGGCCGCCTCGCCGATCACCTCCAGCGCCCGGGTGACGGCATACACAGTCTTGTCGTCCTCGAGGAACTCCTCATACGACATACCCCGGGTGAAGATCTCGATCTTGTCGACGGCGTCAAGGATGTCGTCCAGGTAGTCAAGGGTGCTTCGCGGGGCCGTCATACGTAGAGGACCTCTTTTGCGACACGGCGGCCGATACGGGGTTTGAGCGCGCTCTTCTCGACCAGGTCCACCGGCCTCCCGATACGTTCGGAGAGATACCGCTCAAGCCTGAGAAACCCGAAGATCCCCGGCACCTCGGAGAACTCGACCAGGATGTCCACGTCGCTTCCTTCGTGCTCCTCGCCGCGCCGACACGAACCGAAGACGCCGATAGATCGGACACGATAGGTCTCCTCCAGGTATGCCTTTTCTCCCCGGAGAATATCGATTATCCTCGCACATTCCCCACCGGGTTGCAGAGTGGCTCCGTCCATTCCTGATCGGGATATGCACCGTTCTCTCTAGTATAAGTATCCCCGGTGGCATCGGAATCTTTGGCAACTTACGGGAAGACCGGAGCGTTCTTCGGCAAGGGACAGGGGCCCCCAGAACCGATCCTGCCGTACCTGGAGTGAGAGGCACACAGCCGGATCGTTCTTCACCACCCGGCCCCTACCTACTCTCATGCCCGACGATGGGGAGATCATCAGTGCCGCCCTCGATAAGGCCCGCGAGCTCGGCGCGGACCTGGCGGGCGCCGTGGCGGCGGCAAGCCTCGTCGACTGCCCCTCGGCGGTCGCGGAGGGAGTGCGGGGCTCGCAGGCGGACCGGGGGACTTACATCGTCCTCGGCCTCTACCACGACCCCGAGCACCCCGAGCTCGACCTCTGGGAGGGGAGGGGGACCCCCGGCGACCGGATCCTCGCCGGGGTCGGGAAAGCCCTCGCCCGCTGGCTGGAGGAGGAGCACGGGGTCCGGGCCCGGCTCATCCCCTACCGGCTCGAGGAGGGCGGAATCTACCTCAAGGACGCGGCCGCTCTGGCGGGGCTCGGGACGATCGGGAGGAACAACCTGGTCGTCGTCCCCGGCTACGGGCCGCACGTCCGGTTCCGGGCGGTCTGGGCGGACCTGGACTGCCCCGTCGGCGGCCTCCCGGAGGGGGAGAGTCCCTGCGCCGGGTGCGAGGCCCCCTGCACCCGCGCCTGCCCGATGGGCTCCTTTGCCGCCGGGAGGTACAGCCGCGAGCGGTGCCTGGCGCGGCTGGACGTCGATAAGGCCACCGGCAGAGGGCCGATCGAGCACTGCCGGGCCTGCGAGCTCGCCTGCCCCGGCCGGACTACCGGGCGGCGGCCTTGAGTTCTTCGAGCCTCGCCAGCACCTCGGCCGCGTGCCCCTTCACCTTCACCTTCCGCCAGACCGCGGCAACCTTCCCGTCGGGGTCGATGATGAAGGTGCTCCGCTCGACGCCCATGTACTCCCTCCCGTAGAGTTTCTTTTTGGCCCATGCACCGTAGGCCTCGATCACGCGGTGATCGGTGTCCGCAAGGAGACGGACGGCAAGATCGTGCTTCTCGGCAAACCGCCGGTGGGTTGCGGCAGAGTCCGGGCTGATGCCGAAGACCGGGGTATCCAGCCCGCGAAACGCCTCCATCGCGTCGGAGAACGACCGGGCTTCGAGGGTGCATCCCGAGGAGTTGTCCTTTGGGTAGAAGTAGACGACCGCGTAGCGGCCCCGGAGGTCTGCAAGGCAGACCGTCTCGTCGTCCGCGTCCGGGAGGCAGAAGTTGGGCGCCGGCATGCCCGGCGAGAGTTCGCTCATACCGGAGGTTGGCACCGGCAGGGATAAAAGAGTGCAGGGTTTGGGGCGCCCGTACACCGATCTCCGGGAACAACCATATAGCCCTGCGGCACGATACCCATGCGAAGGCTGGATCACCGCAAACGGAGAGAGAAGATGAAAGTCCTTGTACGAACGCGGGAAGGCGTTGAAGAGGTCAGGGAGGTCGACTCCGACTGGGTCATCCCCGGCGACATCCTGGACGACGGCGCGCTCGTCCTCGAACTCTGGGACGAACTCTCGGACGACGACTACCTCGCCATCGGCCTCTTTGACTGAGCGCCGCCCGCTACCGCTCCACCGACCCCTCTTCAAGCGCCCGGACCGCCCGGTCGATCTCGGCAAAGACCTGCTCCTCGTCAACCTCGATCTCCGCCCAGCGGTCGGCATCGACGAAGTAGAGGTAGGGGATGACCGGCCCCCCGACGATCCGGGCGGCGGCGCTGCGGTAGATCGTCATCTGGACCGCATACTCCCCGGCATTCCCCGGCGTCCCGGTCTTGTAATCGATGAGCATCCAGGTGCCGTTCACCCGCCGCACCAGCCGGTCGATGACCCCCCGGAACGCGATCCCGTTCACCCGCACCGAGAACGGCACCTCGCGGTGGTCGCGGACGATCCCCCGCATCAGAGGCGATGCAAGGAACCGGGCGTAGAGGTCCCGGTACTCCTGAGCACGGGCGGGGTCCATCCCGTACCGCCGGAGCACCGCGGCGGGGTCGCGGCCGCGGAAGACCTCGTGGACGACGAGGCCGCGGGTCAGCGCATCGTCCCCGGCGGCGAGCCCCGGCAGCCGGGACTCCGCCGGGCCGCGAAGGTATGCCTCGAGCTCGCTCGCCGAGTAGACCCGCTCCTTCTTCCCGTTGGCGGGGATGCCCGCCGAGACCTCCGCCGCGGTGACGCCGTCCGGCACCGGCAGCAGGACCGGGGCGGTTTCTGGCACCTCGACCGGGATCGCCGCGGGGTCGAGGGTGATCGGGATGCGGAGCGCCCCGAGGGTGGCTTCGCCCCGGGCGTAGACGTCGTCGCAGAGCCCGAGGCAGTGTGCGAGCCAGGCCATCCGGGTCTTTCCGTCCGCGAGGGTCTCCGGGGCCGTCTCCGGCGTCTCCCCACAGAGGACCAGGTGGTCCCGCGCCCGGGTGACCGCAACGTAGAAGAGGCGTTTGCGCTCCGCCTCCTCCTTCTGCCGGTGCTCGGCCTTGAGGAGCCGGAGGACCGGTGTATCCTCGCGCTCGTGGTCGTTTGCCGGGTTCGGTATCGAGACCCCGAGCAGCAGCCCCTCCTCCACCATGATGCTGCCCCCACCGGACCGGGGCGCCTCCGCGAGGTCGGGGACGACGACGACCGGGAACTCAAGCCCCTTTGCGGCGTGCACCGTCATGATCGAGACCGCGTCCGCGGCGGCAAGGTCGACGGGGGCATCCCCCTCCCGGTCCGCGTCGTCGATGGAGCGGCCGAGTTCCGCGACGAACTCGGTGAGCGAGACCGCATCCCGTGCGAGGGCGATCAGCTTCTCGACGTTCGCCGCGGCCTGCTCGCCCCCGGCCGTCCCGCCGAAGACGAGGTAGATCCCCGAGGTCTCGACGATCCGGCGGATGAGGCGGGCGGGCGGGAGCCTGCGGGAGACCGCGAGCCAGTCGCGGAGGGTCGCCGCCGCAGGCTCCTCTGCAACCTGCAGCCGCTCCCAGAGCGAACCTCCCTCCGCCCGGGCTATATGATAGAGCCGGGCGTCCGAGAGCCCGAAGTAGGGCGACCGCAGCACGCCGTAGAGCGCCGCGTCGTCCAGGTGGTTGACGAGGAACCGGAGGATGTTGTAGAGGTCGTAGACCTCCTGGCGCCCGTAGAACCCGAGGCCCGCGTGGACGTGGTAGGGGACGCCGTAGCGGGCGAGCGCCCACTCGTAGTAGGCGAGGTTCGTCCGCCGTTCGAGGAGGACGGCGACGTCGCCGTAGCCTGCCGGGCGGACCACCCCGCCGCGGGAGACCGGTTTCTCCCCACGCTTGACGAGCGAGTGGATCTTGCGGGCCACCAGATCCGCCTCGGCCCGGCGGCCGGCCGCCCTGTCCTTGCACGTTGGGGAGAGGAGGAGTTCGACCGAGCCGGTGTCGTTCTGGCGGGACGCGCGCAGCGGTTCGTAGAGGAACTCCCAGGGACGGCCGGCCTCCGCCATCAGGGCGGAGAAGACGGCGTTCGTGAACTCGACGAGCTCGGGCGTGCTCCGGAAGTTGACGTCGAGCGCGACCGTCTCGCCGCCGAGCTTGCGCTCGATGAAGTCGCGGGTATGCGCAAACTGCGTGACGTCGGCCTCCCGGAAGAGGTAGATGGACTGTTTCGGGTCGCCGACGACGAAGAGGTGCGCGGAGTCGCCGAGGACGGCGCGGATGATGGCGTTCTGGACGGGATCGGTGTCCTGGAACTCGTCGACCAGGATATACCGGAACCGGCGCCGGAAGTGCGTCTCGACGATATCCTCGCGGTCGCAAAAGAGCCGGTGGGTGCGGTTCACCAGGTCGTCGAAGTCGAGGGCGTTTCGCCGCCGTTTCTCGGCGTCAACCGCGACGAGATAGGCCTCAAAGACCGTCCCGAGGGCGTGGAGGAAGTCGAGCGTCGCCCGGGTGAAGGGGTCGGACGGATCGAGGGTGAGCAGGCAGGCGTCCGCATGGTCATCGAGGCACCGGTCGAGAAGGCCGTAGGCGGCCCGGAGGACCTGGAGGTCGTCCCCCTCCCAGTTCTTCTTCTGCCCCATGTTTCGGCGGAAGCGCGGCTCGCTGTGGACCCGGAGCAGGTCGGCGACCGCGACCTCGCCGGCGAGGTGCGGCTCGATCGCCCGGAGGTAGGCCGCGGCCGTGTCCGGCTCACCCGGGTAGCGGGCGGCAAGGTCCCGGAGGGTCGCGATTGCGCCGGCGGCCCGGGAGAAGAACGCCGCGGACGCCGCCTCCCGGTGCCGCGCCACGGCCGCCTGCCAGGCAGCAAGCACCCGCTCCTCGCTCTCCGCGAGGGCGGCAAAGAACGTCTCCGCGGCCCCGCGGCGGGAGTAGAGCGCCTCGAGGTAGTCTTTCAGTTCGTAAGCCCCGATGGCGCACAGAACCCTGATCACCGCATCCCGGCACGCAGCAGGCGGATCGCCGTGGATGAGGCCGTCGATCGCCTCCTCACGGAGCCGGAACGCCTCTCGCTCGTCGAGGACGGTGAAGGAGGGGGACACGCCGGCCTCGACGGGGAACTCCCGGAGGACCGAGGCGCAGAAGGAGTGGAACGTCGAGATCTTCGCCCACAGGAACTCGTCGCGGATCGCGTCCCACCGCTCGCCCTCCTTCTGCGCGAGCGCCTGGCGGACCCGGACCTTCATCTCGCCGGCCGCCTTCTCGGTGAAGGTCAGCGCGAGGATCTCCCCGACGTCGAGACCGGACTCGAGCAGGCTGAGGTACTTCTGCACCAGGACGTGCGTCTTCCCCGTCCCCGCACCGGCGGTGACGCACATGCTCGTCGAGTGGTCGAGCGCGGCCCGCGCCTGGCGTTCAGTCAGTCCCATCGGCCTTCACCTCCGCGTTGAGCAGCCGCAGCGCGTCGAACCGGCAGACGGTCTTGAACCCGCAGTAGGCCGGACAGGGGCCGGCGTCCGACCGGGGCGGGAAGCGCCCGGCGCGTATCCCGGCGAGGTGCCGCCCTGTCCACGAAAGAGCGGTCCCGACCAGCGCCCGGACGTCCTCGACGCTGCTCTTCTTCGAGCCGGGGAAACAGGCGAAGCAGTCCTCCAGCCCCGCGTCCCAGAAGACCGGCTGGTTCCTGACCTCCCCGCGCCGGAGGGTGTAGTAGGTGCCCGCGACCCCTTCCATCCCGGTCAGCCGCTCGACCGCGAGGATGTAGAGGGGGAGCTGGAGCGCTCTGCCCGCCTCGATGTCCTTGAGGCGGGGGTGCGAGGAGCCGGTCTTGTAGTCGGTGATCATGAACCGGCCGTCAGGCAGCACGTCGACCCGGTCGACCCTGCCCCGCAGGCGGATGGTCTCGCCGTCGAGCGGGATCGCGACCGGATCGGGCGTCGATACCGCGTCGACCTCCCCCGGCACCAGCGGGAGACCGAACGAGACCTCGAAGGCGTGCGGGACGAAACGGGACGCCGCGACCTCGGCCTCGTGCCGGAGGAACCGCTCAAGGAGACCCCTGCCCACCGCGGGCGACCCGAGGAGGTGGGCCATATCCGCAGTCCATGCGGGGGTCGCAAACCCAAACCGGGCGGTCTCCTCCCGGGCGGCATCGAGGAGCCGCTGGAGGGCGTCCGGGTAGCACGCGTCGGTGACCGGGCCGTTGCCGTCGCGCTTCCAGCCGGAGTAGAACCGGTAGGCGATCCGGTGGACGAGGCTCCCCCGCTCCTGTGCCGTCAGGTCAATCTCCGCCTCGGGCAGCGGCATAAGACCGAGGACCCGCTCCAGGTAGAACCGGAACGGGCAGTCGGCGTAGGTCTCGAGCGCCGTCGGGGAGACGACCGCCCCGTCGCCGAACCGCTCGGCGAGCGCCGCGGCGATTGCCGGGTCGTCCCCGATCATGCCGTCGTAGGGGGAGCCGTAACCGGCTCTCCGGTGGTAGTTCTCGATGTTGAGCCGGCGGACGGCCTCCTGGACGGAGAGGCCCCGCGGCATCCGGGCGGGGATATCGCCCCGGGCGAGGAGGGCGCCGGCCCGCCAGGCCGCCGCGAGCCTGGAGGCCGCAAAGTCGCTGCTCCCCCACGTATCCGGGGAGAAGAGATCGCAGACGGCGTCCACGAACCCGGAGCGGACCACCGGCGCTGCTCCGTCGGTCGCGGGGTAGCTGAGGTAGACCCGGGACGTGGCGGCGAGCAGGGCGGCGGCGAAGTAGTAGCGCTCCTCCCGGAGGATATCCTCCCTCGTCCGCGTCCCGAGGCGCCGTGTCTCGGCGTCGGTGGTGAACGGGAGCCGGGTGGTCAGCCGCGGCATCGTGCCCTCGACGAGGTTGGCGATAAAGAGGTAGGGGACGGCGACGTGTGCAGCCTCCCGAACGCCGATCACCCGGACGCCGCCGTTCTCCCGGCGGCCGGATGACCGGGACCCGGCGGCAAGCCGCTCAAGCAGGGAGGAGAACTCAAGATGGGTGATCTTCTCCTCCGGGAGCAGCCGGCCGAAGCGTTCGAGCGCCGAAAGAAGGCCGATGAACTCCTCAAGGACCCGTCTCTCTTCCTCGCGGAGATCGGGATCGCCCCCCTCCGGCATCACCGGGGCCCGCCACCGGTCGAGGAGGGCGCGGTAGGCGGCGATATGGCCGGCGATCGTCCGCGTCCCCTCGAGCGTCAAGAGATCGGAAAAGAACGTCCGGACGGTCTCGCGCACCGACGCGATCAGGGCCGCCTTTGCCGCGAGGCGGGACCTCGCGGTCTCGGGGGTGTCCGGCCGTCCCCGCTCCTCGTCGACGGTGCGGGCGAGCGCGGCGAGCCGCTCGTCCCAGGCGGCCGCTCCCGCGGTTATCCGTGCCTCCCGGGAGAGGAGATCGAGTTCGCAGCCGCAGGTGAGCGGGAGATACGGCGAGGTCGCGAGCGCGACGACGTCCGCTCGCCGGTAGCCGTGGGCAGGGACCGCGGCGACGTCGAGCAGCGCCCGGACGAGCGGCGACGTCGAGAGCGGCCGACCGTCGGACGCAACGTATGGGACCCCGAAGTCGGGGAAGACCTCCTCCACGTACGGCAGCGCCGAGGCGAGGTCGGGGAACGCGACCGCGATCTCGTCCGGCCGTACGCCGCCGGCGACCAGGTCGCGGATCTCCTGCGCGATCGCCCGGACCTCATCGAGCCGGTCGCGCCGCTCTGCGAGGCGAAGGGAGGCGCTGCAGTCGGCGGGCTCAGTTCGGGAGAAGAGGGTGGCGAGGTGCGAGCGGCGCGATCCCGGGGCGTCGCCGGAGATGACCGCATCCGGGTACAACCACTCGCCGTTGTCGGCGAAGATCGCCGGGTTTCTGGTGTAAGGGATGGAGTAATGGAAGTCGTCCGCAGAATCCCGCAGAGCAAAAAGAAGGTCGCGCTCAAGCGGCATCGGCTCGAAGAGACCGTAGACGAAGACCGTCCGGGGGGGCCGGACGTAATGGCTGCCGCCTGCCCGCGGCATCGGTTCGAAGATGCCGTAGATGTAGACCGTCCGGAACAGGCCCGTGTCGGAGAGCATCCGGGCCACGCGGGCAAAGAGCATGGCCTCGTCGACGAGATCGTGCTCGTCGAGGAAGAGGCGGTACGCGTCGAGGAGGCGGGCGATCTCGACGGACCTCGCGGTCACGCGGTCGCCGAGCGCGGCCGGATAGTCGACCTTCCGCTTGAGGATGACTTCAAAGAGGGTCGCGAGTTCGTCGGCCGCCCCGGTCCTGGAGAGGAGCGGGTACCTGCCGGAGGCGAGGAGACGCTCGATGATGAGCCGGGACTCTGCCCCCGAGATCAGGGTCTCCGACGTCGCGTAGTCGAAAAAGACCTTCCGCGCAAACCCCGAGAGGGTCGTGACCGTGTCGGCGACGACCGGGACACCCTCCTCCCCGAGACGGCGGATGATCTCCCGGGCGAGACGCGCGGTCGGGACGATGAAGACGGTGCCGAACGGATCGCGGGTTGCGGCTTTCCGGAACTGTGTGATAAACGCGTCGAGCCCCTCTCCAGGCAACTGGCGGTACAGGACGGCGGGGGACATCCAGGATATTCTCCTGTGGAGAGGTTGGGGGTGACGGAGGGATGAGTGTTGTTATTTGCATCTGGGAGGCGACCGGGAGCCTGGATTAATTTCGGCCATAGAGATAATGGATTTTCGTTGACAGAGCCTTCTGCCGCCGCTACATTGGCGGCGGGACGCCGCCGTCGAACGGCGGGGAACCAGTCCCGCTCCCACCGACCCGGGCGGTGCTTCCCCCGAACCGGAAGAACCCGGATATCGTCCGGCTGCAGGTCAACTGCCGCCGGGGCCTCCAAAAGGAGGACTTCCTTCACTACGTCGCCACCGGCCACGCGGGGTTGGGGCGGCAGGGAGAGCAGAGCGACCCCCGCGCGTCCTAAAGCTGCACCCGGCAGGAGCCCTACGTGCAGGCGATCGTCGGACTGCTCGACGGGATGGATATACCGGAGATACGGGCGGTGCGGGAGGTGCAGGGGGGGTGAGTCATTGAGAAGCAGCCGCGTTCGTGAGCGGTGCAATCTGCAGAGCCCCCTGTATGCAATGAAGCCAGATAGGGTGAGACAACACAGGCTTTCCGTGCAGCCCAAAAAAGCCGTCGCTAAAACGGATTTAAGACCCTGCTGAAGGAGGAAAGCCGATATCGCCCCCTCAAAAGCAACGAAACTCAAACAACCACATTATATATAGCAACGAAATAAACCGTAAATCAGTGCCTTATGTCATGCGATCTCCCTGATGAAGCGCTCTTTATTCTCAATGTTTTGTACAAGGGGAGGCACTTTCGGACAGATGCGGGCTACCATTCCGAAAAACTGTACAAGATTTATATAAAGAAATTCACGGGGCGATCCTGTCTATCCATTGAAGATACGCTTCAGATCCTGATGAACGACGGATATGTAGCACAGATCAGGAAAAAGAAAGTGAAATACTACATAGCCGGCATGAAGAGCGCCATCTTTGCCCTGAAAAGCCATGGGTACAACGTTGTTGACGGGCGATATCGTAAACTCTGACATGATGCAAAATATTTTTATCACTTGCGACAATATCAGTTATCAGTACGCGTAGAGCATTCCTGATCACCGCATGAGATTATGTGAGATTATGGCACGTCCGTTTGAAGGATTATTTGGAAACACCTGCGAGTTGAGAATTCTCGAGTTCCTCCTGCCGCTATCCGACATGGAATTTAACGTTACCGAACTCGCAGAAGAGGCAGGCGTTTCGCGTGTCACCGCAGGCAGGGTCGTGAAAAAATTCGTTGCATGGGGCCTCCTGAACGTGGGTGCTGGAAAGGTTCCCCTCTACTCGATCAATACGGATTCTTCGATTGTGCGGCGCGTTGATGACCTGAACAATGCTCTCATCGAGAAGATGCTCGGTGAAGAACGGCTTAAAGAGATTCACGAGTACATCCAGGAAAGAGATATCAGTACACCGCCGGATATCTCAGCAGAGGAGGCCTGGGCTCCCGGATATACTCCTTTTGAGGGTGAGACCTGGGGAGGCAGCGTCATCGGATCGACACGCGTGTTCATCCCACCATGTGCGACTGCAGATAGCATCTATGGCGATGAGCATCCGAGATATTTCCAGTGAGGGAGAAAATTATGCCAAGGGAAGATTTCTTCAGAAAAGAACTCGTCACTGAATTGCGGCGGGTAGAAGCGATGATGCGGAAGGAAGAGAGCATTGAGAAGAAGATCTACTATTTCTCTGCAGCATATGGCATTACCAACCGCACGCTCCGCTATGCATTCACCGATGACTACCTTATGGCTGATTTCGTCCTCAATACCTGCTATACAGGGTTGATGGATCGGTTCAAACGCATTCGTTCCGGCGATAGCACAGTTCCACTTGAAGCGAGGCATTTTGAAAAGATCCAGGAAGGGATGAGGTTGCTTGCCGATGCTTTCGACGAAGATACGTCGATCCTCAAACCTCTCGAAACCATACTGACTGCTACCTTCGCAACATCAGGCCCCGGAAATTATCTGCGGGAGAAGGGAGATTTGCAGATCTAATCCACCAATCTCGTTTTCAAGGCATTCCCGCACCGCCAAAGACCTTTTTTGACAGCCCCAAAAGAGCGAAGCAGCCTGCTAATACATCCCGACGCTCGACTCAAGGACGCCGCCTGCAGCGCCAACCCCTCACCCCCATCCGAACCCGTATGCCAGCACGGCGACCAGCAGCACCATGATCCCGTTCCGGAGCGCCGTCGAGACGAGCATGATCTCCGTTCCCGTCCGCATCCCGAAGATCGCGACGTACGAGGAGCCGAGCCAGCGGATGCTCCGCGTCACGCTGGTGAGGACGTTGCCGACGAGCAGGGTGAGGACGATCTGCTGCCAGGTCATATCCCCGGCGGCGAGCAGGGCGGACGCGACGCTCGCACCCGCGACGAAACTGCCGAACTGTGCCGCGATGATGGCGAACCCCTCCGGCGGCACGGGGAATACCGATCCTGCGCCCTGCATCAGCCCGGCAAGCCGGTCGAAGGTGCCGGCGTTGATGAGGAACGCGACGATGACGATGGTGGGGACGGTGATCGAGAGCAGGCGCGTGAGGGTCTTTTTTGAGGAGGTGCACGCCGTCACGAGCGCCTCCCGGAGCGTAACGGCCGGCTCCTCCGCGGGGATGGCCGGTACGGATGACGAGGGGGTGAGGACGGCCCGGCCGAAGAGCATGATGACCACGGTCTTGGCAAGGCCGGCGAGCATCAACAGGCCGAAGTAGATGAGGCCGGGGATGCCGAGGAGCGGGACGTAGACCGGGAGGAGGTAGCGCCAGTGCATGACAACCGTCGGAAACGAGTTCATGACGGCAGCGATGACGAGTTCCCTGCGGGTGATGATCTCCTTTGCGTGGTAGTCCATCAGCATGGCGTTCGCGGCCGGAGGCGAGACGAAGGCCATGAGGAAACTCGTGCCGCACTCCTCCCGCAGGCGGGCGAACGAGGTGAGCGGGCGGGAGAAGGCCGCAATCCGCCCGGCAATCTTCAGGGCGACGAGCACCTCGGCGAGGAAGACCCCGGCGACCATCATCGGGACGACCTCGCCGAGCAGGCCGGCAGCAAGCGTCAGTGTCTGAATGATACCGTCGTACATGGCTCCCCCGGAGGCAGCAGCGCCCCTGTGATGTGAAAAACCTCAGCCCGAAATCTAATAAATAATTGGATCCAGGCCTTAAAATTCCACTAAATATGATATAGATCAATAAAATTAATACTTACCGCCGGAGACGCGTCCTGCCGTCTGTTTTCCCTGGCCCGGCGTCACCTGCAGCCTACGGCACTCGATAGGCACGTATCCGGACGTGGAGGGGCTCAGGAAGTGCCCGGGCATTCGACCCGGGTGAAGATCTGGTGGGAGAAGACGGACTCACCCTCGTAGTCCGGCCGGCAAAACCTATATCTCCCGGGCGGGAAAAGAGCCTTTCATGCCGACCTGCAGCGACTGCGCCCTCTATACGAAGAAGACCGAGACCGACGGGGAATGCAGCATCAACGGCCCCGTTCCCGCCGACCGGGATGCCGGGCGGTGCCCTTCCCGGACGTTTCGGCCACGCGGATGATATCGTCATGATATCTGACAGGCATGCCCGTCTCCACCGGGAGCGGATGCCCTGCGTGCGGGGCGGGCACCACGCCAATCCCGATGACTGTCAACCCGGCACGGCCGATCGGGTTGAAGTGAAACCCGATCACGTCGGGCGGTCGATCTCCTCCGAATAGGGTTTGATATCGAGAACCGGCGTCCCGTCGAGAGCCTCCAGCCCCCTGACCCGGATCGTCCCGCCCCGGATGTCGACGACGTCGACGAGCGACAGGCTGATCGGGTTCGGCCGGTTGGGGGAACGGGTTGCAAACACGCCGTGCTCCACCGGGTTGTGCGGAGGCGTCGCACGGAGCACGGTCCGATCGGACCGGTCAAACCAGCAGAGCACGAAGAGGTGTTTCTTCTCCTCGACCCTGAAAAGGCCGGGGAGGTATCGTTCGTCGATGACAATCTCCGCTTCGGTGTCGGTCAGCCTGCCCTGCCGTGGGGCGTCCCCTTTCTCTTTATACGGCGAAGAGACGTACCCAATGGGATTCAGGTCGACGTTCATGGTTCCCTCCTTCCGGCAGCGATGCCCGGGCGGGTGCGCCCGCGGCCCTGAAAACCCAACGGCAGTACATCGGTTTTCATGGCCTCATTCAGTTGTTCCATGTCTTTCCTCCAGGATCAAAAAGTGGTGGTTAAAGTGATTCTTACCGCCTGCGGGTGAGCAGCAGGAGGGAGCCGCCTCCAAGGATAGCCGCAACGGCCAGGATTCCGGGAAGCGGAGCAGCGGTCTCGGCCGGGGCGGCCGCTTCTCCCGACGCAGCCTGCACCGGAGTGACCAGGCCCTTGTTGTAGCGGATGACGTCGGGGAGCGAGTCGACGCCCGGGAGCGACTTGGGGAAGTTGGTGAATATGACCCGCTCTACAGGCACCCCGTTGTCATGAAGCGCCTCCTCAAGGCCTTTTGCCAGTTCCCCCGACTGCATGTTCTCGATGACGTACTTCACATTCTGATACTTTTCGGGATGGCTGCGGATATCGTCAACGACGACCCGCGGAGTGAATTTTCCACCCTGATAGAACTCCGGCGCATAGATGGACACCAGGTTCAGCCCGAGCCAGCCGACCGCTGCGTCCTCCTGCCAGACCATCACCACGGCATCCTGACCGGGAATCGTCTCCTGCTCCTCAGAGGAGAGATCCGCGGCATCGATCTCTGCAAGGTAATCATCCAGCCGCGCTTCATAGTACGTCCGGTTTGCCGGGTCTGCAGCAATCAGCCATCCCGCCACCTCGCGGGAGAGGTTTGCTGCCCCCGACGGGGTGTTCCAGATCATCGAGGGATTCTCCAGGGTCACCCACTCCACTGTGTCGTAGTCGTTGGCAGCCATGAAGTCGTCGACATACGGCATCACGTAGGACTGATCGACCGACCCGTTGTGGGCAACAAAGAGGCCGGCATCGCGAATGAACTCCTTCTGCAACTGGATGCGGTTCGGGATGATGTCCGCCTGCATGTGGGGGCAGATGGTCGGATCGGCGATGTAGACGGCCTCGACCTTTTCTCCGCCGATGTACTGGATGGGATCCCAGAGAACGGTAGTCGTGGAGACCACCGTAAGGGCATTCACCCCGGGTGCTACGAAAAGTAAGGCAAGTAGGAAAGATAGAGTATGAATTCGGTTCATGTTGAGAATAGTTGTGACTAAAGTATTAAACTTTGCGAAACGTGACGCGCCGCCGGGGTGAGAGGAGCACCGCGGCGATGAAGACGACGGAGAAGAGAACGGCGGTCAGGGGGGCGACCGGGAGGGAGTATTCCAGGCCGGCAAGGGCACCGGATATGCTGATCACGGCAGCCACGGTCGGGGCGACCACGAACATCGCGGACAGCCGGTTGCAGAACTGAAGGGCGATTGCCGCCGGGGTGACCAGCCAGACGTAGAGCAGGAGCCCCCCGATGATGGGGAGGCAGAGGGCGACGGTGAGCGCAATGACAAAGAGCATCGCGTAGTAGACCGGCTTTACCCGGATTCCGACCGACTCCGCGATCCTTTTGTCGAAGATGATCGCGGTGATCTCCTTGTAGAGGACGACAATAAAGGCGATCGCAACGATGCAGATGACCGCGAGGAGATATATCTCTTCGCGGTAGAGGGAGATGACGTCCCCGAAGAGGAGGCCCATGGCGGAGAACCCCTGCCCGAGGGTCTGCATGTAGGCGATGAAGAAGATGGCCACGGCCATGCAGATCCCGAACAGCAGCCCGAGCGACGTATCGGGAGAGAGCCGGGCCCTATCCGAGAGAGGGCCGATGAGGAAGGCGACGGCGACGCCGGCCACGATGGAGCAGACGGTTGGATTGAGGGAGAGAAACATTCCCACCGCCGCACCGGCAAAGGCGGCATGGGCCATGGTGAACCCGATGGAGGAGATCTGCACCTGGGTGATGATCACGCTGAGGACGGCGCAGGCGACGGAGGCGAAGAGCATGGCCTCCACGGCGTGGCAGACGATGTTGTTTGGAATGATGAACTCAAGCATGCGAGGCTCCTTTTCCGGCACTCCGGACGACCTGCTCCACCTCTTTTGGGGGGCACTCCCGGCTGACCACGATCTTCCCCTCCTGCATCACCACAACCCGCACCGGCCTGTCAGGCAGGTCGTCGAAGGCATGCGATACGATCAGCACCGTTATCCCGTTCCCGACCAGGCGGGCGAGAAGGCGGTTGATCTCCTCGCGGGCAAACATGTCCAGGTTGGAGAAGGGCTCGTCCAGGAGGAGAACTTCAGGGTTGCGGGCCAGGTTCTGGGCCATGAGCACCTTCTGCTGCTGCCCGCCGGAGAGCTGCCCGATGGGGCGGGTGGCGAGGTCCTCGATGCCGAGTAGGTGCAGGGCCTTTTTCGCCTCCTCGTAATCCTCCGTCCGGGGCTTCCGGAAGAGGCCGATCGTGCCGTAGCGCCCCATCAGGACGACCTCCTCGACCGTGAACGGCGTAAGCGGGTCGAAGGCAAAGTTCTGGAGGAGGTAGCCGACCCGGCACCGCACCTGCACCCCGTCCCCCCGCACGTCCTGCCCGCATACGGTAGCCTTTCCGTGGGTGATGGGGAGCATCCCGTTGATGGTTTCGAGCAGCGTCGTCTTCCCGGCCCCGTTCGGGCCGCCTATCACCACGAACTCCCCCCTCCCTATCGAGAGGGAAATACCTGTCAGGGTGGGGCGGTCCGCACCCTCGTAGGCGGTATACACGTTTTCAAGCCTGATGACAGGGTCCGGCGGAGTCATGGCCCTTCAGGACGAGGAGAGGTCGAAGAGTTCATCGTCGCGCCTGTAGTACATCTCCTCGGCCACGGCCTCGATCGCGGCCTCGTAGTCCATATCCCGCTCCGGGAGGGGGAACGGGCGCGGAGTGACGGTGATCCGTCTCCCGTCGGCTTCAAAGGTGCAGCTGACGGTCTCCGAGGAGATGATCTCGATGTTTCGCTTCCCAAGCGTGCACCCGCTCCCGAGCTGGACCCCGTCTGCCAGGCAGGACTGCGGGGGCACCCCGGCACAGCGGACCTCGGCCTTCATCCGGAACGGGTCGTCGCAGAAGTTACCCCGTATATACTTCCCGATCCGGTACCCGAGGACGATATAGGGCCCCAGATGACCGTGGAAAGCGGCAAGGTCGGCTACGGAGAAGTCATTTTCGATATTATAGTATTTGCAGTGGCGGTGGGTCTCTGCATCCATAGAGTATCATCCGTAGGGATAATATTTAATAATTGTTTATTCAGACTACGTATGAAATAAGCGTCGCTATTTCTCACCAAGGTCAGGTGTTTTTCCAATGTACAACCTGGAGCGATCATACAGGACGGCTGGTGAAGGATGACCGAAACGCACGAGGTCCACGGCGTCATGGATGCAGAGGAATACGACCATCTCATCAGGGCCATCGTGCCCGGTCAGCCTCTCCTCCTTGCCACCATCATCGATTACCTGCCTCCTCACCCACGGCGGATTCTTGAACTTGGCTGCGGAACCGGGATCCTCACCGCGATGATCCGGGAGGAGTATCCCGACGCGAAGATAACCGGGATCGACCTCTCACCGGAGATGCTGACGGCTGCAACGGCAAAACCCGATCTTGCCGGGGTCGAATTTCTTGCACAGGACCTGCGGGATGCGTGGCCGACTGATCGCTACGATGCAATCGTCACCTCCCTTTGCCTCCACCACGTCTCAAAGGAGGACCGGGTTATGGTCGCCCGTCGGGCTTTGCAGGCGCTTTCGCCCGGTGGCCGGTTTATCTGCGGGGACATCTTCCGGGCCGGAGACGACCGGGAAGAGCAGATGCAGAGGGAGATCTGGTGCCGGGGCATGAAGCGGGGAGGAGCTTCCGACGACGTCATCCGGGGAATGGTGGCACAGCGGGAGAAGCACATATCTACGTTCACCACGGTATCGGAGTTCCGGGAGATACTGGTGGAGTCGGGATTCGGTCGTGCGGCTGTGCCGTTCACCTCGGGCTTCGTGGGCCTGGTGGTGGGGTTTGCAGGAGATCCTGAGAGGGTTTGACAAAAGAGGGGGCACTGCCCATAGGGATTGTATCGCCCATCCGCGGACACTTACATGTCACAGGCGGAGACTGCCGTACGCTCCCGGCCCGGGGTGCAAGGCTCTGCCGTGAGCCCGACCGCTCAGTGATACGAAAGAAGGGCATGGAACCGGCGCTGCCCGATCGTTCAGGAATTTGCCCCGGTATGACTTCCATCTTTTCGGCTGCGCAACCAGAAGCGGTCGTGCACCGCATCTCAAACGGTAGGGCGCCGTCCCGCGACTGCCTCCGAAAAAAAAGATTTGGATAGGACGTGCAGCAGAACGCCGGGATTGGACATGGGTTGAGGCGACAGGTGAATATGGTTCGAAGTATTCTGAGGGTATGTCAGCCCTCAGCATAAGTAACACTTAATGAGATAAATATATTACTAATTACACAGAATTTGATTTATTGTAGCATCGTTGCAGAAATGACCGCACTTCTCCTGACAGTGCTCGGGGAGCGGGTCCGCATCGAGCTCTTTGCATCCCTCGTGCAGCCCGGCCGCCGCAATCGCAAACAATCAATCTTAATACGCCCTCGCACCACCGGATAATTATGTGAAGGATCTCCGGCACATCGCCAGGTTTCCTGTTCTCGGGGGGTCCACGGCGGTCCGTGACGCGGCGGCATGACAACCACGCCCTGCGTCCCGGAGCCGCTGCCCCCGGCCGGCATCGACTGGGAGGCCCATATCCCGCAGATAGCGTCGGCGAACCGTGCCCTCGCCCGGTACGACGGCATCCTCCAGGCGATCCCGAAGCCTCGCCTCCTGCTCTCCCCGCTCCTGACGCAGGAGGCGGTGCTCTCCTCAAGGATCGAGGGAATACAGGCGTCGCTTGAGGACGTCCTGCGGTTCGAGGCGAACCCGGGGGAACGGATCAACGATAAGGCCCTTGCCGACATCCAGGAGGTCATCAACTACCGGGAGGCGCTGAACGTTGCGGTCGAGGCCCTCAAGACCCGGCGGCTGGATGCAGCCCTCGCCTGCGACCTGCACCGCATCCTGCTCGCCGGCAGCCGGGGCATGGACCGGGAGCCGGGATGCATCCGCACGGTCCAGAACTTCATCGGCCGGGACGCCCGTATCGAGCACGCGATCTTCGTCCCGCCGGCGCCGGAGAACGTGCCCCGGGCGCTCGCGGACTGGGAGGCCTACCTCTACCGTGAAGGGAAAGACGTCCTCGTCCAGCTCTCCGTCTTAAAAGCACAGTTCGAACTCATCCACCCGTTCTGTGACGGCAACGGCCGTATCGGGAGGATGCTCGTCCCGCTGATCATGTACGAGAAGGGGCTGATTGCAAGCCCCATGTTCTACATAAGCGCCTACCTCGAGCGGCACCGGCCAGTCTACTACGAGCGGCTGCTTGCGGTCTCGGGGGAGGGGGACTGGAACGGCTGGATAGCGTTCTTCCTCCACACCATCGAGGAGCAGGCCGAGGAGAACGGCCGGAAAGCAAAGGCGATCCTCGACCTCTACGCCGAGATGAAGCAGACGGTGCCGGAGGTGACCCGGTCGCAATATGCCGCCGCCGCAATCGATGCCATCTTCGGGACACCGATCTTCAATACGTCCGGGTTTTGCAGCAGGTCGGCGATTCCGAAAGAGAGCGGGGCAAAGATCCTCAGGGACCTGGAGGAGAGCGGGATCATCCAGCAGGTACAGGAGGGGAGGGGAAGAAACGCGAGCATCTACGTCTTCCCGCACCTGGTCGCCATCACCGAGGGGAACTGGCTGTGAGTGCCGGGGGCTGCAGACCCGGCTGCATGACACCGGTGGGGGAGAGCGGCCGGCATGAGCACGGGAGCAGGGCCGACTGAAAGGGAACCATATTCAGCCCCCAAACAGAGACCTGTTATGGACGAAGCAACGGACAGGATGGTTGCGCATGTCAGGGCGGCGTTCCCATCAGGTGCGCACGGGTTCGACCACACCCTCCGGGTCGTGCGCCTCTGCGAGCGGATCGGCACCTGCGAGGGAGCGGATATGGCAATCCTCATCCCGGCCGCCCTCTTCCACGACATCGCACGACCCCTTGAGGAGGAGACGGGCATCCCCCACGAAGAAGAGGGGGCGCGGATGGCGGCGTCCTATCTCCGGTCCATCCGCTACCCCGAATACCACATCGCGGGCATCGTCCACGCCATCCGGGCGCACCGGTACTCCTCGGGCATCGCCCCAGAGACACTGGAGGCCCAGGTGCTCTCCGACGCGGACAACCTGGACGCGATGGGCGCGGTCGGGATCGCGAGGACGTTTATCCGGGCCGGAGAGCACGGAGGGGGCATCGCGGACGCAACCGCTCACTTCCATGACAAACTCCTGAACCTCAGAGACCGGATGTACACAGAGATCGGCCGGAGCATCGCCGAAGAGAGGCACGCACGTCTCGTGGCGTTTCTCGATGCGCTGGACGACGAGACGCAGGCCATTACCCTGCCGGAATCGTGATCGGAGAGTGATAAATGGTCGTTGTCGGAGTGGACGACCGCTCCGTCTACCTTGAAGACCCCGCCCTCCTCGGGGCGAGGGTCGTCATGGACCGCGGCGAGTTCGTGGAGGCCTGGCACGACTACGAGGCCGAGATCCCCACCGGGCCCGATTCGCCGAAGTACTACGGCGTCGGGGTCTTCATCCGGGGCGATGCGCCTGCGGAGCGTCCGGCGTTCGTCGCCTGGGACGTGCTGCAGGCCATGGTGCCGCCGGTACTGCCCTGAACCAGGACCCGCTCCCTTTTTTCCGGCGAACAGTAGCCCTCTTCTTCACGCGTCCGAACAGAATTTCAGCCCGATGATCCCCGCCACGATCAGGAAGATACAGAGGAGGCGGACGGTGCTCCGTGATTCGCCGAAGAGGACGATCCCGGCGATGACCGTCCCGACCGCCCCGATGCCCGTCCAGACGGCGTACGCCGTCCCGAGCGGGAGGCCGGCGAGCGACCGCGAGAGAAGGTAGATGCTCCCGCCCATCACGACGAGGGTCGCCACCGACGGCCAGAGCTTTGTGAACCCGTCGGTATACTTGAGGCCGAGCGCCCAGCCGGCCTCCAGGAGCCCGGCAAAGAACAGGGTTATCCAGGCGGTGTTCTGCATAATTCCTCTCTCATCTGGTTTTGAACGGGTTATACTTTAGCCGTCCGCACGATCGGCCGCCCGCTTCCGTCACGTTTAACATGGAGGAGTGCCCCCCTGTTAGTTAGCGGAGGTATGGAGCATGGTGAAAGTAACCATCGACCGGCCGGGGTGCATCAGCTGCGAGTCGTGCTGGACGCTCTGTCCGGAGGTCTTCGAGCAGGATCAAAAAGACGATCTGAGTTCGGTCACGGAGAAGTACCGGGTCGACGGCAACCCCGCCGAGGGGGAAGTGCCCGACGACCTCGCCGACTGCGCCGTGGAAGCCGCCGACTCGTGCCCGGTCACGGTCATCATCGTCGAGGAATGAGGGGATCCGGGCGCCGAACAATGGTCATGCTCATGGCCGGGCAAGAACTATAACCCCCTAGAGCTATCGGGGGGGTTGCCTGGGAGAGGGATCAACCCGAAGGTGCCTCAACCATGATGCAGCGGTTCACAGGCCAAGGCGGTTAAGGCCTGGGAACACCAAAAACGCTGCACCCATGGACCGAAGAGCACCCCCGATGCGATACCTCCTCCCGGGCACACCGATTCTTCAGACTCAGTACTTCACCAGTTTTCGGCATCTGAGCAGTGCAACGGAACGTCGTTCTTCGGGTGAGGCTGTATTGTTATCCAGGCAAGTAACTCACGCGAAGAACGACTTCCCCTTTGGGAAGGAGTTTGAGAAGCCGTAGGCTTCGAGACGCGAAGAACGCGAAATCTGGATGGGTATTGACTGCCTCCCTTCGCGTCTTCGCACCTAAACGG
>JASUSO010000026.1 GCA_030446015.1 Methanobacteriota archaeon
AGCCGGTACACTTCTCCTCGTCGATCTCGATGATCTTTCGCTTCATGATAGACATCCCCGTAACGGTTCCGTTCAGTATCCTTAACCCGGTTTCTTAACAAGGTATCGCACGAAAGCAGTTATCGACGATCAAAGCGATGTTATGATAATGTCTCCCCCGCCGGCCCGCCATCCCGCCCCCGCCTTCGACGTCTTCAATGTCTACTTCGAGCGCATCTACGACCCGACGATGCATGTCATCTTCAGCCTCGACGGCGAAGTCGACGCCGGGGCCATGAGGGGGGCAACGCTGAGGCTCGTTGCGTCCGATCCGTACCTGCGGTCGAGGTTCGCGGAGGTTGACGGCAGGCCTGTCTGGGAGGAGATCCCGGAGGAGGAATGGGGAAGAGCGTTTACCCTGGTCGGGGCCGGTGACGACGAGCCTCTCGCCACACCCCCGCCGCCCCTCGACGTCCGCTCCGGTCCGCAGGTGCGGGTCGGCCTCTACCGGCGGGGGGAGGGGGATATCGTCGCCGTCACCTGCCACCACGGCTTCTGCGACGCCGCCGGCGCCCTCACCCTTGCGAAGGAGCTCTTTACGGCCTACCGGGGGGTCATGGACGATCCCGGGTTTACCCCGACCCCCCGAGCCCCGTACGAGCGGAGCACGGAGAGGGTTCTTGCGCTCTACTCAGAAGAAGAGCAGAAACAGGCGCTCGCGGAGGAGGAGCCCTTCGTCGACCGGTGGCGCTTCCCGATCGAGCGGTCCGGGAGGGGGACGCCCCGGGTCGCCCGCCGGACGCTCGCCCCCGAGCGGCTCCGGAGCATAAAGGCGCTCGGGCGGGAACACGGCGCCACGGTGAACGACGTCCTCATCGCCGCGTTCTTCCTTGCGCTCCAGAAGATCCGGGACGACCCCTCCGACCGGGAGGAGCCGCGGTCGCTCCTGACTTCGGCCGATCTGCGGAGGAGGTATCCCGGCCTCTACGACGACGCACCGTTCACGAACCTCTCCATCGCCTACGAGGTCACCCTCTCCGCCGGGGAGGGGGCACGGCTCGAGGATATCATCGGCCAGGTCACGGCGCTGACGACCCGCAGGAAGGAAGGGAATCTCGGTCTTGCGACCATCCTCTTCTACGAAGAGATCATGGCGGGCAGGATGCCGGCGGTGCAGGCGTTCTTCGATGAGATGATCGAGCGGTATGAGGCGTCCGGACAGAAGAACCCGGTCTTCTCGAACCTCGGGATCTTCTGCCCCGACGATTACCTCCCGGTTCCCGGAAAGGACGGTTCGATGCTCGGTATCCTGGATATCCAGTACCTCCCCTGTGCCTGCTGGCCCTACGGATTTTTGATGATCGCCTCCACCTTCCGCGACCGCCTGACCCTCGCCACCGCCTACGAGGAGGGGCCCTACTCGACGGCCGTCGTGGAGCGGTTCCTCGAGTACGTGGACGGGTATCTTCCGTGAGGCGAAGACGCGCAAAAGAGAGGGGCTCAAACACCCTCGGGCTGGAGCGGAACGCTCCCCGGGAGGAGGAATGACAGAATACGTATCGTTTGAACCGGTACGCGAGAGTGACCTCGAACAACTGAACCGGATCGTCAACGAGCCCGACGTTGCGCGGTACCTCGACCTGATCCTCCGGTCCCGCTCGAGAAGACGCAGTCGTTCTTCTCGTCGATGCAGGCGATCCGGGCATCCCTCTGGTGCATCGTCGTGAAAGGGGAGATGATCGGCTGCGTGGGGCTGATACCCGGAGCGGAAGGGACGAAACTAGCGCACAACGCGGCGATCTTCGTCTACCTCGCGCGGCCGTACTGGGGACAGGGGATCGGCGACCATGCGGTCTCCTTTGCGCTATCAGAGGCAGAGGGGAGGTTCGAACGCATCGAGGCCCTCATCGTCGAGGAGAACACGAGGTCGCTCCGGCTCTTCGAGAAGCACGGGTTTGTGCGGGAGGGCCTCAAGAGAAGGGCGTTCCGGTGCGGCGAGAGATACTCGAATATCGTCCTGATGGCAAGGGTGCTGGACTCCCCGGGCACCCCTGATGGGTGAACGGCGCGCTCTGGTAAAAAAAGGGGGTATCAGGCCCCGATGAAGAAGAGCACCACCCTGGCAAGCCCGTCAGGGTCCTGGTACATCAGGCCGTGCCCGCCTCCTGCGAACTGAACGACCCATGCACCCGGGATTCTCTCGCCGAGGATGAAGGCATTCTCCGGGAGGGTGATGATGTCTTCCGTCCCCGTGACCACGAGCGTCCGCTGCGTGATCCCGGGGAGGCGATCGTAGGTGCCGTTCCAGGTCGCCATCGCCGCGGCCTGCCGTTCGACGCTCTCCGGGCTCGAAGACTCGGTCACCTCCGGGAAGTAGGAGGAGAGATCCTGGTGATCGGCAAACCAGTCAGGGGGGAAGAGGAGACCAAGCAGCCTCGCTCCCCGCTCCTCGGGGGTGCCCTCGGTGTCCGTGAGCCGGGCGAGCACCTCGTCGGTGGGCGGCACGGCCTCGTCGCCGCCGCAGTCCCCGGCCACCAGGATCAGGGCATCGACCCTCTCCGGGTGGCGGAGCGCAAGTTCCTGGGCGATATCGGCGCCCATCGACCACCCCAGCACGTGGGCGCGGGAGATGTTGAGCGCGCTCATCAGCCCGGCCGTATCGTCGGCGAAGAGTTCGAGAGAGAACGGAGCGTCCGAGGCCGTCGTCAAGCCCATTCCCCGGTTGTCGAAGACGATCACCCGATGGTCTTTTGCAAGCCCCTCGATGAGCGCGGGGCTCCAGAGGTCCATGGTGCCGGCGAAGCCCATGATCATGATGATTGGCTCGCCGGTGCCGACCGTCTTGTAGGCGATATCGATATCCCCGACGTGCACCGTCTGGACCGGGGCGCTGGTGATATCGACCGGCGATGTGGTCTCCGGTGCCGAACCCACGCATCCCGCCGCAAGGACGAGCACGGAGAGAGCAAGAGCAGCAAATATGGTTCTCTTCATCATCGCATCCCTTGTTCCTGATTCAAAAGCCAGGTGGATAAAGGTTGTGAAGCGAACGCCGCTGATTTCCCCTGAAGTGAGCGGGGAGAAGAGACCGCCGTCCGGCAACATTTAAATCACCTCAACGTGAGTCTCCATCTGTCGAATTCAATCCACCCGGCTCACATCGACCACAGAGAAAATGAGGAGCAATCATGGAGAATAAGAAGAAACTGACCACCGCTGCCGGCGCACCCGTGGCGGACAACCAGAGCGCCATGACCGCGGGCCCCCGCGGCCCCATGCTGATGCAGGACGTCTGGTACCAGGAGAAACTCGCACACTTCAACCGGGAGGTGATCCCGGAGCGGCGGATGCACGCCAAAGGCTCCGGGGCGTTTGGGACGTTCACCGTCACCCACGACATCACCCGGTACACGAAAGCAAAGATCTTCTCGGAAGTGGGCAAGGTGACCGAGGTCTTCGTGCGATTCTCGACCGTCGCCGGCGAACGCGGTGCGGCCGACGCAGAACGCGACATCCGCGGCTTCGCCATCAAGTTCTACACCGAGGAAGGGAACTGGGACCTGGTCGGGAACAACACGCCCGTCTTCTTCATACGCGACCCCCACAAGTTCCCGGACCTCAACCGCGCCGTCAAGCGCGACCCGAAGACGAACATGCGGTCCGCAAAGAACAACTGGGACTTCTGGACATCCCTTCCTGAGTCGCTGCACCAGGTGACCATCACCATGAGCGACCGCGGGATCCCCTACTCCTACCGCCACATGCACGGCTTTGGAAGCCACACGTTCAGCATGATCAACGCGAAGAACGAGCGCGTCTGGGTAAAATTCCACCTCAAAACCCAGCAGGGCATCAAGAACCTGACCGACGAAGAGGCCGAGGCGATCATCGCGAAAGACCGCGAGAGCCACCAGCGCGACCTCTTCGAGAGCATCGAGCGGGGCGACTACCCCCGCTGGACGATGTACATCCAGGTGATGACCGAGGAGCAGGCGAAGAAGATGCCCTACAACCCCTTCGACCTCACCAAGGTCTGGTACCATTCGGAGTTCCCGCTGATCGAGGTGGGCGTGCTCGAACTGAACCGGAACCCCGAGAACTACTTCCAGGACGTTGAGCAGGCCGCGTTCAACCCCGCCGCCGTGGTGCCGGGGATCGGGTTCTCGCCGGACAAGATGCTGCAGGGGCGCCTCTTTGCATACGGGGACGCGCAGCGCTACCGCCTGGGGGTCAACCACCACCAGATCCCGGTCAACCGTCCGAGATGCTACGCGAACCCCTCTCACCGCGACGGCCAGATGCGGGTGGACGGCAACGCCGGTTCCGCCGTCGGTTACGAGCCGAACAGTTTCGGCGAGTGGCAGGAGCAGCCCGAGTACCGGGAGCCGTATCTCGAGATCTCCGGCGCCGCGGGGGCCTGGAACTTCCGCGAGGACGACGACGACTACTACACCCAGCCCGGCAAACTCTTCCGCCTGATGAGCCCCGCACAGCAGCAGGTCCTCTTTGAGAACACTGCGCGGGCGATGGGGGATGCGCCCGACTTCATCAAGATCCGCCACATCCAGAACTGTTTAAAGGCCGACCCGGCCTACGGGAAGGGCGTGGCAGATGCGCTCGGCATCCCCCTCGCGAACGTAACGTAGCGGCGGAGCCGCTACCTCTCTTTTTTACTCTTCGACGAAACAGAACGGGTCTTCTGCAGAGAAGTCTCCGCCTGCCGCATACGCCCGCACCCGGCAGCCGCCCCCGCAGAGGTCGCGGTAGCCGCACCGGCCGCACTTCCCAAAGAGGGCTCGCGGCTCAGACCTGAACCAGGAGAGGACCGGATTCTCCGCGTCCTGCCAGATCCGCGAGAACGGCCGATCCCGGACGTTGCCGACGAGGAACTCCGGCGACCGGGCGAACTGGCAGGGGTAGACGTTCCCCCGGGGATCGATGTTTGCCACCCGCTTGCCCGCGCTGCATCCGCCGTTCAGGGACCGGACGAGCGCTTCTGCCCCGGCCAGATCGGGCGACCCATCCCGCTCCATCGCCCGGAGGAGGTGGATGCAGTCCTGCGGGGCATCGACGGTGAGGAACTCCATGGCGCCGGGATCGGTCTCCAGCGCCCTCCGGTAGAGGAGGGTGAGCGCCTCGTCGACCTCCTCCGACCCCACCTGGAGCCGGTCGTAGGCCTCGCTCCCCCGCCCGCTCGGCACAAGCCAGTAGAGGCAGAACCGCGAGGCCCCGAGCGTCACCGCGAGGTCGATCAGGGCCTCAAGCTCCTCCATGTTCTCCCTCGTCAGGGTGACCCGGAGGCCGGTCCGGATGCCAGCCTCCCGGCACCGTGCAAACCCTTCAACTGCCCTCGCAAACGCACCCTCACTCCCCCGGAACGCGTCGTGGGTCTCCGGGGATGCGCCATCAAGCGATATCCCGGCGTAGCCGATCCCTGCATCCTTGATCATCCGGGCGGCATCAGGGGTGATCAGCGTGCCGTTCGTGCTGAGCGCGGTCCTGATCCCATGGTCCGCCGCCGCACGCGCGAGCTCCGGCAGGTCCTCGCGGAGGAGGGGTTCGCCACCGGAGAAGAGGATGAGCGGGACGCCCGCCGCGGCGAGGTCATCGATGAGCACGAGGGCCTCTGTTGTCGAGAGTTCCTCGTCCGTCCGCGAACCCGGCCCGGACCGGCTGTAGCAGTGAGCGCAGGCGAGGTTGCACCGGTCGGTGAGGTTCCAGAAGACGACCGGCCGGTAGTCCTGCACGAACGCGAGGTACTTCCCCGGCACCTCTGATAGAGGCCTCTCCCGGTGGCGCATAACGCTGCTGACTGTTCCCCGTCCATGCATGCACTGTGTGATCCTGTTCATGGTAGATCGCCTCCGTTCTCGTTGATGCGCACGTTCGGCACCCTCTTGTACTCCTCGGTGCTGAAGAGCACGATATAATCGCTGCACCCCGCCGCCCGGGCCATCTCCTCGACCATAGCGAGCACCGCCTCCCGGCTTCGGCCGTGGTGCACGGTATACAGGGTGTACTCCCACCTCCCCGGCACCGGCCGGCGCAGGTAGCAGTGGGAGACCCCGGGAGCGGACGAGAACCGGGAGAACTTCTCCTCGCCCCACCCCGTGGGCGGCCGCCAGGCGACGAGAGCGTTCGCCGTGATCCCGGCGAGCCGCTGGTTGATTCGGGCCCGGATCTTCCGGATCACCCCCTCCTCGCGGAGGCGTTGCGCACGGTGGAGCACCTCCTCCTCCGGGATACCGATCCGTCGCCCGATCTCGGCAAACGGCTCGGTGACCATGGGAAGCCCCTGCTCCAGTTCTGCGAGAAGGGCGAGATCAGTCGGATCCATACGAATCCTCCTCCGCGAGCGGGAACCGCACATCGATCTTGTAAGCCCGGACGGTTGGGAGGTCGAGCGCGTCCGCCTCAGGGATGCCGGTCCGGGAGAGGATCTCCGCGAGCACCGCAGAGAGCCGCTCCTCCGTCGGTGCCGCAAGGGTGAACCAGAGGGAGTAGACGTGGTCACGCCGGAAGTTGTGCGATACCTCCGGATAGGTGCTGACGATCTCCGCCACCTCGCGCACCCGGTCCTCCGGGACGCGGAGGGCGACCAGGGTCGCGGCGGCAAGCCCGAACCTCCGCGATTCAAAGACCGGCGAGACGTTGCGCAGGACCCCTGAGGTCTGCAGCCGCCGCATCCTTGCGACGACCTCGTCCTCCGCAAGCCCGACTCTCGCCGCGATAGCGGCCCACGGGCGGGAGACCAGGGGGAGGTCGTCCTGGAGGGCGTCGAGGATCGCGAGGTCGGCCCGGTCGATGCCCCCGGGCTCGTAGGGGCACCACGGGTCTTCGCGGGTGACCTCCCCGCAGGGGTCGTCGGGCCGCATGAGGCCGTCGCACCACCGGGCAGGAACGGTCTCGGCCCCGCGGCAGGCCCGCGCCCGGCACCCGCCGCAGACCGCCTTGTAGCCGCACCGGCCGCACTTCCCGGTGAGCCGGTCCGGGTCGCGGAGGGGGAGAAAGAGTTCCGAATTATTCCAGATCTCAGAAAACGGGGTGGTGCGGAGGTTGCCCGCGCTCACCGGCAGGTAGGGGCAGGGTGTCACCTCCCCGGTCGCGTAGATCCGGCAGTAACTGATGCCGGCCATGCAGCCCCGGCTCCACCCCGGGTTCTTTATCCCGGCCTCATCAGCGATCCGGCGGAACTGAGGGGCGCACGTCGGGCGGATCCGGAGATCTGTCTCACTGAACCGGAGGAAGACCTTCCGGATCAGGTCCTCGTACTCGCGGGGGCTGCCCTGCCCGGGTTCGCGTCCCCTCCCGGTCTCCACCGGGAAGAAGATCTGGTAGTCGCGGACGCCGAGCGATTCGCCGAGAGCGACGACCTCCTCGACGTCGGCGAGGACGGGGCGCATGACCGTCATGTTGATCCGGACGCCGAGCCCCGCGTCGCGGCAGTGCTTGATCGCCGCGACCGCCCGCTCCCATACACCGGCAACGCCGCGGAACGCGTCGTGGGTCTCCGGGTCGGCGGAGTCGATGCTGACCGCCACCGACCGGACGCCCGCCGCAGCAAGCCGCTTCGCCGTCTCCCCATCGAGGAGATACCCGCTCGTGCCCATCGCCATCACGAGTCCCCGCTCTGTCCCGTAGCGGGCGATCTCGAAGATATCCTCCCGCATCAGGGGTTCTCCCCCGGAGAGGACGACGATGGGCTTTCCGGTGTTCGCGAGCTGGTCGATGACCGAGAACGCTTCGGCGGTCGAGAGGACACCTTCCGCTTCGTCAACGCCGGCGTCCGCGTAGCAGTGGGCGCACTTCAGCGGACAGCGGAGGGTGACGTTCCACGAGATCAGGGCCGGGCCCTTCGCGTGCTCCATTCTTCTCATCTCTGGTTGCTTCCGACATCAACCTATGCGATATCAACTGCCGGGATACAACATACCGGCATTATATGCATATACCGGCAACCTTGCTCTCAACAGTGCAACCATGATCTCCAGAACGTTCACCAGAACCTCCCGCAGGCCTGTTGAAACAGCGCCCTGCGCCTGCCCGGCGAAGGCGGAGGGAGAAGAGACATGACCGCACCGGCGCTCCCCATCGAGTACCGCACCACGGATATCGCCGATATCGAGATCATCCGCCCGCTCTGGAACCGGAGCTGCGAGCACCACCGCGCCCATGCCCGGACATTCCGGGCCTTCTTTGAGCACACGACCTTCGACGACCGGAAGGCGCACTTTATCCGGTGTGCGGAAGAAGGCGACCTCCGGGTCGACCTGGCCTGTGACCCGACGGCGGGCCGGTGCGTCGGGTACTGCGTAACCTCGCTCTCGGCAGAGCGGATCGGGGAGATCGAGTCCCTCTACGTCGACGAGGCCTACCGCTCGCAGGGTATCGGCACCGCACTCGTCCGCCGGGCACTTTTGTGGCTGGACGAGAACGGATCGGTCGAGAACCGGGTTGCGGTCGCGGAAGGAAACGAGGGGGTCTTTTCGTTCTACCAGAAGTTCGGGTTCTACCCCCGCCGAACGGTCCTAGAGCAGGTGCGGGAGAGTGCATCCACCCGGCCAGCCGGAGACGCGAGAGCCCCCGACGCGGCGTGCAGTATACGAGAGATGTGCACCGCCGACTGGGAAGAGGTCCGCCGGATCTACCTCGAAGGTATCGCCGATGGCAACGCAACGTTTGAAGCGGAGGCGCCGTCGTGGGAGCGCTGGGACGCGAGCCACGTCCGGTCATGCCGCCTGGTTGCGACCGATGGCCGGAGGGCACTCGGCTGGGCGGCGGCGAGCCCCACTTCCGGCCGTCCGGCCTATGCCGGTGTCGCGGAGGTCAGCATTTATGTCGGGCGGGACGCCCGCGGTCAGGGGGTCGGAAGCGCACTTCTCTCCGCACTCATCGCCGCATCGGAGCGGGAGGGGATCTGGACGCTCCAGGCAGGCATATTCCCGGAGAACGAGGCGAGCCTCGCCCTCCACACGAAGCACGGGTTTCGCGTTATCGGCCGCCGGGAACGGCCGGGCCGGATGAAGGACGGTAGGTGGCGGGACGTGCTGCTCCTCGAACGCAGGAGCAGAGAGGCAGGACTCTGACACGCACCGGGAGGCTCCCTATCCCCCCGGAGCGTTTATCCGTCGCCTCTTCGGAGATCTCCCCATGGACACGGTCATCGAAGCGATACGGCGGGAGTTTGCGGCGCTCGCAGACCCGGAGATCTGCGCAAAGAGCCAGCGGTTCTTCAAGGAGGAGGTCCGGTGCTACGGGATGAAGACGGCAACCGCGGTTGCGATCGCGAAAAAATACTGGAAGGAGGTCAAAGCCCGCGAGAAGCAGGAGATCTTCGCCCTCTGCGAGGAACTCTACTCGTCGGGGATGATGGAGGAGGCGTTCGTGGTCTCCCAGTGGGCGCAACTGCTCGCCGGCCGCTACGAATCCGGTGACATCGCGGTCTTTCGGCACTGGATCGAGACCTACATCACGAACTGGGCAACCTGCGACGGCCTCTGCAACCATGCCGTCGGGGACCTCATCGTCCGGTATCCCGAACATATCGAGGAACTAAAACGCTGGACGCAGTCGGAGAACCGCTGGATGCGGCGGGCGGCGGCGGTCTCGCTCATCGTGCCGGCGAGGCGTGGGGAGTTCCTCGACGAGGCTCTCGCGATCGCCGATCTCCTCCTTACCGATGCGGACGACATGGTCCAGAAAGGCTACGGCTGGCTCCTCAAGGAGGCGAGCAGAAAGCACACGGACGAGGTCTTCGCCTACGTCATGACGAACAAGAGGGTCATGCCCCGGACGGCGCTCCGCTACGCGATCGAGCTGATGCCGAAGGATCTCCGGGCGGAGGCGATGAAGAAAGACTGGTAAACGGTGGGCGCTAAGGGGGCCTGCAGCCGTACAGGAACCGGGAGGACTGTACAAAAATAATAAATTTCTAATACTAGAACATGGAAGTGTACTTCCACCTATGCTGAACGACGATCCGGCTACCGAGACTCCCCCGGAGCCCCATCCCCGGCAGAGCGGGGCGACCTATCCCGGAACGACCACTGGCCCTCACTCCCGCATGCAGATCTTCCTCCTCTTCACCATCTACCAGGTGCTCAACGAGTTCGAGGACGGGATCGTTCTCATCGACGAGCGGAACCGGGTCAGGTGGGTAAACACGAGCATGCGGCGGCTTTTTGACCTGAACGAGGCCGACGTCGCCGGGATACCTGCCAGGGCATTTGCGCACCGGTTCATCGACCCGCTGGTCGAGGACGCTGAGAAAGTTGTAGCGATCGCCGGCACCCGTGAACTACACCTCCGTAAGCCGAACGGCGAGGAGTGCTGGCTTGAACACACGAGCCGACCGATGCAGATCTACCCGGTGCGCAACAACAGGCTTGAGATATACCGGAAGATCACGCGCTGGAAACTCACGGAGCGGTGCCTCGTCGAGAGCGAGATGCGGTATAGGACCCTCTTTGAGAAGGGGAACGACGCCATCCTCGTCTTCGAACTCTCCCCTGAGTCGGTGCCGACCCGGTTCGTCGAGGCAAACGAGGTCGCCTGCAGACGGCTCGGCTACTCCCGCGACGAACTGCTGGCCCGTTCGCCGCTCGATATCGTCCCCCCGGAGAGGCTCGGCGAGGTCCTTGCCATCTTAAAGCAGTTCCGATTAAACGACCGGATCCTCTACGAGAGCGAGCACGTCACGAAAGACGGAAACCGGGTACCGGTCGAGATCAACTCGCTCCACTTCCCCCTGCAGGGGAAGACGACCGTCCTCTCGATCTCCCGCGACATCTCGGAGCGGAAAAAGGCGGAAGAGCTCCGGAGGACGGTATTCGCCCAGATCGAGCAGAACATCGAGCAGTTTGCCACCCTCGGCGACCAGGTCCGCCAGCCCCTGCAGGTGATCATGGGGCTCGCCGAAATGGACGAATCGGTGAATTCAAGGGAGATCGCCCGGCAAGCAGCCGCCATCGACGCTCTCGTCGACCGGCTTGACCAGGGATGGATCGAGTCGGAGAAGGTCCGCAGGTTCCTCCGGCGGCACTACTAGAAAAAGAGCAGGGAACGATCCCTGTACGCCTAGAACCTGACGCGGGGCGCCTCGGCCTCCCGCATATTGTTCTCCATCGTCCAGAAGTACGCCTCGCCGTGGGCCACGCGGAAGACGGCGAGTTTCGGGTCGTCCGCACCGGAGACCCCGATCTGGAGGAGCCACGGCCGCTCTTTGACGAGCCGTTCCTTCAAGGCCGGGTCATCGATGAACTCGACCGAACCCGCGACCCGCATCATCATCCCCGCATCGCCGGGGGCGTAGAAGCAGAGCTCGACCTTCGGGTTCTTCGTAAGCTGCTTCCAGACGGCCTTCGGCGTCCCGGTGTGGTAGTAGAACCCGGTCTCATCGGCAAACCACATGGCAAACGCCCGGACCCGGGGCTGGTCGCCGTCCATCGTTGCGATGTAGGTCACGGGATTCTCGTTTGCGAACTTCACGCAATCGGAAAAGTCCATTCTTCTTCCTCCTACATCCATACAGGAGCGGAATAGAAAAGGGTTCCGGGATTGGTCAATAGACCGGCATCCGGGATCCCATGGTACCGGCAACGGCTTCACGGTGTTGGAACAATCATAGTATCGAAGGTTTTTTCCACCAATCCAACGATCCACACTAAAATTTCCGGAATACGCACCGATAGTGGATAAATACTTGGAAATATTTTAATATGCCCGGTTCGTAGTCTGAACTGGAGTTGATTGTCTTGACGCAGCAACGCAGTCCGATCATCATGGCGATCGGTGTCATTGCCCTGATCATTGTAGCAGCAGGAATCTGGGTCGTATTCTCGCAAGGGGGGAACGACCCGGTTCCGGAAGAGAATATACAGGAAGAGTTGAAGGCCCATGCTATGGAGATCGCGGCCCAGATCGACGGCGATGCCTTCGCCGCGCTCAAGCCCGGCGATGAAACCACGCCGGAGTTCATCGCCATCCGCGACCAGCTTGCCGCCTTCCGGGACGCACATCCTGAGATCCTCTACGTCTACACGATGCGCAAGGTCGGAAACGCCACCGAGTACGTCGTGGATGCGGACTACGGCAGCGGCGACGCACCCAGGATAGGCGAGGTCTACTATCCCACGGAAGGTGACGCCGCATTCCTCGCCGGGTTCGAGGAGCCCTCGGCTGAGGACGAGTACTACACCGAAACGTGGGGCAATATCGTTGCCACCACCATCTCCGGGTATGCCCCCATCAGGGACTCGAGCGGGGCCGTCGTCGGACTCGTCGGCGTCGACATGGGGAGCGTGAAGGTGATCGCGGATGCGGGGACGCTGCCGAAGGCGCCCACAGAGGCGGAACTGAAGGCCCTCGCCACGGAGATTGCAGGCAAGATCGACGGTGACACCCTCGCCGCGCTCAAGCCGGGCGACGAGACCACGGCGGAGTTCATCGCCATCCGCGACCAGCTCGTCGCCTTCCGGGACGAAAACCCCGGCGTTATCTACATCTATACGATGCGTAAAGTAGGGAACGCAACCGAGTACATCGTGGACGCGGACTACGGGACCGGTGACGGCGTTGAGATCGGCTATACCTACCTGCCGACAGAGGAAGACACCGCGTTCCTCGCCGGGTTCGAGAGGCCGTCGGCAGAGCCCTATTACATCGGAGAGTGGGGCGACGTCGTCTACATGGCTACTTCCGGGTACGCCCCCATCAAGGACGCGAGCGGGGCCGTCGTTGGAGTGGTCTGTGTCGACATCGGCAGCGTGATCACCGAAGATATGTTGAAAGACCTCGCAGTTGAGATTGCAGGCAAGATCGACGGCGATGCCCTCGCCGCGCTCAAACCCGGCGACGAGACCACATCGGAGTTCATCGCCATCCGCGACCGGCTCGCGGCCTTCCGGGACGAAAAACCCGGGGTCCTCTACGTCTACACGATGCGGAAAGTCGGTGATACCATCGAGTACATCGTGGATGCGGACTACACGCCCGGCGATGAACCTGCGATAGGCACCATCTACCAGCCTACGGACGCTGACTCCAGGCTGCTCGCCGGGTTCGTCGGACCCTCCGCGGAGAGCGAACTCTCCACCGAGGAGTGGGACAACGCCACCGCCTTCATCATTTCCGGGTATGCTCCCGTGAAGGACTCGACCGGCGCCATCGTCGGGTTGGTCGGCGTCGACATGGGGAGCACGGTCCCCCACTAACCATCGGACCGGCACAGGAACAACCGGCGTCGCACGGTTCACCAGCAGCGGACCCGACGGGGATCCCCGATCCCCGTCCGGGCTCCGGTACGGCGGAAATCCCTCTTTTGCGGCCGCGAACCTGCCCGGCCCCATTCATCCGTATACCGCTCCTGCGAGCCCGTCTGGAGAACCGCGCATCGGGCGGGCACATGAATAGGTTTTAACATCTTTTGGGGAGAAGCTCGGGTACAATGAAGAGCCCTTTCCACGTCATGATCATCCCCACACTCGGCTGCCCCTCCAAGTGTCACTACTGCTGGAGTTCTGATGAAGGGTCCCCGAGGATGAGCATCGAGACGGTCCGGGAGATAGCCGAATGGCTCAAGGACTACCAGTCCAATCAGGTCACGATCACCTTCCACGGGGGAGAACCGCTCCTTGCCGGCGCGGAGTTCTACCGGCAGGCCCTCCCCATCCTCTCCGGGGAACTCGCCCACCTTTCACCGACGTTTGCCCTGCAGAGCAACCTCTGGCTGCTCACCCCGGAACTGGCACAGGTGCTCGCGGAGTACCATATCCCCATCGGCTCGAGCATCGACGGCCCCGAGGAGATCACCGACACGCAGAGAGGAAAGGGCTACTTTGCAAAGACCATGCGGGGCTACGAGATAGCACGGGAAAACGGGCTTGAAGTCCGGTTCATCTGCACGTTCACCAACCGGTCGGTCAGGGAGAAGGAGGCGATCTTTGACTTCTTCCTCGAGCGGGGGTTCCCCCTCAAACTCCACCCGGCGCTGCCGTCGCTCCGAAGCAAAGACCCGAAGGAGTGGGCGCTCGAGCCCGACGAGTACGGGGAGCTGCTCGTCTACCTCCTCGACAGGTACCTGGAGAACCTGGGCCGGATCGAGGTCATGAACATCAACGACCTCTGCAAGTGCATCTTCACCCGGCACGGCACCGTCTGCACGTTCGTGGACTGCATGGGAACCACCCTCGCAATCGGCCCTGACGGGAGCATCTACCCCTGCTACCGCTTCGTCGGGATGCCGGAGTACGTGATGGGGAACGTCTACGACCGCCCGACAGCCGAAGACCTCGCCCGGTCGGATGCCTGGAAGCTGATGCACGCGTTCAAGGACTACGTCGACCGCGAGTGTGCCGGGTGCGCCCACATCAAATATTGCCGGGGCGGGTGCCCCTACAACGCGATCGCCCCGACAGACGGCGAGGTCCGGGGCGTCGACCCCCACTGCGTCGCGTATAAGCGAATATTCGACGAGATCACCGACCGGCTGAACGAGGAGATGTTCGGTTCCGCGGATATAGAGATGGATGGGTTCGGTTCACCATTTGGGCGGCGGGCTAAACCCGGGATCATGGCTATCCTCCAGACGATGGCGGTGAAATAGGCGCCCGGTGACGCCGGAGGGAGTTATAACGATGGAGTCACTATCCGTTACCATGCGCCGAACAACCAGCAGTCAGACGATGGCAGGAGTGCTGCTCTTCCTCCTCCCGGTCCAGTTCATGACAGCCCTCATGGCGGGCGCAGCCATGGCGCCCGGCTACAGCATCAACACGAACGCGATCAGCGACCTCGGCGTTATCGGCGAGACGGCATGGCTCTTCAACGCCTCGCTCTTTGCCGCCGGACTCTTAAACATCGCTGGCGGCTACTTCCTCTACCGCTCCTACGGGAGGAGCTGGATCCTCCCCGTCTTTCTCCTCGCCGGTATCGGGGCGATCGGCGCCGCGGTCTTTACGCTCGATATCCCCGGCATCCACGGCCTCTTCGCGCTCGCGGCCTTCATCTTCTTCAACGTCGAGGCGATCGCCGGCTCCACGCTCGTCCGGGGGCCGCTACGAGCGATCTCGATCATCGCAGGCACTCTCGGACTCATCTTCCTCGTCGCGCATGCCGCAAGCGACTTCGGCATCATGGAACTCTACGGCCCCATCGGCCACGGCGGGTCGGAGCGGATGATCGTCTACCCCGCGCTCTTCTGGCTCGCGGCGTTCGGTGGCTACCTCATGGCGCCGGATACGTCTTCCCGGTCGCCGTGAAGAACGTATCCGTCTCAGTCCTGGAAAACGGCTACCACAAAGCACTTGCCGTCCCGCACGCACTCCTGTACGGAGTTCTGGTTTCCCATGAGCCAACCCGCGTTCCGGTGCGGAGAAGAGCACCCCTACACCCTCAACGACCTCGGCTGGACGGATGAGCACGAACAAGCCTTTGCGAAGTACACCGGCCCGTACCTCGCCGGCCGCGTGGCCTGCCGGCAGAAGACGGTGTGGGACGTGCTCGTCGACGGCGGCTCGGTCACGGCCGGAATCTCCGGAGCCCTGCGAAAACTCGGCCGCTTCCCCGCCGTGGGGGACTTCGTCGTGCTCCTCGACCAGCCGGAGGCCGGAACCGCGATGATCGTCGAGATCCTCCCGCAGAAGACCCGGTTTGCCCGGGGGACACCGGGACGCGAAGGCGGCGATCAGGTTATCGCGGCGAATATCGATACCGTCTTCATCGTCACCGCCGCCGGCCACGACCTCAACACGGAGATGCCTCCGATTCCATCATTTTCTGGTGGGTCTTCATCGTCACCGCCGCCGGCCACGACCTCAACGCCCGCCGGATCGAGCGTTACCTCGCGATCGCCCACGCATCCGGCGCCCGCACGGTCATCGTCATCAACAAGTCCGACCTCGCGGACGACCCCGCGGCGCTCGCCGACGACCTCGCCGCGGCCTCTCCCGGCATACCGGTCATCCCCGTCAGCGCCGCAAGCGGGGAGGGCGTCGACCGGCTCGACCCGTATCTCCTGCCGCGAACGACGGTCGCCCTCATCGGCTCGTCGGGCGTCGGGAAGTCCACCCTGATCAACCGGCTCATGGGCCGGCCGGTGCAGGAGACCTCGGACGTCCGGGAGTATGACGAGCGAGGGCGGCACACAACGACCGTCCGCCAGCTCTTCGTCCTTCCCGGCGGGGCGCTCATCATCGACAACCCCGGTCTGCGGGAGGTCGGGATCGGCACAGCCTCCGCCGGCATCGCCGGGACGTTCCCCGATATCCTCGAACTCGCGGAGGGCTGCAGGTTCTCGGACTGCCGGCACGATGGGGAGCCGGGCTGTGCGGTGCAGGCGGCCGTCGCGGCCGGAACCCTCTCCGCGGCACGGCTGGAGAGTTTCCAGAGGCTCATGCGCGAACTCGCGTTCGAAGAGGAGAAGGCGGAGATCGGGCTTGTCAGGCTTGAGAAGAAGCGCTGGAAGGCGATCGGGAAGTATGCAAAGGATCTCTGGAAGATAAAAGGGAAGTAGAAACTGCCACCTGGATCCGGTGGATCACCCCAACTTCCGGAGGATGAAGAACTGATAGCCGTACTCGTCGGCATATTCCCGGTGGATGGCGATCTCCCGCTCGGTGAACTCGATGACAGCCTCCGCTTCGGAATTGCCGGCGGTGTTTTGCCGCAGATCGGCGAGCCGTTCGATCAGCGGCGTATAGTAATCGTCCCACCACGCGGATGCAGGCAGCGGGAAGGTCGCGACGACCTCGTAGCCGGCATCTTCTGCGATCGCGCGGTTTGCCGCGACTGTCGTTATCGCCGGGTAGCACTCGTTCCAGAACGACGCCGCCTCCGGCGAGGGGTCGTCGACGAACCAGGCGGCCTCGGTGAGGCAGAGGTAACCCCCCGGCCGTAGCAGCCTCTTCCACGAGGTAAGTCCCTCCCTAAACCCGATGATGAAGATCGAGCCCTCCGCCCAGAGGACATCGAACGACGCGTCGTCAAACGGCAGGGCGTCCATCGAAGCCCGGAGAGTGGTGATCCGGTTGCCTACCCCGGCCGATGCCGCGCTCCGGGCAAGTTGATCGAGGTAGGGCTGGTGGACGTCGGTGGCGGTGATGCGGCAGCCGGGGCAGGTCCGGGCCAGTTCAACCGTCTGCATCCCGGCCCCGCACCCGATATCCAGGATCTCCGGCCGGGCCGGGAGGTCGGCGAGCATCGAGAAGGCCTTTCTCGTACAGGCATTGCTCCCCGGCCCCTGGCGGGGCAGGCCCTCGTGCATCGTAAAGATGAAAGGGGTTTCCATGATAGTAGTGCACCGCGCGGCTCTATTAATCCGGGTGGTCGGGACTGCTCCAGATCGTCGCAAAAAACCGCCCGCTGGACCCCGGGTATACGGAAGGGGCGCCCCGCCAGAGCTAAATATCATCGCCGCCCACGTATGCGTATGGAGTGCAAGACCCCCGCCTCGGAACTCCGGGACCGCATGGAGCGGTTCCGGCTCCGCATGGATGCCGAGAATCCCTCGTGGGAGCTCGCCGCAATATTCGGGCGGACAAACCAGTTCTACCTCACCGGGACGATGCAGGACGGGGTTCTCCTCATCCCCCGCGACGGCGAAGGCGTGCTCTGGGTGCGCCGGAGCATTGAACGGGCGCTCGACGAGTCGAACTTCCCGGACATCAGGCCGATGAAGAGTTTCCGCGATGCTGCGGCCGGGATGGGGCCAACTCCAGGGACGGTCCACCTGGAGACGGAGACGGTGCCCCTCGCACTGCTCGAACGATTCCGGAAGCACTTCCCCTTCACGGCGGCGGCGGCGCTCGATGCACAGGCGGCGAAGGTCAGGTCGGTCAAGAGCGCCTACGAACTCGCGATCATGGAGCAGGCAGGGAGGATTCACCGCCACGTGCTCGAAGACTGCATTCCCGGTATGCTCCGGGAAGGGATGAGCGAGGCGGAACTCGGGGGCGAGGTCTTCTCGCGCCTGGTGCGGGAAGGGCATCACGGGATCGCCCGGTTCGGGATGTTCGGGACGGAGATGATCCTCGGGCAACTTGGCTTTGGCGAGAGTTCCATCTACCCGACCGGTTTCGACGGGCCGGGCGGGTGCCTTGGGGCGGCTCCCGGCGCACCGGTGCTCGGCAGCCATGACCGGAGACTCAAAGCAGGAGATTTAGTCTTCGTCGACTGCGCGTGCGGGGTGCAGGGCTACCATACCGACAAGACGATGACATACATGTTCGGCCGGCTGCTCCCCGAAGAGGCGATCGAGGCGCATCGCCGGTGCGTGGATATCCAGAACGAGGCGGCTTCGATGCTCCGACCGGGAATTACTCCGGCAGAGATCTACGAGACGATCATCGGCGGCCTCGAGCCCGCGTTCCTTGAGAACTTCATGGGGTTCGGCGAGCGGCGGGTGCAGTTCCTGGGCCACGGCGTCGGCCTCCAGGTCGACGAGATGCCGGTGATCGCCCGCGGTTTCGACGAGCCGCTCGAAGAGGGGATGGTGATCGCCCTCGAGCCCAAGAAGGGCATCGCGGGCGTCGGGATGGTCGGGATCGAGAACACCTTCGTGGTCGGCCGCGGGGGCGGCAGGTGCATCACCGGGACGAATCCCGGCCTCATCCCGGTGTACTGAGAAGCCCTTCCTTCCCTTACGTTGGGTTCGCGGCGAATGGCTGCGCCTCTAAAACCTCCTGCCCGAGGAAGTTCAGCAGCTCCCGGTTGACCCGCTCCGCGTGCGTCCAGGTGATCCCGTGCGGCCCGCCCTCGATCACCACAAGACGGCTCTCCCGGACCAGCCCGGGGATGCGTTTACCCGATGCGGCGAAGGGCACGATCCGGTCTGCGTCGCCGTGGATGACGAGGACAGGGACGTCGATGCTTCGGAGGTCGTCCCGGAAGTCGGTCAGCCACGCCGGGACGCAGTCGAGCGTGCCTATCGGGGAGGCGGCGGCCGCGACGTTCCAACTGAGGCGGACGACCTCGTCGCTCACGCGGTTGCCCGAAAAGACATCGACGTTGTAGAAGTTTGATAAGAATCTGGAGAGGAACGCCGGGCGGTCGGCGGCGACGCCCTCCATGAACTCGTCAAAGACGCTGCCCTCGACTCCCTCGGGGTTGTCGTCCGTCTTCAAGAGGAACGGCAGGATCGCGGATATGAAGACCGCCCGCTCCACGCGCTCGCTCCCGTAGGTGCCGAGGTAGCGGGCGACCTCGCCGCCGCCCATCGAGAACCCGACGAGCGTGGCATTATCGAGGTCGAGTTCGGTCATGACCCTGTGCAGGTCTTCAGCCTGGGTGTCGTAATCGTAGCCGAAGGTCGGTTTCGCGGAGTTTCCGAACCCCCTGCGGTCGTAGGCGACGACGCGGTAGCCTGCATCGAGCAGCGCCGGCACCTGCTTCTCCCAGGACTTGCTCGAGAGCGGCCAGCCGTGGATCAGGACGACCGGTTTTCCCGCACCGTGGTCCTCGTAGTAGAGGTCGATGGTGCCCGAATTTTCTTTACCGACGGTGATGTACGGCATAGAATTACCTCCTCTACGGGGTCCCGACACCGGTTATGCCATATATAGTTGTGGGGCGGGGACGGGCCCGGGGAGAATCGAAGGGCATAAGACCGGTGACTCCAAGATCCCCTCATCGGCAATGGGAAAAATATCGAAAGCGCTCGGTCTGGTGCTTGCCGGGGTGGGTATCCTCGTAGCGCTCCTGTTCATATGTCTGGTGCTGCTCGCCGGGTTTCCGGGCCAGTCTTCATCGGAGAGCCTCAGTTCGTTGTATCACTACGAGTTGCAGATCTCAACGACCACCCCCATCGAAGATGCGGTCCTCCTGATCCCCATCCCGGCCCGCTACGACCCGGAGACCGGGACGAACGTCACCCCCGTCGATCTCTCCCGTGCAAGTTTCAGCAACTTCGACAGGAGCGATATATCGGTACGGATCGAGGACGTCGACGGGATTCCCATGCTCAACATCTCGGCCGACCGGCTCGATCCCGTCTACAAAAACCGCATCGAACCGATCGGGATCATGCCGGGGCAGAACGAGTCGGAACTCCCGGAGCCGACCCACATCTACTCCGATCGGTACTCGGAAGAGACGCCGGTGCTTATCAATATGGAGATCTACATGCTCGATACCGACCCCGGCCACGAGCTCGAGACGAGATCGCCGGCAGGGGTCGAGCCCCTGTTTATGCCGTACCGGGTCGTCGACAACGTCAGCGGGTCCGGCGGACCCGTCGACGATCTCTTCGTGAGCCCCGGATCTACCGGGCACGTCTTCGAGGTTCCGTTCATCCTCTCGTTTGATGCAGCCGATGAGAACGTCCTCACCATATCATCCTATTTTCAGGGAGCAAACCAGTGGTGGGTTCTCGGCTGGCAATCGAACTCGTATCATGAGCGCGTGAGCCACGAGTTCAGGGGCCCGTGCAACGGCACCTACCCGGTGAGGGGCGTTCTCGTGACGGGCGAGGGCGTGTACTGAGCCTTCCCGGGCCATCTCACAGATTCGCACTCCATAACGAAAACACTAAATAATCGCCTGGGGTCCAGGGGTGGGTCAAGCGGGGGGATGGGCTCACGCACGATTCGGACTATCAACGCGATGCCTGGGATGAGGTGACTGCACGGCACCGCCGCCATCCGCTCAGGGCGGTGATCGGCGTCGACGACCTGAACAACGCCTACATCGACGGCAGCCAGAAACGCCTCGTCTCAAGGGCGGTGAGGCTCGAGCCGCACTTCTCCGTGCTCGACTACGGGTGCGGCGTCGGCCGGTGGACGCTCTGGTTCGCCCCGCAGGTGCGCCGCGTCGTCGGGGTTGACCTCTCGCCGAAGATGGTGGATGCGGCACGGCGGGCGGCGGACGAGGCGGGCATCCGCAACGTCGAGCATCATGCCCTCGACGGCGTGCCGCTGCCCTTCGAGGACGGTGCGTTCGATCTCGTCAATGCTGTCTGGGTCCTGCGATACATCGTCGACGACGACGAACTCGCACGCACCGTCCGGGAACTCTGCCGCGTTGTCCGGCCGGGTGGGTATGTGACGCTCATCGAGATGACTGCACAGGAGGCGCCGGTGTTCAAGGAGCACGAGGGGGATTTCAGCGGAGCGGCGGTGTACCGGAGGCTGGAGGAGTACCGGTCGCTCTTTGAGGGGTGCGGGATGACCGTCCAGGAGTGTGCGGTCTCCAGCGCGTCGCCCCTCTACTGGTCCTACGTCGCCGCCCGCGACGCCGTACGGCGCCGGGGCCTGCCGAATCTGTTCTCGCCGCTCGCTCCCCTGATCGTCCCACTGAGCCTTGCCGGTGAGAGCCTGACCACGAGGCCGATGCAGATCCTCGCCGACCGCGGCATCGTCCGGTGCCGGCACCGCTTCCTCTGCATCAAAAAACCCGAGGACGGTGGTATCGGGGTGTAGCGGGAACGGCAGGTCCCGAACGCTCCTCCAGGGCGACAACCGCCTCGTCGAGATAATACGCCTCATTTTTAATCCCATACCGTGAACGATCTACCATGAGCGAAGACCCGAGCGGGCCGACCCCTGCCTCCACGTCCGGTGCGCCGGCCGTACCGCCCCGCGCCTCACGGACCGAATGGTACATGAACATCGCGATCGAGACCGCACGGCGGTCGACCTGCATCCGGCGGTGCTACGGGGCGGTCGTGGTCAACTCGGCCGGAGAGATCGTCTCCACCGGGCACAACGGCGCGCCGCGCGGAGAGGCCCATTGCGACGAACTGAACACCTGTATCCGCAAGCAGTACAACATCCCCTCCGGCGAACGCTACGAGTTCTGCCGCTCGGTACACGCGGAGATGAACGCGCTCCTGCAGGCGGGACGGGCCGCGGCCGGCTGCACGATGTACCTGGCCGGGTTCGAGCGCCTGACGGGAGCGCCTTCCTACGACCCGCCCTGCCTGATGTGCTCGAAGATGCTGGTGAACTCCGGTATCGACAGGGTGGTGGTCAGGACCCCGGATGGGCTCGCGGAACTCGACCCGCAGGAGCTCTACCGGCGGCACCTGGACCGCGTGATCGCGAAGGTCTCGGGGAACTAGCGCGCGACGGGACGAGCCCGGGCACTTACTGCTCCACGATGACGACCGGCTTGATCAGGTCTCTCGGCTTCTCCTTCATCAGGAGGAGAGCCTCTTCCAGTTTATCGAAACCCTTGAAGACGTGCGTCGCCATGAGCGACGGGTCCATCCGCCCGCACATCACCACCTCGGCCAGCCGCTCCATTCGCACCCTTCCTCCGGGACAGAGTCCGGTCATGATGTTCTTGTCCGCCATGCCGTACCCCCAGCCGACCCGCGGAAGGGGTATGATGTCCTGGTCGCCGATACCCGAGCCGAAGTAGTTGATGTTCGAGATGACCGATCCGGGTTTTGCCACGTTGATTGCATCCATCATGGCCTCCGGCCCGCCGCCGGCGACGATCACGGCATCGACGCCCGCGCCGCCGGTCTTATCGAGGATCTGGTCGACGGTGCTTCCTTCCTTGTAGTTGATGATATCCGTCGCGCCGTACTCCTTCGCGACCTTCACCGAAGCGGGCCTCGTGCCGACGGCAAAGATCCTCCCCGCTCCCCGGAGCCTCGCTCCGGCAATGGCGGAGAGGCCGACCGGCCCGATGCCGAGGACGGCCACCGTGGAGCCGAACCCGATCCTGGCGTTCTCCGCGCCCATGAACCCGGTGCTGAGCATGTCCGGGAGCATGACACCCGCCTCAAGCGACATCCCCTCCGGCAGGTGCGCAAGGTTGTAGTCGGCCAGGTTCACGTGGAAGAACTCGCCGAAGACGCCGTCCTTGGAGTTCGAGAACTTCCAGCCCCCGAGGGGGCCGCCGGTCTGCGACGGGAACCCGCGCTGTGCGGCTTCCGTCTCCCAGTCGGGGGTGATCGCCGGGACGATGACCCGGTCGCCGGGCTTGAAGTCCCGGACCTCGCTCCCGACTTCGTCGACGATCCCGAGCGCCTCGTGCCCCAGGATGAGGTTGTGCCGTTCACCGATCGCTCCTTCCCAGACGGTGTGGACGTCGGACGTGCACGGGGCGAGCGCCAGGGGTCTGACGATAGCGTCCCGCGGACCGCAGGCGGGCCGCTCTTTCTCGATCCATCCGATCTCCCCGATCTTCAGCATAGCCAGGCCTTTCATTCTTCCTGCCTCCCTTCAGCCAGGCAGTGATGGCAGTATAGTATATTAATTGAGGTCGTCGTGCATCCGTCGGTTAGACTCAGGGGTCCCGGCAGCCCTTTCGGGCAACGATGATGGAGAACTCAGCCCTTGGACTCGATCGTTGCGACGCGAAACCCGATACATCCAGGGAACCGGACCATCGCGCTCGATGAACCCGATAACGAGGAGCACCTGAGGGGCGCAGAGCCTCCACCTGCACGACCGATCTCTGGCGGGATCCGGGTAAGAACAACCGCACAGCACGCCAGCCTCCGGCACGCAGTTACTTTTATGACGGCTGGCCGGGATGTGGGGGCACGCCCCCGGGAGGAGCAGCGGAGCACGACCGGCCTGGGCGCGAGAGTTGCAGGTGAGGGAGTATGGATCAGAGGAGAAAAGTGGATGAGAAGAGCAAGCAGGAGCAACTCGACGAATTCCGTCACGACCCGGAACGCGAGTACCTGACAACGAACCAGGGTGTCCGGGTGAGCCACACCGATGATGCGTTAAAGGCGGGGGAGCGGGGGCCGACGCTCCTCGAAGACTTTCACTTCCGCGAGAAGTTGACGCATTTTGATCACGAGCGGATCCCCGAGCGGGTCGTCCACGCCCGGGGTTCGGGCGCCCACGGCTACTTCCAGGTCTACGAGCCGATGACCGAGTATACGAAGGCAGCGTTTCTCCAGGATCCGGAGAAGAAGACGCCGGTCTTCGTGCGATTCTCGACCGTCGTCGGGTTCCGGGGGTCGGCAGACACGGTCCGGGACGTCCGGGGGTTTGCGACGAAGTTCTACACCGAGGAAGGGAACTACGACCTCGTCGGCAACAACATGCCGATCTTCTTCATCGTTGACGCCATCAAGTTCCCCGACCTCGTCCACGCCATCAAGCCGGAGCAGCACCACCAGATGCCGCAGGCCTCCGCCGCCCACGACACGTTCTGGGACTTCGTCGGGAATCTCCCCGAGATCACGCACATGATCATGTGGGTCCTCTCGGACCGTGCGCTCCCGCGGAGTTACCGGATGATGCAGGGCTTCGGGGTCAATACCTTCCGGTTCATCAACGCCAAAGGAAAGGCGCGGTTCGTCAAGTTCCACTGGCGGCCGCTCCTCGGCATCCACTCGCTCGTCTGGGACGAGGCGCAGAAACTGGCCGGAATGGACCCGGACTTCAACCGCCGCGACCTCTGGGAGGCGATCGAGATGGGGGACTACCCGGAGTACGAGTTAGGGGTCCAGATGATCGAGGAGGCGGACGAGCACAACTTCGACTTCGATATCCTTGACGCGACGAAGATCTGGCCCGAGGAGGAGGTGCCGATCCGGTGGATCGGGAAGATGGTCTTAAACAGAAATCCGGACAACTTCTTCGCCGAGACCGAGCAGGTCGCCTTCTGCCCGGCGAACGTCGTGCCGGGGATCGACTTCTCAAACGACCCGCTCCTCCAGGGCCGGCTCTTCTCGTACCTGGACACCCAGCTGATACGCCTCGGCGGCCCGAACTTCCACGAGATCCCGATCAACCGGCCGCTCGCACCGGTCGCGAACAACCAGCGGGAGGGCTACCACCGGATGACGATCGATAAGGGCGCTGCGAGTTACTTCCCAAACTCGCTCGGCGATAACAAGCCCCGGCCGGCCCGGGTTGAGGAGGGCGGCTACGCCCACCACCAGGAGAAGATCGACGCGAAGAAGATCCGTGCACGGAGCGAGAAGTTCAACGACCACTTCAGCCAGGCGAAGCTCTTCTGGAACAGCATGTCGGATGCAGAGAAGGAGCATATCATCAAGGCCTTCCACTTCGAACTCGGGAAGGTCTCGGACTTCGGGGTCAGGAAGAGGGTGGTCGACCTCATAAACAACGTCGACGGCGATCTTGCGATACGGATCGCCGAAGGGATCGGGGTGCCGCCCCCGGCGGAGAAGGGCGCGTCCTCCGGCACAAAGAAGTCCCCGAACCTCAGCCAGGAGAGGACCGTCATGGACACCATCAAGAGCCGCAAGATTGCGATCCTCGCGATGGAGGGCTACAACCACGACGAGGTGATGCAGGTCAAGAAGGCGTTGAAAGATGCGGGGGCTCACCCGCAGATCGTCTCGCAGTTCCTCGGCACGGTCAGGTCCGCCGACGGCAAGGAGATGGAGGTGGACAAGAGCTACGTCACCACCGCATCGGTCGTGTACGACGCCGTGTACGTCCCGGGCGGGAGGCACGCGGAGACCCTGAAGAACCAGGGCTACGCGATCCACTTCGTCAACGAGGCCTTCAAGCACTGCAAGCCGATCGGGGCGATAGGAGAGGGGATCGAACTCCTGAAGGCCTCCGGTATCAAGGGGGTGGCCTTCGTCGATGCCAGTGCCGGAGGAGAAGCCGTCTCCGAGATGGGGGTCGTGACCTGCGGGAGCCAGGGGAATGTAAGCTCGTTTGTCGAGCAGTTCAAGACGGCCATCGCCCGGCACCGCCACTGGGACCGGGAGAAGATGGAGCAGGTGCCCGCCTGATGCGGGATGGTGGAAGAAGAACCGGGGGAAAACCTCCCCGGGGTTCATTTTTAATTCTGATGGAGCGCTTTAACTGCGCAGCATCGGCGAGGTGAACCAGAGCCCCTGGAGCTGGTGCGACGGATCATCCTTCTTGAAGACAAACCTGAGCGCCACACCGTCCTCCCCCTCGAACGCTGCCTGGTAGGTCACGGCGATGAACTCGCCGGTCTCCGTGACGACAGGATCCTTCCGGGACTCATAGAGCCCAATCCGGGACGTTACGAACTCGCGGTTCTCTTCAAACGCGGCTTCATTGAGAGCCTGCCGCATCTCCGGGCCGAAGTCACGGGAGTACTTCGTGTAGTTATGCTCATTGAAGCCCTGCATGAGGTTGTCGGCGACCGGGTCGGCATAGGCGAGCACCGCTGCCGCCTCCTCCCCAGAGACCACGGTCTCCTGGCCCATGCAGCCGCACGCCAGGACCAGAGCGAAGACCACGAGGACGACGATGAGTGGGATCTGAGAACGATTCATGCTAAAATGTCGAACCGGCAGGAGATGAATGTAGGGATCGGGTTGTCGAGGGGAGGATGTAACGGTTAGCGAAACGGTACAAAGATAAGGCCGTCGCCGTCCACTCATGCAGTCTGGTGAACGCCGCGCGCCGCCGGGATACCACAGGAGATATCTGGTCAGGGGAGGTACGCGAGGGTTTTCACCCCAGGATCTTGTATGCCCCGCGGGGCAC
>JASUSO010000027.1 GCA_030446015.1 Methanobacteriota archaeon
GCCGCCTGGAAGAGCATCATCGGCTCGTACTCGCTCCCGAGGTAGACCGTGTAGCCGACGCCGAGGATTGAAAGCCCCGTCCGGTCGCGGAGGTCGACGACCTGCCCGACGGTGTGAAGTTCTGAACTGAGCGGGTCGCGCTGAGAGGTCCCGACCAGGTTGGTCTTGGAGTTGAGTTTGACGAGATACGGGATGTCCTGATAATCCGCGCCGTACCGTGCGATCATTCCAAGTTGCGTTGCAAAGACCCCGATCCTCGCCCGGCTTGCAATCCGGAAGAGGTGCTCGGGGTCGGCGTCGTCGGGGTGAATGCCTTCACCGGCGAAGTCATCATTGAGGTGCTCGATCTTCTGGTCCCCGGCAAAGAGCATCAGCCTCCCGGTGCCTTGTGTGATCGTCCGGTAGTTCTCCCGGTACCTCTCCTGCTCCCCGGCGGGCACATCGAGAGGGATCCTGATATCGGGTGCTGGTGACATACCCCTTCCTCCCCGTCCCCAGATACTTAAGTGTTGCTGGGTTCCGGGAACCGGGGTGCGGTGAGCCGGATACGCGGCCTCCGGACGTCCCCCATCACCCCTGCCCACGTACTGCTCGAGCCGGTCAACCTCCGCTCCCGCCCGGTGCAGGGTATACCCTCGCCGCTGCTTTGGGGGGTAGGTATTTATCATATAACCCTCCCGGGAGGTTGTCTCCCGGACGGGAGCACAGGTCTGGTGAAGAGAAGTATGCGAGGCATGAAAGAGTCCGCCATGGGCGGGATATCGAAGGCTACAGAGGCTGTACAGGGACTTGACCCGCGGATAGTCGAGCAAATCACCTCCAGGATCAACTTCCCTGCATCGAAGGACAACCTGATCACCCAGGCAAAGGATAGCGGGGCATCCCAGGGCATTCTCGACGTGCTGAACCGGTTCGAGGACAAGCAGTACAACGGCCCGGAAGACGTCAAATCCGAGTTTCAGAAGATCCAGCAGAAGTAATCGTTTTTTAGCCGTCCGCAGGTGCCGCACACGGCACCTGCCACGGCTGCTGCCCCGGGACGCCTGGGGAGCGCTCCCGGGCTTCGCGGGTCTCGTGGGAGCCCCACGCCCGAATCGGCTGAAAAGTTCTGAATACCGTTTCCGGCGGCAGGTGGGCCAGGCCCTGGCACCGGACAGCCCGGACCGCGGGGCCGCCATCTATATCCTCTCCCGGGATGCATGGCGTGCCATGCTCATCATCGGACACCGTGGCGCGAAGGGTATCGAGCCGGAGAACACCCTGCGGGCCCTGCGGAGAGGAATGGCCTGCGCCGACCTGGTCGAGGTCGATGTGCGCCTCACAAAGGACGGTATTCCCGTCGTGATCCATGACGCAACCGTCGACCGGACGACGAACGGGACCGGCCCGGTCAAGGGCTACACCATCGATGGCTTAAAAGAGCTGGACGCGGGAGAAGGCGAGGTTATCCCGACGCTCCACGAGGTCCTCGACCTCGTGCGTGGGCAGACCGGGCTTGTTGTTGAGATCAAGGAGCCCGGAACCGAAGCGATCGTTGTCTCGGCGCTCATTGACCGGATGCCCGAGAGGCTCTTCCTGGTCTCGTCCCATCCCGGAAGCGTCGCGACGGTGAAGAAACTCCTTCCCGGCGTGCCGGCGGGGCTGATCTGCTCGCAGGGGACTCCCGATCCCGTCGGGCTCGCCCGTACGGCCGCAGCCGATCTCATCCTCCCGCGGTGGGACCGGGTTTCAGCTGAAATGGTGGAAGAGGCGCACAGCGCCGGGCTGCTCGTCGTTCCCTGGATCTTGAAGGCGGAGGACGATATCCGCGAAGCGCTCCGGCTCGGCATCGACGGGTTTGCAAGCGACGATCCCTGCGCCGCCCGGAGATACCTTGAGGGGTTGACCGGGGAGCACCCGGTCAGACAAGCGTCCCCGGGAGGTGCTTGAGGAGCCACGCCTTCACCTCGACGTAGAGGCTCTCGGCCGTCTCGTCGAGGGTGTGCCCCGCTCCGTCGTAGACGATCAGCCGCCGGGGTTCGCCGGCACGCCGGTAGATCTCCTCCGAGGCGGTATGGGGAAGAACCGGATCCGCGTTCCCGTGCACCAGGAGGACCGCCGCACGCCCGGCGAGGGCGGCGACCGGTTCCGTCCCGGCGGCCTGGGTGGCGAGGGCGACGACGACCCTGACCATCGGGACGTTCGCCGCCGCCTGGATCGCCACCGCTCCACCGAGCGAGTGCCCGACGACCCCGGCGGCCGCGACGCCCTGGCTCTCGAGATAGCGCAGCCCGAGCACCGTGTCGAAGGCCGACTCCACGAGGTCGGTCGGGTGCCGGTACTGCACCCGGAGCGCGCTTATCCGGTGGTTCGGGAGATCCTGTGCCAGCCGCGGGTAGAGGCCCTGCGCCGGGGTGTCGAACCCGCCGCCGGTTCCACCCACCATGACGACGCCGCTTCGGGCTCCCTGCGCTTCGTAGTAGCGGCAGACGGTCGTCCCCCGGTCGGTCGCTATCTCCACGACATCGTAGGCCTCGCCGGTCTTTGGGATTCGCCGGATAACCGTCGGGCGCACGTCGATCCTTGTACCCTCCACTTCGATTGCAGCCGTTCCGAGCATGGTGGGCAATAGAGAGTGGGCCTATTTCTCCTTTGCGGCAGGGGTCTTCGCGCGCCCGGGCGGAAGGTGATCCGGCGAAACCGGGGCAGCGTTGCTCCGTAGCCTCGTGCGGAAAGTACATTGCTATTTACAACAAATTATAAACTGTAATGGATAAAATTGAGCACAGATCCTTTCGGCATACCTGAGATTTTCCTCAGGAATCTGTCCCGGATGGGCACGCTACAGGCCCCAATTCCGGGGAGTCCGATGCCGACCTCCTCGACGCCTACTCCCGTGCCGTCATCCGGGTCGTTAAGTCTGTGGGCCCCGCGGTCGTGAGCGTAGTCGCGGGGAAGAACTCCCCCGGGTGGCGCGGCGAGCAGGTTGGGGCAGGATCGGGCGTGGCCGTGTCGCCGGAGGGCTACATCCTGACCAACAACCACGTGGTGCAGGGGGCGGGGAGGATCGAGATCCGCACAGCGGACGGCACCGCTCTCGCTGCACGCATAGTAGGGGCCGACCCGGCAACCGACCTCGCCGTGCTCCGCGCCGAGACGGCGGATCTCCCGTACGTGTCGTTCGGCGACTCCGAGAAGCTCGCGGTCGGCCAGCTCGCGATAGCCATTGGCAACCCGCTCGGTTTCGACTCGACCGTATCGACGGGGGTCCTGAGCGCTCTCGGGAGAGCGTTCCGGAGCCGGGACGGCCGCCTGATCGAGAATATCATCCAGCACACCGCTCCCTTAAACCCCGGCAACTCCGGCGGCCCGCTGGTCGACTCCCGCGGCCGGGTCATCGGGATCAACACCGCCATCATCCCGACAGCCCAGAACATCTGCTTCGCGATCCCCTCAAACACCGCCTCCTGGGTCCTCCCGCAGCTGGTCGCCGACGGCAGGGTGCGGCGCGGCTACCTCGGTATCGCCGGCCAGTCGCAGGCGCTCCCGCAGCACCTCGTTCTGGCGCTCGGGCTTACCGCGAACCAGGCGGTCGAGGTCGTCTCGGTGAACCGGGCGAGCCCCGCCGGCCGGGCCGGACTCAGGCCGGGGGACATGATCGTCGCGATCAACCAGACCTGCGTGACCTGCGTCGACGACCTGCACCGGTTCCTTGCCGCCTGGCCTATCGCGGAACCTGCAACCCTGACGATCGTCCGGAACCGGCGGCGGATCACGCTCCCGATCGTCCCCGCGGAAGCGGCCGCGTGCTCTGCCGCCGGGTGAACTGGAACGGTCAGGGAACCCACGTTATCCGTGGCTCCCGACGCACAGGCTTCGGTGAGAGGGTGGCCGGGTAGCCGAAGATCAGCGGCGCCACGATCTGGTGATTGTCCGGGACCTTCAGTGCCGCAAGGAGATCGGGGTTCTGCTGGATGAGGGCCGCCGAACCGATCCAGCAACTGCCGATCCCGAGCGCCCAGGCGGCAAGCATCATGTTCTCCGCGCAGAGCGCACAGTCGAGGAAACTGGATACGGCTTCCCGTGCACCGAGAACCAGGATCAGCACCGGGGCGTTGTAGAAGATGTTGAACTCAGGGTTCTTGAGTGCCGCGAGGAACTCTTCCGTCCCTGATTTGCCCTCTTCTTCAATCTTCTCGATGAGGATCGGTTTGCAGTAGTCGGATGCCCGGCGCATCAGGGCACGATCTTTTACGATCACGAACTGCCAGGGCTGAAGTCCGAGGGCGGTCGGGGCCTGGATGCCCGCAGCGATGATTGCTCGCAGGGCCTCGTCCGGGAGTTCCCGGTCGGTGTAGTTTCTGACGCTCCGGCGCTCCCGGATCACGGAGAAGATCTCGATGGACTCGGCTTCCGTCATCATGTATCGGTTATGGTTTTCGGGCGGTATTTATACCTTGGCGAGGCGGCTCTCCCGTCTGCGGCTCTCCCTTCCGTATCTCCCCTCTGCTTCCCCGGCAGCCCGGAGGTGCCGCTGAATCATCCGGGAGGTCGGGAAAACCCGGGGTTTCCCCGGATAACAGGATAGCAATCTTTTTCATCTCTCCTGAGCACAACCACTACAGCGACTGTGTTTCGGCGTCGGTGAGGTATGACGGACTCGCACCGGGATCGGGCACTCTTTCATCGTGCGGTGCTCAACGCTCTCGAAGATGGGCTTCTTGTGGTCGGCGACGACCGGAAGGTCGGTTGGTACAACCCGGCCCTCGCACGAACCCTCGGCATCCGGCAGAAGGATGCCATCGGGATGGAACTTGGTGCCCTCTTTGAGACATACATCCTGCCGGTCCTCGAGGACGCTGAGTCCGCACGGCTGCTCCGTCGTTCCCTTGAGAACGGCGCTGACCTGCCCTCCCTCCTCTGCCGTGCGAGGACGCCCGACGGCACCCGGCGCTGGATCTCGATATCGAGCAGGCAGGCGTTTCCTGTGACCGGGCAGCGGCTCATCAAGATCCGGGACGCCACCGCCGATCTGCATGCGCATTACCTCAGTGCCGCGCTCGAAGGATCTCCGGTGGTCGTCTTCGTACAGGATAAGGACCTCCGTTACGTATGGTCGTACAACCAGCAGCTCGTGCCTACGGATACGTCCATCATCGGCATGAGCGAGGAGGATGCCTTCCCCACGGCCGCCGAGCATCTCTCCGCACTCAAACGGCGGGTTCTTGAGACGGGAGAGACCGTGCGGGCTGCGGTGACATTCACCATCGCGGGCGAACGGCGAGTCCGCGACCTGACGCTCAAGCCGTTTCGGGATGTGAGCGGGGAGATCGTCGGCGTTACCGGGACGGCCTTCGACGTGACCGAGCGGAACCGGGCAGAGGAGATGCTCCGGGAGAAGACACACGAACTGAAGAAGCGGATGGACGAACTCCGGTGCCTCTACAGCATCACGCACCTCGTCGAGACGCCCGGGATGACGCTCGACAAACTCCTTCAGGCGGTTGCCGATACCCTTCCCATGGGATGGCAGGACCCGGACCATACCGGGGTGCGGATCACCGTCGACGGCCGGGATTACTTCCGGGGCGACCCTGCAGGTTCCACCTGGACACAGGAGAGCCCGATCACCGTCCACGGCGAATGGGTCGGCGAGATCGAGGTGCGATACCTCGCGCAGGTCCCGGAGGGCGGCGAAGGGCCGTTCCTGCCGGAGGAGCAGATGCTGCTCGACGCCATCGCGAAGTGCCTCGGCCGGATCATCGAACGGCTGCAGGCGGAAGCGGCGCTCGAGGAGAGCGAAGAGACGTTCCGTGGGATTGCCCAGCGGAGTTTCGACCTCATCGTCACGTCGTACCTGGACGGGGGGTTGAGATACGTCTCGCCGGCGATGGAGCGGATACTCGGGTACTCTCCTGAAGAGATGGTGGGAACCGATTGGGAGGACTATATCCTTCCGACGAGCCTCCTGACCTGGGAAGAGGGGCGGCGGAGAGTTCTCCGGGGCGAACAGATCGAGGGGCTCAAGATCGAGGTCCGGCGAAAGAACGGTGAGATCGCCGTACTGGAGCTGAACGAGTCGCCGATCATCGAGAAGAAGGCGATTGTGGGGTTCCAGGTGATCGGCAGGGACATCTCCGAGCGGATCCTGCACGAGCGGCTCCGGGAGCAGGCGTTCGATATGACCGAACGGAATATCGCTCAGTTCGCCGTCCTTGCCGACCACGTCCGCCACCCGCTCCAGGTGATCATGGGGGTCGCGGATCTCCTCGATGATGAAACGATTGCGGAGAAACTCCGGGAGCAGGTCCGGCGGATCAACCTGCAGATCAGCGAACTCGATCGGGAATGGATGGAGTCGCGGAAGATCCGGGAGTTCTTGAAGCGATACGAACTCTGAGCGCCCGGCAGGCGTTCACCTGCGGTTTATATCTGCTCTCCCTTCACCACCTTCGCCGCCCTCTCTTCTCCTGCACCCCCGGCATGGCCTCCCTGATGACGTCGAGGACTTCGGGCAGGAGCGTGCCTTTCTTTCCGACAACGTCCGCCGGCCGGATGGTGGCAGCGTGGGCGGCGAGAGCGTAACTCTCGGTGAAGAGATCGAGCCCGCCCCGGGCGAAGTCGTCGAGCGAGAGGGGGATTGAGACCCCGTCGGTGGACGGGCTGCTCGATACCGGGCAGATCAACAGGATCCCGTTCTCCTCTGCAGAAACGACCACCACCGGGCGCACCTTCCGCTCGCCCCCTCCCCCGATCCGTACGGGGGCCAGAACGACGTCGCCGCTGACGTAGCGTCCCATGTGCATACAGGTAGGCGTCAAAACCGATAAGGGGATTGATCCGGAATAACATCTGGCGACGGCGAACGGTCCCCTACACCCGGAGCAGCCGGGCGTTGATCGCGACGATCACCGTGCTTGCGCTCATCAGCACCGCTCCGACGGCTGGGGTGAGAAGGATTCCGGCGCCGATCAGGACACCTGCTGCGAGCGGGATGGCGACGGCGTTGTAACCCGTCGCCCAGAGAAGGTTCTCGAACATCTTTCGGTAGGTCTTCCTTGCTAGTTTGATGATTGCCGCCGCGTCCCGCGGGTCGCTCCTCACGAGCACGATATCGGCGCTCTCCATGGCCACGTCGGTTCCGGCCCCAATGGCGATGCCCACATCGGCCTCGACGAGCGCGGGTGCATCGTTGATCCCGTCGCCCACCACCGCCACCCGGTAGCGGCGCTGCATCTCCCGGATCTTCTCCGCCTTCTCGTGGGGGAGGACCCCGGCAAAGAACTCGTCGAGACCGAGTTCCCCCGCCACCCACGCGGCGACGTCGCGGCTGTCCCCGGTCAGCATCATGCACCGGACTCCCATCTCATTGAGCCGGCGGACCGCCTCCCCTGATTCCGGCCTGATGATGTCGGCGAGCGCGAGCGCTCCCATGGGCCGGTCGTCCTCGAGGAGGAAGACGACGGTCTTGCCCTGCCGCTGGAGGGCTTCAATCCGTCCGTCCCCGACATCGATGCCCCGCTCCGCAAGGTAACCCGGCCCGACCACCCGGACGGTCCTACCGCCGACCGTCCCCTCGACGCCGACCCCCGGGATCGCCCGGAACCCCTCGACCGTGAGCAGGGAAATGCCTCGTTCCTCCGCGCTCCGGACGATGCCCCGGGCGATCGGGTGCTCGGAGTGCGCTTCGACCGCCGCCGCCGTCCCGACGACGTCCTCCTCCGCCGCACCGTCGAAGGCGAGGACGTCCGTGACCCCGAACCGTCCTTCCGTCAGGGTACCCGTCTTGTCGAAGACGACCGCCGTGAGATCCTTTGCCCGCTCGAATGCGCTCCGGTCCCTGATCAGGAACCCCGACTGTGCGGCAAGCGCCGTCGAGACCGCGATCACGAGCGGGACGGCAAGGCCGAGCGCGTGGGGGCAGGCAATGACCATCACGGTCGCGGCCCGCTCCACCGCAAACCCCGTCCCCTCTCCGAGGGCGAACCACACCGAAAACGTCGCCGCACCGACAAAGAGTGCGATCACCACCAGAACGAACGCCGCCCGGTCGGCGAGATCCTGCGTCTGCGACCTGCTCTCCTGCGCCTTTCGCACGAGGTCGATCACCTGCGCAAGGTAGGTCTCCGCACCCGTCTTTTCGACCTCGACGACGATCGAGCCCTCCCCGTTGACCGACCCCCCGATGACCGCATCACCCGGGTGCTTCTCCACCGGGCGCGACTCGCCGGTGAGCATCGCCTCGTTGACGCTCGTCACCCCCTCGATCACCGTGCCGTCCACCGGCACCTTCTCTCCGGGCCGGACGAGGACCCGGTCGCCTGGTTCGAGCCGGTCGACGGGCACGTCATCCGTGCCGCCGTCCCGGAGAAGGTGCGCCTCCGAGGGCATGACCCGGACGAGTTCCTCGAGCGCCCGCGACGCCCCGAGGACCGAGCGCATCTCCACCCAGTGTCCGAGGAGCATGATGTCGATCAGGGTGGCGAGTTCCCAGAAGAACCCTTCCCCGCTGACGATGCCGAGGACGACCGCCGAACTGTAAACGTAGGCGACGGTGATCGCGACGGCGATGAGCGTCATCATCCCGGGCATCCGCGCCTTGAGTTCGCGTACGATGCCGGTGAGAAACGGCCGGCCGCCGTAGAAGTAGACTGCGGTTGCAAGAGCGAGGAGCAGGTAGTCTGAGCCCGGGAACCGAACTGCAATCCCGAGAAGCTCCTGGACTGGTTCCGAGAGGAGGAGGATCGGGATTGTCAGTATCACCGAGACAATGAAGCGTTGCCGGAAGTCCTCGAGGGCGTGGCTATGCGAGTCATGGCCGGGCCGGTGGGTCTCCGGCGGTTTCTTCCCGCCTGCCTCTTCCCGATGCGTCTCGTACCGCTCTCCGCCCTCACCGTGGTCGTGGTCCACTTATGCCCTCCCCGTCCGCTTCTGTGGCCCGGCCGTGCACGTCCATGGGGGTGATGCCGTTCTCGCGGGATGTAAAGATATCGGCCGCGCACAGTCCGGGAGCGTCGGGGCACGTTTCTGCTGTCTCATGGAAGGCGGATATCCTCCGATGAAAATGAACAGGTTTATAAATTCAGGGAAATAGCATAATGCCTGTGCCCGGATGAATTTACCCGCATCACCAGCAGGTTTTTGTCAAAATTCTTCTGAATTTTGGCCTGATTCTCCTGGTGTGTGCGGGAATATTTTATTCTATCATGGAGATTAAACTCCTCAGAGAGCAAAGGAAGGTGATCCCGGTCGATGCATGACTGCACACATGGCGACATCCTCGAACTCTCCAGCATCCTGGATGCGTTCGGCGAGGGGCTGCTGATAGTCGGCCCTGACAACCGGGTGGCCTGCATCAACAGTCGTCTGCGGCATCTACTCGGCATCACCCAGAACGTGTCCGTCGGAACCGACGCGAACCACTTCATCGGCCGGAGCCTGATACCCCGTATCTGTGGCGGATCGGACGGAGCCGAGATCAGTGCATTCCTCTCCGGCCGCGCCTCTTCTGCCGATTTTTTGTGCGTGATGCGGTTGCCTGACGGCGGCGAAGGACGGTTCCGTTGCTCATGCCGGGCGGTTAATGACGGCCGGCTTCGCGGCAGCCGGCTCGTCCGCTTCTCTCCGGAAGTCCGTGCCTTCCGGGTCGGCGGCCCTGGCCGGGGCATGGATACCGCAAAGCAGAGGCGGTTAGAGGCGATACTGCAGGAGAGCGAAGACCGGTACCGGTTCCTCGTCGAGAACCTCAACGAGGGCATCGCGCTGATCGACATGGAAGGCATCGTGGTCTTTGCGAACCAAAGGATGGCCGATCTCATCGGCTATTCCATCGCCGGGATCATCGGAGCGCCTATCTATGCGTTCGTCGATGAGAACGATGTCGGAGAGGTGAGAGAACACCTGCAGGTTCTCGGTCGGAGCACACGCGAGGTCTTCGAGTTCGAACTGGTTCGGAAAGACGGCGGCCGTATCCATGCGCTGATAGCGACCACTCCGATCATCGACGCCGGCGGCACCTGCCGGGGGTTCCTTGCCGGTGTCCAGGACATCACCCCCTTGAAGCAGATGGAGGCAAAACTTCGCGAGAGCGAGGAGAAGTACCGGTCTCTCGTCGAACTCTCCGCCGAGGCGACCCTGATCCACCGCGACGGAAGGATCATCTTCATCAACCCCGCCGGCCTGAAGCTGCTTGGGGCTTCACGCCCGGAAGAGGTGATCGGGATGGCTATCCTCGATATCGTCCACCCGGATGCCCGCGACATCATTGAGGCCATCACCGTGCGGGACCTCCAGGGCGTGGAGACGCCGCTTGTCGAGTTATTGGTTCTCAGACTCGATGGAACGACGGTTCCCATCGAGGGGAGGGGGGCACGGACGATCTTTGAGGGCCGGCCTGCAATTCAGGTCGTCATGCGGGACGTCAGCCACCGGAAACAGGCGGAGGAGCAACTGCAGGCGAGGAACCGGCATCTCCTTCTGCTGAACCGGATTATCGGGACATCTGCTTCGACCCATCTGCCGGGAGAACTGCTGGAGACGGCACTTAGCCAGACACTTGATCTCCTCGGTTACGACGGCGGCGCAATCTACCGGATCGAGTCCGGGCGGGGGGAGGCCACTCTCCAGTGCCGGCGAAACATGCCGGATGCGTGCACGGATCTGGCAGGGATCATTTTCGGAACTTCGTTTGCCGAGACCATCGCCACCGGTCTTCCATGCTACCTCGAAGATGACCGGAACCCGGCCCCCCCGGGATCCCGCCTTCTCCGGGAGTTCGGGTTTGCCGCACTCGCCTGCATCCCGCTCGTCGTCGAGTCGGACGTCGTCGGGGCACTCCTCATCGGAACCCAGGAGCGTGGATCCTTCTCTCACGACGAGCGTGCGCTCCTCGAAGCCGTCGGGCGCGAGATCGGGGCCGGCATCGTACGGGGGATGCTCTACCGGAGGCTTGAGGCGGCGAACCGGGAGGCGAACCTCTACCTCGACATTCTTACGCACGATATCCGGAACGCGGACAACATCGTAAACATCTACGCCGACCTCCTCATCGCCGAGCTCGAGGGAGAGCCGGCCCGGTACGCCCGGAAACTGAAGGACGGGATCAAGAAGAGTATCGAGATCACCACAAATGTCGCCACGCTCCGAAAGATCCAGGAGGGACAGGACGGTCTTGGGCGGCAAAACCTCGACGATGTGATTCGGGAGGAGATCACCCACTTTCCTGACCTCTGCATCCGGTATTCCGGGCAGCCCGTCGAGGTCCTCGCAGACGATCTCCTCCCCGAGATCTTCACAAACCTCATCGGCAACGCCGCAAAGCACGGCGGGCCGGGTGTCGAGGTCACGGTGGTGGTCGATAGTCGGGACGATGAGACCGTCGTCGTCACCGTTGCCGACAACGGCCCCGGGGTTCCGGACGATGCGAAGGAGATGATATTCTTCCGGTTCGAACGGGAAGGCGGCAGGCGGGGGAGCCAGGGGCTCGGCCTCTCGATCTGCCGGATGCTTGCCGCACGCTACGGCGGCAGGATCTGGGTCGAAGACCGGGTTCCGGGGCACCCGGAGCAGGGAGCGGCGTTCCGGTTCACCCTCAAGAAAGCCGGGGGCGGTGCCTCCCCCTGAGCCCTCCCGTGCATGCCGCTTTCGACGATCGGATTTATTTCCTCTTGCTGCAGAAACGTTACCATGGAAAGGATTGCTCTGCTTCTCTTTGCCTGCCTCCTCCTCTCTGCCGGGTGCCTCGCCGCAGACGAATCTCCGGCGGAGGCGGGTGTCAGCCTGATCGCCCCGGGTGACCCGGTACCCATATTCGACGGTCAGGCAACCTACGCCGGGATCATCGGTTCGGAGACGTCGCAGATCCAGGCGAACTACAGCATGGGCGTCGTCGCCATCGCACCGGGCAACGCGACGCCGCCGCACCGCCTGATCGGGACTGCGGAGCTCGTCTACGTGCTCGCCGGTACGGCGGAGATCCGTTGTGACAACGAGACGGTGACCGCCCACGAGGGAGAGACCGTGCTCCTGCCGGAAGGGGTACTGCAGTCGATAGCCTCGGTCGGAGATGCCGATCTCCGCTACATCACCGTGAGCCAGCCGGCCTACATGCCCGAGATCGAGATCACGGGGGACGACCTTGCTGCGCTCAACCTGACGACGAACGGAAGGCCGATCGTTGTCGCCGACCCCCACGAAGGGATCGAGTGGGACCTTGAGTCCGGTGTCGCGGCCTTTACCCTCATAAACCCGGCGCTGATGAACGAGACGGCGATCCCGGTCGGCTACAGCGTCGCCTACGTGGTACTTCTCCCGGGCGGCTACCTCGGATTCGACGGAATCCGCGGCTCGTCCGATCTCCTCTACGTCATCGAGGGGGAGATCGAGGTCGCCACGCCTGACGGGGACGCAATCCGGGTTCCTGCCGGGAGCGCGGCCTATGTCCCGCCGGACACGGTGAAGGAGACCCGGAACGCCCTGAACTCGACGACGATCATCCTCTCGTTCATCGACCCGGCGTGGACGCCGGAGAAGACCGGCCTCTGGAAGTGAGGTCTTTTCTTCTCTTTTTCATCCGGCGTCCGGCCGGAGTCGTTCGGGCGCTGGTCTCCGTCATGATCATGCAACCCTAACTGCTCCTCACTTCAGGTGTCCGGGTGTATATCCCAATCCATCGCCGATGCGATCGCTCAATTAGTGGACTGCCCTTTCATTGAGCAGAACCATTATGGGGGGTTCGATCCAATTGGTTGGAACGACCGCCCTCACACAGCATGCCCGGGTGACGGCCGATCGTCAATCTCCGTCACCCTGCCGACATCCCTCTAAACCATGCCGTCACAAGACTTCACCGCGACCGCCCCAAAAGAACGGGATCTGCCTGCCGACGAGACGGTTACCTGCAGGGTCTGGATCTGCCGGCCCGACGGCACGGCGCCTGTTCTCCAGGAAACGACGCTCGAAGGGTGCTCCGATCCTGCATGGGCAGGCAGCCTCCATCCGGAGGACGCCGAGAGGGTAATCGCCCGGTGGGAGCGCTGCAATGAGACCGGTCGTTTGTGGCGGTGCGACTACCGGATCCAGGATGCCGACGGCGGGTACCGCACCATCGCGAGCAGGGGCATCCCGGTCAGGGACGCCGCGGGCAGGATCGTCCTCTGGACGGGGGTCGATATCGACGTCACCGGCCGGGACGAACCCTGCTGGCAGACGAGGCAACTCTGCACCCTCTCCGCGGTCGCCCATGTGATCGAGGGCGGTGCCAATGCCGACGAGGTCTTCCGGGAGACGGCTGCTCTTCTGCCCGGCGGCTTCCGCCACCCGGAACGGGTCTCAGTGCGGATAGTGCACGGAACCGCCGTTTCCGGCCCCGGAAGGATTGTTGCCGGGATCGATACGGGAGGACGGTCGCCCGCACAACTCGTGGTCGAGTGCCGGAAGAGACCGGAGGGGGGAGCCGACCCGTTCCTGCCGCAGGAACACGCCCTCGTCCGTGCCGTCGCCGCGATGATCGGTGTGGCCACCGCACCGGCACAGGCTCCGGCTGAATCATCCGGACACCCGTACGGCCTCCTCTTCGACCAGATGCCGGACGCCGGCCTCCTTCTCGAGATACTCCGCGACGCTTCAGAGAACCCTACCGGCTTTCGGATCGTCTGGATCAACCGCAAGGCCGCCGAGAGCCTCGGGCGCCCGCAGGAAGAGGTCGTCGGAGAAGACCTCCCGAAGGCGATCCCGGCGATCGGCACCACTGCGCTCGACCTCTTCTGCCAGGTTGCCTCAACCGGGAGGACGGTGCACCGCGAGGTCTCACTTCCCGAAACCGGCTCATTCTATGAACTAAAGGTGTTCCGGCCGCAGTACGACCGGCTTGTCGTCATCGCAGAAGACGTCACGGAGCGGCGCAGGGTTGAAGAGATGCTCCGAGAGCAGCAGATCGCTCTGGACAACCGGGTGCGGGAGCTTGCGACGCTGTATGCCGTGAGCGGCGTCATCGAACGGCCCGGGAACTCGGTCGACGATGTTCTCCGGGACGTTGCCGTCATCCTCCCGTTTGGCTGGCCCCATCCAGGGGATGCTGCCGCCCGGATCGTGGTCGACGGCCGGGAGTACCAGTCGGCCGGTTTTGTCGAGACCCCCTGGCGGCAGGAGAGCCCGATCGTCGTCCGAGGGAGGATCGTCGGGAGAGTGGAGGTCTGCTACCGCAACCCGCGATCAGAAGATGGCGGTGCGCCGTTTTTCGCCGGTGAGCGCCGCCTGATCGACTCCGTTGCCGGGCGGCTCGGCCGGGTCATCGAGCGGATGCAGGCGAACGAGGCTCTCGGGCGGAGCGAAGAGAAGTACCGTCTGCTCTTTGAGCGGATGCTCGAGAGTTACACCCTCTACGAGGTTATCCGGGACGACGATGGAAATCCCGTCGATTACCGTATCAGCGAATTAAACGAGAAAGCGGCCGAGGTCTTCGGCCGCAGCCGGGAGGAGCTGGTCGGGCAGCAGCTCTTCGATGTCTTCCCGGCGATCGCGAAGGGTGCCCGTGCTCTCTATGGGGAGGTCGCCAGGACCGGTCTTCCGATGCGGCGGCGGCTGCAGGAGCCAAGAACCGGGCGGTGGTACGATCTGCAGATCTATCGGCCGCGGCCCGGGATGCTGGCCGTCACGGGCCAGGATATCACCGAACAGAAGAGAGCGGAACTCGCCCTGCAAAAGAGCGAAGAGCGGTTCCGGGGGATATTCGAGCAAGCGGGCACCGGTATCGCGCTCATCGCCCCGGACGGACGGATCATGGAAGCGAACCCGGCGTTCGTGCGCATGTTCGGCTACGACGAGGACGAACTGTATGCTATGCGGTCATACGACCTGATCCACCCGGCCGACCGGGATGAGGTCGGTTCTCTCCACCATAAGACCTCTCTGATGAAGGGTTTCCAGCGGGAGAAGCGTTACCTGACGAAAGACGGCAGGATCGTCTGGGGACGGCTGACCGCGTCGATGCTGCACGATTCTGGGGAGGGAAGCCTGGTCATCGCGATGCTGGAGGACATCACCGACTGGCGGGAGATGCAGAACGCTCTTGCGGAGAGCGAGGAGCGGTTCCGGGAGATTGCTCAGCGGAGTTTTGATATGATCTACACCTGCCACCATGAGCGGGGGATCACCTACATCTCCCCGGCGGTGACCCGCATCCTCGGTTATACGCCCGATGAGTCCATCGGCCGGAGGTGTCACGACTATATCATCCCCTCGTCCCTCCCCGTCTGGGAGGAGGGGCAGGAGAAGATCGCCCAGGGCGAACCGGTCGAAGGTCTTGAGGTCAAGTTCCGCCGCAAAGACGGGTCGGTGGCGTTCCTTGAGTTGAACGAGTCTCCGATCGTGGAAGACGGCCTCGTTGTGGGCGTGCAGATTGTTGGTCGGGACGTCTCGGATCGGGTGCGCTACGAGGATATGCGGCTGCAGGCGTTCTACCAGATCGAGCAGAATATCGAACAGTTCGCGGTCCTCGCAGACCATATCCGGCTGCCCCTGCAGGTGATCCTCGGCATGGCCGACCTGACCGACGATGAGGCGATGTCGGCAAAGATCCGGGAGCAGGTCGAACGGATCAACGCAATCGTCAAGCAACTCGATGAGGGCTGGGTCGAATCCCGCGAGATCCGGGAGTTCCTGCGGAGGAATGAGTTGATCTGACGATTCTCCACCTGCGGCGCGCTTCAGAGACCCGGCCCCCGGAATATCTTCTTTTGTTCTGGCGCCATTTGCCCGGATCATTTACCTATGCGGCTTTATTTATAGAATAACCCATAATTCCCGGCAGAATCCCTCGGATACTTTAATGGTTGCTTATATCTAATAATAGAAATAAATCTGATGTAGACATTCAGGGGTTAACCGACGATGAAAGCGGAGATTGCCGGATATACTCTCCCCAGAGGGCTTTGATAGGGAAATAGCACGGATGCCGGAAGGTACGAAACGGAACAGCAGCGGGGGCTCACTGATTGTCTTTGCGGCACTTCTCATTGCGCTTGCAGCGACCAGCTTCTACAACTACCTCCTCTTCCACGCATTCACCGAACTCGTTGCAGTAGGGATAGCGATAGCGGTCTTCACCGTCGCCTGGAATGCCCGGACGATGCGCGAGAACGGTTACCTGCTGGTCGCCGGCACCGGGCTGCTCTTCGTGGCCATGCTCGGCCTCATCCACACCCTGGCCTACAACGGTATGGGGATCTTCGTCGGCTACGATGCAAACCTCCCGACGCAACTCTGGATCGCCTCGCGCTACCTCCTCGCCGGGACGTTCCTCGCCGCTCCGCTCCTCTTCCGAGGAAACTCGGATCCCTGGCGGGTCTTTTCCGGGTTTGCAGGAGTTGCCGGGGTTCTCCTCCTCTCGATCTTCGTCGTCCCGGTCTTTCCCGACTGCTTCATCGAGGGCCAGGGGCTCACGCCGTTCAAGATCATCAGCGAGTACGTCGTTGTGGCCGCCCTCGCCCTCGGGGCCGTCGCCGTCTACCGGCTGCGCGCCGCCTTCTCGCCCAGGGTGACAAACCACCTTGTTGCGGCCATCGTCGTGCTGATGGCATCGGAACTCGCTTTCACGCTGTACACCGATGTGTATGGCCTCCTGAACATGATCGGCCATCTCCTGATGGTGCTCTCGTTCGGGCTGATCTACATTGCGTTCGTCGAGACCGGGATCCAGCAACCCTACGAACTGGTCTTTACCGGCCTGAAATCGAGCGAGGAGCGGCTCAGGCGGGAGAAGAACCGTCTCGCGCAGTACCTGGATATTGCCGGAGCCCTCTTCGTCGTCATCGACAGAGGCGGGCAGGTCGCCTTGATCAACCGCCGGGCATCTGAGGTTCTCGCTTGTCCTGCGGATGCGGCCGTGGGTGAACTCTGGAGCGAGCGGTTCATCCCCCCGGTGGAGCGGGAGCGTTTCCGTGCGCTCTTTGAAAAGTTGAGAATGGGCGATATCAACGAGAATGAGCGCGTGAAGATGCTGGTCGTCGCTACAGACGGCAGTGAGCGAGTCATCGCGTGGCATCATACTGTACTCCGTGACGAGAACGGCGCCGTCTGCGGGATCCTGAGTTCCGGGGAGGATATCACCGAGCAGCAGCATGCCGAGGCGGCACTTGCCCGGGCGAACGCGAAATTAAACCTTCTTGCCGGGATTACCCGCCACGACATCCTCAACCAGGTCACGGTCGCACGTGCCTACATCGAGTTTGCCGGGGAGGACAGTGAGAAACCTGCTGTCCGGGACTACCTCGGGCGTGCCCGTTCTGCTGTGGAAGAGATCCAACGGCAGATCGAGTTCACGCGGGACTACCAGAACATGGGCGTCGCGGCGCCCGTCTGGCAGCGGCCGGCGGACCTCATCCGGGAGAGCGTCGCGGAGCTCGACCCCCCGGCGGGGATCCGGGTCCGGGTTGATCTCGGGGACCTTGAGATCTACGCGGACCCGATGGTGAAGAGGGTCTTTTACAACCTCATCGATAACGCCATCCGTCACGGAGGTGCGGTGACAGAGATCCGGTTCTCCTGTGTGAAGTCCGGGCAGGACATCCTGATCGTCTGCGAGGATGACGGCAATGGGATCCCTGGGAGTGAGAAGGAAGCGATCTTCCGGGTGACCTATAAGCGGCGGTACAGCCACGGGCTGTACCTGGTATCGGAGATCCTCGGGATCACCGGGATGACGATCCGGGAGACGGGGGTCTTTGGGGAGGGGGCGCGATTTGAGGTGCGGGTGGTGAATGGGGGGTGGCGAGGTGGGGAGTAAATTTCACTCTTCTGTTCTGCGCAAAATTCATAGAAAACACTAAATCTAGGTGCCGGTAATTAGACGCCCTGTGCGCTATATTCTCACCGGCGGGGCCGGCTTCATCGGATCAAACCTTGCAGATACATTAGCACAATACCACGACGTCGTCATCATCGACAACCTCGCCACCGGCCGGCGGGAGAACATCGAGCACCTCCTCGACCACCCCCGGGTGACGTTCATCGAGGGGAGCATCACCGACCTCGACCTCCTGATGGAGATCTTCCCGGATGCGGACGGCATCTTCCACCTGGCAGCCATCCCCTCGGTGCCCCGGTCGGTGAAAGATCCGCTCGCCTCGAATAGGGTGAACGTGACTGGCACGCTCAATGTGCTCGTGGCAGCGAAAGATTGTGGGGTACCCTCCATCGTCGCCGCCTCGTCCTCCTCGATCTACGGCGACACTCCAGTCCTCCCCAAGCACGAGAGTATGGTCCCAAACCCGCTCTCCCCCTACGCGGTCACGAAGTTCTCGGACGAGTGCTACGGGAAGGTCTTCTCGGACCTCTACGGCATCCGGACGGTCTTCCTGCGCTACTTCAACGTCTACGGCCCCCGCCAGGATCCAAATTCTGAGTATGCGGCGGTGATCCCGAAGTTTATCACCCGGCTGCTTGCCGGGGAACCCCCGATCATCTACGGCGACGGGGAGCAGACCCGCGATTTTACCTTCGTCACCGACGTGGTGCAGGCAAACATCAGAGCGATGGAGAGCAACGCCTCCGGTGTCTACAACATCGCCGGGGGTCGCCGGATCAGTTTGAACCAGCTCGCAGATATCTTGATGGAGATTACCGGCACACGGTGCGACCCCATTTATGAGGCACCGAGAGTGGGTGACATCCGGGACTCGCTTGCTGACATCAGCAAGGCCCGGGAGGCATTCGGCTACTACCCCAAGTATCCGGTCAAGGAGGGGCTCCGGCATGCGGTGGCATGGTTCCGGGAGCGGGTGTGAATTGCTCTGTCCGGTGAAATAATGATACTCCTTTAGTTTATTCGTTGCTTGAGCGGCAAAATGAAGTATTGGGTCCATAACGTTCAGTTACCATCAATTAACCCGGGTACACTCTGTCTCCTCTTATTCACCTGCAGAACTAGCAGGATTGTACCTACATAGCCGGTTCTAGCCGATTTCTGGATTGAAAAGATTTCGTAATTGGGTTTCCTTGGTCCTGACGTTGTTTTATTCTAACCGTTGGTGCATGGGGGCCCGGAACTTTTAAATAGTAAAATCCTGGGAATACCCAGCACCAGAGTAGGACTTTAGAGGAGACCGTCTTATGGTTCAGGGATCGGCAAAGGGTATAACCGTCTGCGTCGTGGGCCTTGGGTATGTCGGTTATCCTCTCGCTGATGCGTTCTCTCGGCATCTTACAACGATCGGCTACGATCTCGATATGGAGAAGATCGCCGGGATCAACGCGAAGCCGGGCAACCAGGTCCTCGCCACCACGGACCCGGCCAGGATCCGCGAGGCCGACGTCGTGATCATCGCCGTCCCCACCCCGGTGACTAAGGCAAAAGACCCCGACATCTCCTACGTGGTCTCAGCCGCCGAGACCGTCGGCCGGAACCTCAAAGACGGCGCCATCGTTGTCCTCGAGTCGACCGTCTACCCCGGCCTCACCGAGGAGGTGATGATCCCGACCCTCGAGCGGGTTTCCGGCAAGGTCTGTGGGAAGGACTTCTTCGTTGGCTACTCGCCCGAGCGGATCAACCCGGGCGATGCCGAGCACACGCTGGAGCGGATCACAAAGATCGTTGCCGGGATGGATTCGGCGACTACCGAACGTCTTGCGGCGCTCTACGGGCTCGTGACGAACGTCTACATCGCCAGGGACATCCGGACCGCCGAGGCGGCGAAGGTGATCGAAAACATCCAGCGGGACTTAAACATCGCCCTGATGAACGAACTCTCGATCATCTTCCGCAAGATGGGGCTTGATACGAAAGCGGTGCTCGAGGCCGCAGGCACCAAGTGGAACTTCCACAACTACCGTCCCGGGCTCGTCGGCGGCCACTGCATCCCGGTCGACCCCTACTATTTGGTCTACAAAGTTCCCCGGGAAGCGCCTGCGAACGGTGCTTCCATGGTGCACTTCACCGAAGACGACTCCCGGAGCCACCCGGCACTCAGTGCACTGATCCTCGATGAGAAGCGTGTCCTGGTCTCGAAAGGCCCCCTCTTCGACGCACTCCTCTGGATCGACCCCCGTTCTTCGTATAGGGCCCTGTTGAAATGCTTTCCACAACCTCTGGATAACACCCGGTTGCCGATAGAGATGGGCGATTCCGGATAATCCATATCTCCCGACTCACGGGAAGACGCGAAGAACGCGAAATTTGGATGGGTATTGACTGCCTCCCTTCGCGACTTCGCGGCTTCGCGTGAGACCCGAGATGATTCGTCCTCCGGGAGAGGTTTTCAACAAAGCTTCGTATAGCCCTTTCGGAGAAGAGCACGAGATTTACAGTTCAATTCGCATAACAGCAGATGAAATGCGGCAGATCCTTGCGAAGTATGCCCTCTGCGAATGGAACGGAACTGTCTACAGCGTGGCGCAGAGCGCGTGACGACCATGGGCGCCTGACCAGTAGACGGCCGGCACAGAAACGATATATGGTGCTCTCCCCTCTCTTCTTTCATGTACCACTCAGCCGGAGGTGCGATGAGAACCGTTTGCCTCGTGTGCATCCTCCTCGCCACGGCTCTCCCGGCATCAACGGCCGGGGAGAACGAACCCGGGCGTTATGTCGTCCACTGGTTCAACGGCGACGGCGCGGAGGTCTACTTCGACGGTGAGTTCAGGGGGACGATCATCGATACCGAACTTGTCGTGCCGGTAGACCCGGCGGCTCCGCCCGCACGCGAGTATACCATCCGTGATGGAGAGCGCCTGATGTATACCGGGTTCGTCGGGAGCGCCCCCGACGCCGGGGAGGTGATCGACCTCTTCCCGCAGAGTTATCAGGTCGAGCGGCCCGAGCCGGGTGCGGAGGTGAACGAGACCGGCTGGTACCTGTTCTACGGCGCTGACGGCGAGAATGTTTACATCGACGGTAAGTTCGCGGGCGTCGTCGAGGGCGGCACCTTACGGGTTGCGGTGAACACCACGCTCCCGCCTTCGGAAGAGTTCGTCTTCAGGGATAATGAGGGAGGGACGATGTCACGGCACCGGTTCCCGTCGTTGCCGCTGCCGGGAGAGACGGTTCATGTCTACACCCGAGTGCAGCCCGCGCCTCATATCTCTGTCTCGGTGACGCCGAACACCTCCTCTCTGGCGGAGACGGCATCCACTCCTCTCCCCGGATTCGATGCGGCGGTGGCGATTGCGGGACTACTGGTTGCCGCGAGATCCCTCCGGCAACGGTAAATCCCGTCACTGCTCTTTTTTGAGCAGCATCCAGTGATACCCCCAGACGATGAGCCCAACCACGACCTGCGCCACGCTCCCGGGAAGTTCGGGGTAATACTGCGGTGCCGGGTAGGGCTGGGGGGCCGGGTAGACGAAGACCTCGATCCCGATCGCGATGAGGTTCACGGCGCCCAGGATCGCGACGATGAGCGCGATGAAGGAGACGGTGTAGAGGTAGACCCTCGACGCCGTGAGGCCTTCCGGTGCCATCCTACCTCCTCCGCCTCGCAAGCACCGCAACCCCGCCGCCGAGGAGCCCGGCGGCGGCAAGTGCGGCCTCAAACCCGGGTGCGTACGTCGGCGTCGGCGCACCGCTGCTCTGCACCCGGAACTGGCCTACCTGCGCGGAGGACGGCTTCGTGGGGGTCGGGACCGGGGTCGGGAACGGGAGAGCGACCGGCGACGTACCCTTTGTTGGGCTGAGGATCGAACCGTCGGTGAGGATCACCTGCGGTTGTGGGGCTAGAGTGATCCGGCCGGTGCTGGTTGCAAACGCCGCGCCGTCCTCGATGAGCCGGATGCGGATCTCGTAATCGTAGCCGTTCGGCACCGTGATGCTCACCTTCTTCGTTGCCGAATCGCCGGGAACCATCCCGAGCGGCCGGGACTCGCGGACGGCCGTGATCCCCGTCTGGAGGTTGACCGCCCGGATCTCCATCACGAGGTTCCCGGACGGGCCGCCGCCGTTCATAACCTCGGTGATGATATCGAGCGTGATCGGATCGGCGTCAAGATCGGGAGTCATGACGTCGATCGCGGAGACGGTGAGGAGCGAGTAGGCCAGTCGTTGCGTGGCGACCGTCCTGTCGGGGAGAAAGACGTTCACTGACCCGGACTCCCGCATACGCCCGTCCTGCCATATCGTCACCCAGATGTCGTAACCCCGGCCGTTCTCGAGCGTGAGCGTAACCTCCTCCTTCGCGGTCTTCCCCGATGTCAGGGTGCCGATGGAGAGAACCGTCTCCTCGACGACGATATCCGTCCCGGCCTCTTTTGCAATGACCTGCAGGTCGACGCCGTCGACGTCGTCGTAGACCGCGTCGAGGTACGGGACCACCGTGACCCGGGTGACGTTCGACGGCGGCTGGCCGTCCGGGATGCTAATATCAACGCTCCGGATCGTCACGTAGCCTGCCGGAGGCTGGGACGAGATGCACCCCGCCGCGAGCACCAGGAAGAGGAGCACCACGGCCGCACCGAATAACCTTCTCATGCCTATCAGGAGAACCTTCAGGCCGGCGGAAGAAAAGGTTTTTGCATTGCGGCCCGGCTCCGAGGGTCTTGAAGAAGAAGGGCGGTCGAGAGGCTGTGGATATCCGTTATCGAAGTTCCTGGCCCTGCCGGTGCCCGAATACCTGCCTTTGGTAGGTTCGATTTTTTTCGTAGTTTACCATCGCCTTATCTCCCAATCCTCCCTATACTCTGTCGCCGAACGCCAAATCGAGGATCTAGCATGACCCGTGTCCTCGGGGGGCGTCGTTGCAGGACTTACGACGGATCCGCGCGAGGGGCGATACGTAGTCCAGCGCCCGATTCACGGCACATCTCAGGACTCTGCCGGAATAACCGTGACGCCGTAGAGGCTGGAATCGCGATCCCTCCCCGAAGTGTAGACGATTGTCACAGAAAACGTTAATAAGAGGATGTCATAGTCTGCAGTAGGACGCCGCCGAACCGGCCCTGGCGGGAATGTAAAATGATACGAACGGAGAACCTCACGAAGGTATATAATGGAAAAACAGCCGTCGACGGGCTGGATCTCGTGGTCGGGGAAGGCGAGATATTCGGTTTCCTCGGCCCGAACGGAGCGGGAAAGAGCACGACGATCCTGATGCTCACCGGTATGATCGAGCCCACCGGCGGGCGGTGCTTCGTCGACGGGATCGAGGTCGCGAAAGACCCGCTGAAGGTGAAGGAGATCATCGGTTACCTCCCCGAAGACGTCGGGTTCTACGGGAACATGACCGGCGAACAGAACCTGGACTATTTCGCCCGGTTCTACGGAATGGACGCGAGAGCGAGAAAGGAGCGGATCGCGGAACTGCTCGAACTTGTCCATCTCGACGGCGTCACCCAGAAGGCCGGAGAGTACTCCCGCGGGATGAAGCAGCGGCTTGGGCTTGCTCAGGCGCTGATCAACGATCCGAAGGTGCTCTTCCTTGACGAACCGACGGCAAACCTCGATCCCGAGGGCGTCCGGGAGTACCGGGAACTCGTCGAGCACCTCGCCGGCGAAGGAAAGACGATCTTCGTCTCCTCCCACATCCTCTCCGAGGTCAGGGTGGTCTGCCGGACCGTCGGGCTCCTTGCGAAAGGAAAACTTGCCGCGCAGGGGACGCTCGAAGAGGTCGCCCGGGCGCTGGCACCTGCAGACGGCGATGCCGTCCGGATCGTCGTCGAGACCAGGGAGCGCCTGCCGGCGATCGACGACCCCGCGGTCATCGATATCGAGAGGAACGGAAACCGTGCGGTCGTCCGGGCGAAGGCCGATATCCGGGACCGGCTCTCCGCGACTCTCTTCGAGCAGGGGCTGCACGTCCGGGAGATGCGCCTCGAGGAGCCCGAGATCGAGGACGTCTTCATGGCGGCCTACCGGAGGTGACAGAATGGCGCTCGATCGATTGTTCAACGTAGCACGAAAGGAGTTCTCCGACCACATCACCAGCAGGCGGTTCATCATCATCCTCGGCCTGGTCCTCGTGATATCGGCGATCGGCATGCACTCGGGCATCGAGAACTACAACACCATGCTCGAGTCCTACAGCCTGCAACTCCAGCACATGCAGGACCTCGAAGGCCCTTACGCGGGGTGGATGCCTGAAAAACCCTCGATCATGCTCGTCTTCAGCTCCATGATGGGTTACATGACGATGCTCGGCGGCATCCTTGCCATCGCCATCGGGTTCGACCTGGTCTCAAAGGAGAAAGAGACCCGGTCGCTGAAGTCGCTCCTCTCCCACCCGGTCTACCGCGACGAGATCATCAACGGCAAGGCGCTCGGGGGTGTCGGCGCGCTCGGGTTCGCCATGGCACTCGCCCTTGCCATCGCGCTCGCCATGCTCCTCATCTTCTCGGTTGTCCCGACACTGGATGAGTTTGCCGCCGTCCTGGTCTTCGGGGCGGTAACGCTCGGATTCCTGCTCGCCTACTTCGCCGTCGCGCTCATGATGTCGACGGTCGCAAAAGAGAGCGGGAATGCGCTGATCTACACCCTGGTGATCTTCTTCGCCGTCTCATCGCTCCTTCCGATGTTTGGGGCAATGGCCGCGAACGCTTTTGCAGGCGACCCGCCCGAGCCGCCCCAGATGCCTCGCATGCCTCAAGAGATCGTGCGAACCGCGAGCAGCGGGGGGTATTTCACCAGCGTCTCGCAGAGCGTGGTATACGGCGGGACCGAAGACCCGGAGTGGAAGGCTTATGAAGAGGAGATGAAGACCTATATCGAGAAACGGAGACTCATCAGCGACATCTCGAGCCTCCTCTCGCCACAGAGTAACTACCAGACCATTGCGATAGCGGTGACGCAACCGCAGATCTTCTCGATGATGCAGTCGCCTTACGATACAGCACCCGAGGAGACGACCGGCCTTGCCGGTGCTCTCGGCAAGGTCTGGATGAACATCGCCGCGCTCATCGTCTTCCCGTCGGCCTTCTTCGCCGCGACCTACGTGAAGTTCATGCGGATGGATATCAGGTGAGACGATGACCGGGAAAAGAATTCTTCTCATCCTCCTCCTTGCCGTGCTGATCGCCCCGGCGGCGTCGGCTGCAACCGGGGGCGGGACGATGCCCACAGAGATCCGGTGCGACTTCCCCGGCGAGGTGATCGAGGCGGGCGACACCGCCGTCTTCGATCTCGCGGTCACGAACCGCGGCGATACCGGGACGTGCCTCCTCAACTACTGGACGTTCCGCGGCACCGACAACTGGAAGATCCGGTTCGAGGCCGACGACCGCGAGGTATATCGGATGCTGATCCCGGCCGGTGAGACAACGACCGTCCGCCTGGTGGCCGAGACATCCGGCCATG
>JASUSO010000028.1 GCA_030446015.1 Methanobacteriota archaeon
AGGTGTGAAGGACGACTTTCCGAAGGGAAGGGAGTTTGAGCACCGTCAGGTGTGAAGGACGACTTTCCGAAGGGAAGGGAGTTTGAGCACCGTCAGGTGCAAAGCCGCGAAGTCGCGAAGGGAGACTGTCGATACTTATCCAGACTTCGCGTTCTTCGCGGCTCGAAGCCCACGGCTTCTCAAACTCCTTCCCAAAGGGGAAGTCGTTCTTCGCGTGCGTCGGGAGATATGGATTAACCGGAGATGATTCGTCCTCTGGGAGAGGTTTTCAACAAAGCCCAATTTTTCAGAAAGCGTACCTGTGGCATAGGCCCCGGGGAAAAAGCGAGTGCTTTTCCCCTCCTCACACTGATAAAAAATCATGGACGTGACAGTCAGTGAGCGGGACGATACGGCGATCGTCTCGGTTGACGGCAGAATCGATGCGGAATCGGCAGAACGCCTGGATTCGGCGATCTCTGCGGTGCTTGCGCGGGGCGGGAAGAAGGTGCTCGTGAACCTGGAGAAGGCGGCTTACATGAGCAGCAGCGGTCTTAGGGTGCTGCTTGGCAAGTTCCGTGCTCTGAGGAGGGTGGATGGGGAGATGGCGCTCTGCTCGCTCCAGCCCGATGTCTACAAAGTCTTCCTGCTCGCGGGTGTCCACGAAGTCTTCCCGATCTACGTGGGCCTCGACGAGATCCTGGCTGAGGACGAAAAGGAGGAGAACGAGTCGTCGTGACGGGCGGAGCGGATGCGCTGATCCGCATCCTTCGCGACGGCGAGACCGCCGATAGGATGGCGGCTGCGGCGAGTCTCGCCGCTCTCGGCCGCGCCGCCCTTCCGCCGCTTCTTTCTGCGCTCGGCGATCCCGATCCCCGCCTCCGGACGTGGGCGGCCTACACCCTCGGGATGATCGGGGACGCCGGAGCGGTCCCGGCGCTCATGGAGGCGCTCGAGGACACTGATCCGGGCGTCGCACGATGGGCGGCGGCAGCCCTCCGCCGGATCCGGGATGCGGCCGGCGGGTGCGGCTGCCGGTTCTGCTGATTTTTTACCGCCGCCTGCCGGCGAGTGCCAGGGCGAACCCGACCGCCGCTACGGCGAGGGCGGCCGGGAGCGGCGCCGCGGTCGGTGTCGGTGTCGCCGGCTCAGTCGTCGCGGTGGGCGTTGGTGTCGGTGTCGGTTCGGTCGTGGGCACGGTCGTCGGGGGTGCTGTCGTCGGCGTCGGTGTCGCCGTCGGCGTGGGCGTTGCGGTTGTTGTGGGCGTCGGCGTCGCATCAACCCCGACGCGGTTTGCGACCGTGAACGTCACCGGCTCGGAGTCGGCGGCATACGCGTCGAATCCCGACGGCGTCCTCCATACGGCCCGGACGGAGTACTCCCCCGGCCTGCCGATGTCGCCGATCCGGACTGCGCCCGGCCTGCCCGGGTCATCGGTGTAGAACCGGGTCGAACTGACGTTCAGCCCGGCCATGTTGACCCCGCCGATCATCGTCGTCTCCGCACCGCCCGGCGTGGTGAGCAGGATATCGATCGTCGCCGGGTAGACCCCGCTCGCCTGGTAGAACGCCCCGACGTCGGGGGCGGAGACCCTGAAGGCTATCCGGGTGTTCGGGGAGACGGTCAGCCCGGTGAGCGGCTCGTTGTGGTAGGGGTTCGCGAGCACCACGTCGAGGAAGAGCCTCGGTTCGCGGATCGTGACCTGCGCCGTCACCCCGTCCGTGGGGTTGAAGGCGTAGTAGGTCCCGTAATCTCCGCGCACCTGGAACTCTTCCACCTCGAAGTTCGTGTCGTCAGGGACCGGGATGCTCCTCTCGACCCCCCGGTCGGGCCTGTCGTTCTGGTACCTCCGCAGTTCCGTGATGGGTCTGTCCGTGACCGGGTCGCGGAGCTGGGTGAGGTTGAGCCCCTCTTCGTAGACAAAGATCGTGTCGTGAGGCTGGATGTCGCGGATGGTCGGCCCGCGGGCTCCGGCCTGCCCCACGCAGAGGGCGATGATGCAGATGGCGAGGAGGATGACGAGGCCTCGCCTGCGGATCCACTCTGGTGCCATGGTATTTCGTATGGCCGATTCTGCTGATATAGGTTGGTGCGGTGGCGCGGCGGCTCCTCTCCTGTGGGGCCGGTTCCGGCTGCGTCCGGATCGTCCTGTGACGACAGAGTGACGTGTAGCCCGCCTGAATTTTGTTTTAACCTTTTAAATTTGCCGGAATTCGATTCCTTACACTTAAATAATTTCTTCTCCTATTCCTGATAATGAGCAGGGTCGCCTTCATCATCGCATCAATCCTCGTCTTCCTCCTGGTTCTTGCGATTCCCGTCGATCCCACCGTGCTTTCGCCCGAGGCGAAGTCCGTTGCGGCAGTGACTATCCTGATGGTTCTCCTCTGGGTCTCGGGTGCCATCCCTCTCGAGGCGACCGCACTCCTCCCGCTGGTTCTCTTCCCGGCGCTCGGGATCCTCTCGCCGGTGAAGGTGGCGGAGTCGTACGGCAACGAGGTGATCTTCCTCTTCCTCGGGGGGTTCATCATCGCGATGTCGATGCAGCGGTGGGGCCTGCACCGGCGGATCGCCCTGCATATCATACGGCTCGTCGGTACGAGCCCGAGGCGCCTGGTGCTCGGGTTCATGATCGCCACCGGGTTTCTCTCAATGTGGATATCGAACACCGCGACCGCGATGATGATGATCCCGATCGCGGTCGCGATCATCCTGACGATCCTGCCGGGGACCGACCATGCGCTTGAGAACCTTGAAGGGAAGGAGGCGGCGCTTGCAAAATGCCTCATCATCTCCATCCCCTACGCCGCGAGCATCGGGGGGATTGCGACGATCATCGGCACCCCACCGAACGGGATCTTCATCTCCCAGCTCGCGACGATCTTTCCCGACGCGCCCACCATCGACTTCTTCACCTGGATGAAGTTCGGCGTCCCGTTCGCGGCCATATTCATCATCATCGCGTGGCTCTGGCTCACCCAGGTCTCCTACCGCCGGATGGTGACGACTCTCCCGAGCGCAAAGGGGCTCATTCGCGAGGAACTTGAGAAACTCGGTTCGCTCTCGACCGGAGAGCGGTGGACACTGATCGTCTTCACCCTGACCGCTTTTGCCTGGATATTTGCCCAGACAAAAGAGATCGGCGGGTTCATCATCCCCGGCCTCGATATGCTCGTTCCCGGGATCAAGGACTCGACCATCGCTATCTTCGGGGCGCTCCTCCTCTTCGTCCTCCCGGTCGATACGGAGAAGGGCATCTTCACGATGGACTGGGAGTGGGCGGTGAAGATCCCCTGGGGCATCCTCCTCCTCTTCGGCGGCGGCATCGCCCTCTCGAACGGGTTCATCCAGAGCGGGCTTGCCGCGACGATCGTCGAGTCGCTCACGCTCATCCACGGGCTCCCGATCGTTCTCCTGATCGTCATCGTGGCGCTGGGGGTCTCGCTTGCGACGGAGGTCACCTCGAACACCGCTATAGCGGCCGTCATGATGCCGATCATGGCCGCCACGGCCATCAGCGTGGGGGTCAACCCGATCGTCCTGATGATGACCGCGGCGGTCTGCGCCTCGATGGCGTTCATGTTCCCGGTCGCCACCCCGCCGAACGCCGTCGCCTACGGGAGCGGTTATATCTCCGCAAGAGACCTCCTCCGGTCCGGCTGGGTGCTCGACCTCATCGGTGTCGGGATCTGGATGGTCTGCCTCTATACGATCGTCCTCTGGGCTATCGGGGTTCCCCTGGACCTTCCTGCCTGGGCGCACTGATCCCCCGGCACCTCTTTTATCCCCTGCGCCTATCCCGGCCGGATGACTGGCGACCGATACCATAACCCGGCTGTGGAGACACTTGCGCGATCGGACCTCGACGCACTCATCGATGAGCGTATCCGCCTGACCGTCCGGTACGCGAGGGAGCACTCGCCCTTCTACCGCCGGTGGTTTGCACGGCACAAGATCCGCCCGGAGGCTATCCGGGAGCACGAGGACCTCCGGGATCTCCCTATCGTCTCCGGGGCGACGATCCGGCGGCACCAGCCCCCGCGCGAGCAGGAGTTCTGCTTCAAGAGCGTCCCCTGGGAGGCGGTCTTCACGGTCAACGAGACCTCCGGGACGAGCGGGGTTCCGAAGAGTTTTTTCCTCACCTGGGAGGACTGGGAACGGTATGCGGAGAAGTACGCCCGGTTCTTCGTCTCCCAGGGCTTCGAGGCCGGCGACCGGGTGGTGGTCTGCGCCTCGTACGGGATGAACGTCGGCGCGAACACCATGACCCTCGCCGCCCGCGACCTCGGGATGACGATCGTCCCGGAGGGGAAGTGCACCTTCCCGGTCAGGGTGATGACACACTACCGCCCGACGGCGGTAATCGGGAGCGTCTTCAAACTCCTGCGGCTCGCCCGGAGGATGGCGGCGGAAGGCCGTCCGCCGGAGGAGGCGGGTGTCGCGCGCCTCGTCGTCGGGGGCGAGAGCTTCGCCCCGGAGTCGAGGCGCTACCTGGAGGAGGTCTGGGGGTGCCCGGTCTACAACACCTACGGGAGCACCGAGGGGACGATCTGCGGCGAGTGCACCCGCCAGGCAGGGCTCCACGTCCCCGAGGACCTGGTTCACTTCGACCTCTACGACCCAGGGATGGACCGGTTCGTCCGCGACGGCGAGACCGGGCGGCTGGTCTACACGACGCTCCTTGCGCCGGGAACGCGGGCGGGGACGCTCCTCATCAACTACGATACGGAGGACACCTGCTCGGTCGTCTCCCGGGAGCGGTGCGGGTGCGGCCGGACGCACATGCGGATAGCCTTCCCCCGGCGGGAGGCGGAGACCGTCTGGATCGGGGACGTCGCGCTCAACCGGGTGGACGTGGAGGCGGCGGTCTTTGCGCCCGAGAACATGGCCCGCCTGAACGGGGAGTACGAGGCGTTCGTCTACGGCGGCGACGAGGCGGGGGAGACCGTCCTCCGGGTGAGCGTGGAGTGCCTCGATCCCGCCTGCGCCGATGCGGGCGAGATCGAAGAGACGTTCATTGCCGCCTTCCTGCGCTCGGTTCCGGCCATATCCGGGGCATACGAGGACGGGTCGCTCCAGATCCTCTGCAACGTCGTGCCGCCGGGCGGGCTCGAACTCCACCGGGCGCCCGGCCGGCCGAAGCGGATCGTGGACCGGCGGTGAGGTGTGCGGGGTATGCGGTTCTGGGGCGGCAGGAGGTTGAGATAGCGAAACGAATAATAGGGGTAGATGAGAGAGAACCATGTGAGAGCGATGGCCAAGAAAAGGATCTACAACCCCGTTACAGGGAAGTACTATGAGTTAAGGCAAAGGTCGTCTGTTAACGGGGAGGCCGGACAGATCAAGGGTTTGTGGAGCTCCAAGAGGAAGGCTGGAAAGCGAGCCTGAGGAGGAATCACAATCGCCCAACACATCTGGTGCATCGATACGAATATCCTTGCTCCCTGGGTAATGCATAACAGCGGCGTTTTATCTCTTTTTTGCGATCGATATAAGTTATCTGAAGAGTTCAAAGAAGTCTATCTGGCCAGGTATTCGCCTTCGATATCGTTCATCGATGAGGTCATCTCACAACAGCGTAGGAGGCCAGTGTGTGATTTTTATATATCGTATCTTGCCTTAAATGAGCTCTTCTCTGCCATAAGGGATGAATTACGAACGATAATCCTCTTCAAAAACGGTCTGCCTATCTCCCGTTGGCGTGACGGGAGAAATTTTCCTGAGATTCCTGAAGAGTGTATGGAAACCATCTATGCGAAGATCCAGAGTACATTCGATGTACTGTTTGAAAATGGGGCGATCGTACCTCTCTCAGATGAGCCTGAGGAGAATGGAGATAATTTTTCTGAGATTTTCGCATGGCTGATCTTCAGTAGTAAAGGGATTGAAACCCAGGATGCGATCCTTTTGACTACTGCAGTTCTTGTGGGGGCTGAGTGTTTTGTCACCAAAGATGACAAACTGCGCAGGGAGGTGCGGGACGCTCTCAAGCAGAGGTACAACGTCGAACTGCTTCAGCCGGCATCTGCGTTGAACAGATTGCGGAGTATGAGGAAAAGGGGAAGTGTCTATACGAAGCACCTCTCTTGCCGCTGATTTTGACCTGCAGTTTTGAGCTTAAAGATGTCCCTTGACTTAGCTCGCGATGTTCGTGGCGACCCGGGCTCACGCGAGGTGTGACCCGCGAGGGCGTGAAGAGAAGGGAACCGTTCAGGCTTAAGTAAAAAAGAGCACCCTCTACCGCCGCCGCACCAGGTAGCCGGCCAGCGCTGCCGCGAGGCCCGCCGCCACCGGGAGAGCAGGCCCTGCCGTGGTCGGCGTGGGGGCCGTCGTCGCCGTCGTCGCTGCCGTTGTGGTGGCGGTTGGGGTCCCTGTCGCCATCGGTGTCACCGCCGCCGCCTCGACGACGGTGAAGGTGGTGCTCGCGGTGGCGTCGCCCTCGACCCAGTCCACGGTCACGATGTACTCCCCGGGCTCAAACCCGGTCGTGTCGACCTCGAACGACCAGGTGTTCGCGGTATCGTTCCCCGCCACCACGACGGCCGTTCCGGACGTCCCTCCCTGCACCGAGGCGTTCCCCGGCCCGAACCCGACCGGCGTCACCTCGACGAGCAGGCGGTTGCCGGGGGCGAGGTTCGTCGTCCCGCCGATGGTGACCGTCTCTCCGGCGGCGACCGTGCCGATCTCGTCGACCCCCATCTGCTGTGCGGCGACAGCGCCATAGATCCATGCCGCGACCACGAGCGCGGCCGCGATACCGGCAAATCTCCTGAGATTCATCCTCTCCTTCACCTCATCTCTCCTTCCCACGCGGCAGGATAAGAAGCTACCCGGGCCGGGAGAAACCAGCCTGTTTTTTCTCCCCGGCGGTGCAACACTGGTCAATTATCCCCGCGGGTGCAGAGAATGCTCCAGGATCAACAATGGCAACCGGTGCCGGGTGCCGCCGGCGCCGAGATCTATCCCTTCCTCCGGAAACCGGACGTCACCTGTTCGAACGCCTACCTCATCCGAACACCCGGCGAGATCCTGATCGTCGATACGGGGGCGGACCCCGGGCAGATGGAGCGGATCCTCGAACTGGTGGACGGCCTTCTCCGGGAGGCTCCGCGCCCGATCACCCTCTTCCTCACCCACTGCCACGCCGATCACTGCCTCCAGGCCATCCAGAACCCCCGGTTCCGGGCTCTCCCGGACCTCAGCATTGCCGCAGGAGAGACGGGCGCCCGGGCGCTCGAGGCCGGCGACGCTTTTATGACGGCAGCAGAGCTGATGGGGTGGGAGGTTGGGCCGCTCCCGTCCGTCTGCTCCCTTCTTGCCGGCTGCGACTGCGAGGCCCTGGAGACGGACGACGGCATCGTCCTTCACCGCCAGCAGATCCCGCTCCGCTCAGGGGATACCCTCACGGTCTACCACACCCCCGGACACACGCCCGACAGCATCTGCATCCGGCTCGGCGGCTGCCTCTTCATCGGCGACCTCCTCTTCTCCGCGAACCCCGGGATCGCCGGGGTTGCCGGCTGGGACCAGCCGGCGCTGCTTGAGACCGTCGGGCGGGCCCGGTGGATCCTCGCCCACGAACCCGTGACCGTCTGCTGTCCGGGCCATGGGAGGGATATCCCGGCTGCGGCGGTGCCGTCGCTCCTCGACCGGCTCGATGCCGATGCCAGGAGGCTCTCGGCCGTCGGCACCTTCGACCGGGAGCGGCTCGAGGACTCCCTCGAGCACGCCGCCGACCTGCTCCAGGAGGCCAACCGGCTCTTCTCTGCGATCGCAGGAAGGCTTTACGCCCTCGCCTACCGCCTCGAAGAACTCGGTGAGGACGAGGAGGCCCGGCGCTACCAGGATCTCCTGGAGACCGACCGGATCGACGGGTTCCTGGCGGAGTTCTCGCAGTTCGCCGACGAATTTGCCGCCGGGAAGAGACTCGAGATCCAGTTCGTCCTCAAGGCCGTCCAGGTAATCCAGCGGATCGAGGCGCATTTCGCGGGTGACCGGCTCAACCACGTCGTTGACGCCTCGCTCCTCCGCCGGGCCGACCGCCTGCTCACCGACTTCATGAAGACGATCTTCGGCTACCGGGAGACCGGCCTCCTCGCCCCCGCCGACCTTCAGCCGATGATCCGCGGGCTCGTCGCCGCAGTCTCCGCGCCTCCGTTCTCGGACGAGGCCTTCATCGAGGCGGCTGACGACCCGGCGGCATACCGGGCGGAACTCGTCTCCCGTCTCGCCTACCTCCCGCTGCTGGAGGACGTCGAGCTCGTCCTCGACGACGAGGGCTCGTTCCCGCCGGTGCTGGTCGACCGGGAACGGTTCAGCGACGAGGTCGCCGGCGTCCTCGAGGACATGGCTGCCGCCGGCGCCCGGGAGATCCGGCTCGCCCTCCGGCGGGAGGGGGACGCCGCCGGGCTCCTGGTCGAGGGCTCCGTCCCCATCTCTCCCCGGCGGCTCCGGTTCTACCGGCGGAAGTTCGGGCTCGCGGGAGCATCGCTTGCTATCTCCGGGAACGGTGCCGGTCTCTTCCTCCTCCTCAAGCCCGCCCCCTCCTGAACTTCCCCGCTCCGGGGGGCAAGATACTTACCTTTGGCCCCCGTAGTAGGGTTAGATGGAGGAAGATTTTGGCTGAGATGCAGCACGTGCCCGGAGCCGACCGCGGCAAGGTGGTACTCTACGCCCTGAGCACCTGCGGCTGGTGTGCCCGGACAAAGGAACTTCTCACCGACCTCGGCGTCGGGTTCTCGTACGTCTACGTGGACCTGCTCGCGGGGGAGGAGCGCGACCGCGTGGTCCGGGAGGTCGAACGCTGGAACCCACGGCTCTCGTTTCCCACAGTCGTCATCGATGAAGCGAAGGTGATCGTGGGGTTCCGGAAAGACGAGATCCGGGAGGCGGTCGGTGCCTGACGCGGTGAACGAAGCGGAGGTGGACCGGCTCCTGCGCGACCTCGAGGCCGAGGCGGAGGCCGGCGGCTACCACCTCAATCCCGACCGTGAGTTCACCCGCGGCCTCGTCCGCGGTCTTCTCGCGAACCGGGAGCGCTACGGTTACATCTCCTGTCCCTGCCGCCTCGCCTCGGGGAATCGGGAGGACGACCTCGACATCATCTGCCCCTGCGACTACCGGGACCCCGATCTCGCCGACTACGGGGCCTGCTACTGCGCGCTCTACGTCACCGCCGACGTCGAGAGCGGGAAGCGCGCCGCCGCTCCCGTCCCGGAGCGGAGGCCGCCCCCCGCGGAACGCAGGCGGCAGAAGGAGGAACGTGCCTTGGTGAGCCGCGCACCGGGGACCCTGAACTACCCGGTCTGGCGGTGCCGGGTCTGCGGCTACCTCTGCGCCCGGAACGAGCCGCCCGAGATCTGCCCCATCTGCCGGGTCTCCCGCGACCGGTTCGAGCGGTTTATGTGATCCGGGATCCGGACGAGGCAGGCGTAGGCGAGGAACGCGGCGACGATGCCGTTTAACGGGGGGATGCCCGGTGCCAGGAGGGCGGCGAGGGAGCCGACGGCGTACGCCGCGATCCCCTGCAGGTTGAACCGGGGGACGGCCTCCTCTTCCCCGGGTTCCGGGTAGCGCCCCCGGTGACGGACGAAGAAGTCGGCCATGATCACCCCGCCGAGTGGAGGGATGAAGACCCCCATCATGACCATGTAGGGGATCAGCCAGTTGTACATCCCGAGGAGCGCGAGGGCCGTCCCTGCAGCAGCGCCGGCGAAGGTGACCAGCCGTCGGCGCCCTGTCCTGAAGAAGTGGCATCCGGCAACCGAGAAGTTGTAGATGGTGTTGTCCTGCGTCGTCCAGATGTTTAAGAAGAGCATCAGGATGCCGCCGGCAAGGAGGCCCTGCACCGCCAGCACGTCGACGATGTCGGAGAGGCCGTAGACGGCGGCACAGAAGGCCCCGATGGCGACCATCAGCCCGTTCCCGAAGAAGAAGGCGATGCACGTGGAGCCGATGGCGGCGCGCGCCGACCCGGCAAAGCGCGTCCAGTTCGCGACCTGGGTGCCGCCGGCGACGAAGGTGCCGACGACGATCGTGAGGGCTTCGGCGACTGTAAGCGTCTCGGCGATGCCCGGCGGGAGAGCGCCCGCGGCACCCCCGGCGTCCCGGAGGGCGGTGTATGCGCTCGCGGCGATGAGGAGGAGCATCGCCGGAACCGAGAAGAGGGAGAGCGCCGCAATCCCGCGGTAGCCGATATACGCCGTCAGGCAGAAGGCGAACCCGAAGACGACCATCATGGGCGCCTCCCACCCCGCACCGAGGTTCAGCAGACGGACAAGGACGATCGTGATCGTCGCGGTCCCCCAGGCGTACCACCCTATCTGGGTGAACGCGAGGAGGAGGTCGGGCCACCGGCTCCCCGCGTCGCCGAAGGCGAACCGCGCGGAGAGGACGGTGGAGAGCCCGCTCTTGTAGCCGACGTAGCCGAGTCCGGCGACGTAGGCCGTGAGGATCGCGCTCCCGGCGAGGATGATGAGGGCGAGGTCGGGCCAGGGCGGGAACGCCACCCCGATACTCGCCCCGCCCCACATCGTGGCGGAGAAGAAGGTGAACCCGATCAGCACCAGGGTGATCTGCCAGAACCCCCGCCGCGCCTCGTCCGGAACGGCGGAGAGCGGGTAATCCTCCGTGCAGCTCCCTCCCGGCGCGCCGCCGTCCTGTCCTCTCCGGATAACTGCCGTTTGTGCGATGGTTGAGTATCTCTCCCGGGAGAGAAAATTTTTTCCTGATGTTTCCGCCGCTCGATCCCCGCGCGGCGGCGTGTTGTGCGGCGAAAACCGATCTTATGCGGTCTTTCTCCTCCCTCCTGGTATCCTCGCCCGGCCTGAGGCGGCGATGAGGCGCGGTGGGCCGAAAAAACCGCAGATCGCCGCCGGCCGATCCAGAGGTGTCATATACTGGATGGGGCGAGTTATCCTGTATGCCGAGGGTACGGATCAACGATGGAGCCCTCCCCGCCGGTTCCGGCGTGGAGGGGGGACGGAAGAAGAAGCCGGAGGAGACCCCGACCCCCGACCGCCGGGAGCCCGAACGGGAGACTGCGAAGCAGGAAGAGAGCCGCGGGAAGTCCTGGCGGAGAGGCCCCCTCTTCGGGAGCGGCGACGACGCCGATATCTTCTACACGAGGACGAAGTAGTTCACCGGAGAACCCGGATGTCTCCAGAGGAGGCCACCACAACCTCCCGTTTTCCGCGGTAGGTCTGGACGACCCCGTACAGCGTGACGTTCTCGTTTTCGTGCAGTTCGAGCCCTGCAGCCACGTTCTCCGGCAGGAAGACCGGGGTGCCGTTGACGGTGAGGACCAGGTGGCTGCCGGTCGAAGTCTCCCTGATCCCGTCGATGGTCCCCTCGAGGAGGACCAGCGCTCCGTCCGGGACCTCCGGCGAGTAGGGCACCGCCACCAGCGGCCGGCCGACGGCGTCAAAGAGGATGTGCGCCGATAGAACGATCCCGACGACGCATACGAGGATTATGAGCGCCGCTCTCTCCTCCCGTTCCAGCATGGTACACCCTATCGACGTCCGGGCTAATAACTTCCGTCAGGTTGATATGTTAACAGCGTTAACTATCCTGCATGGATGATGTGAACCTTCCCCCCTCCTCGAAGAAGATCCTCCTCCTGCTCGAGGACGGGGGCGCTCTGACCCACAAGGAACTCGTCCGTCTCAGCAGCCTTGCCCCTCGCACCGTCCGGTATGCCTTAAAGCGGCTCAAAGATAACGATATGATCGTGGAGAAGTTCAACTTCAGGGATGCACGGCAGATCCTCTATGAGTATAAAGACTCCCAGATGGTGTCCGCGCAATGACCGAACCCTACTCCTGCGATATCATGCGGTGCGACACCCTCGCCCGGAGACTGCTCCCGCAGATGCGTGCCGAGATGGTCTACCGTCTGGTGAACGAGCGCGGGATCAGCCAGAGCGAGGCCTCGAAGCGGCTCGGGATCAGCAGGGCCGCGATATCCCAGTATATGAGCCGGAAACGCGGATTTACCCGGGAAGATCTCCCCGACAACCTCGAATCGGTCATCGAGCGGTGGGTCTCCGCAGTAGCCTCGGGGGAGGGGACGATCACCATCTGCGACGTCTGCCGCTCCGCCGACCTTACCGGCAGACGGTGACGTCTCAGCCGCGCCTTCGCCGGTAGAGGTAGAGCCCCGTCAGCGCGGTGAGGATGCATGCCGCCGCTGCTATTTTGAGCCGGTCGGGTCCCGCCGCGCCGCCTGCCTCACGCTTATCCGAAGCGTTCCAGTCGTCCTCAAAGACGGCGAGGTAGTACCCGGCGATCTTTTGGTGCTCGATGATCACGCCCGCTTCCCGGTTGAACGCCGGTGAGTTGGCGTTCCAGTTGATGCTGCTGACGAGCACCGCGCGGCCGTCGACGATGACGCCCTTGTTGTGAATCTTCGCCAGGTTATTCGCTTCGAGGTCGGCGAGCCGGGCCTCGAGCGGCAAGCCTTCGGCCGCGGCAATCCGGTTGATGATCCCGACCATCTCGTCGTTGTCCGCGGCGCCCTCGGTGTTGAACCAGGCGGAGTCGAGGAGCACCCGCACCGCGACGCCCCGCCGGGAGGCGTTGATCGCGGCCGCGAGGTAGGGGTTGAGTTCATCGGCCGTCTCGTTCGTGATGTAGGCCTGCTCGATCGCGATGCTCTCCTCTGCGCCCTCGATCAACTCGAGGATGAGCGCGCTCGTATCCGGTGATACGACCGGGGTCACCCGCGCCCCCTCCGCGCGGCAGGGGGCGAACTCGACCGCGTAGTCGGGCGCCCAGGGCGTGTAGAGTTCGGCCGCCGTCCCTTCGAGCGGGACGATGTCGCCACCCGCCGAGTCGAACAAGAAGACTTCCCGGAAGTAGCCCGCGAGGCCCTGGTCCTCGAGGAGGACGCCCCACCCGCGGTTGCCCTGCAGCCCCGGCGCCGGGTAGCCGCCGGGCTTGAAGTTCTCGCTCCCGAGGAGGACGGCGCTCCCGTCGATGACGAGGTACTTGGCGTGGTCGTAGCGGTACTTCGCGTGGGCGGCATCCGTCGTCGCCATCGAGAGAACCGGGATGCCGCTCCGGTTGAGGGCGCCGGCGACCGCCCGCCCCTCCGCCGAGACGCCGCCCACCGGCCCGCCCTCGAGGAGGACGGTCACGGCAACCCCGCGCTCGCGGGCGGCGATGAGGTCTTCTGCCATCTTCTCGTCGGTGAACTCGTAGACGTTTACGAGGATCTCGCGCTTCGCTCTCGCGACGGCTGCCGAGAAGACCTCGTAGGAGCAGTCCGGGGCGGCGAACGCGGTCACCGTGACACTCTCAAACGATTGGGGTTTGAGGCGGGACTGACCGATAAAGAGCGGGCGCGGGTCCCAGACGCCGTCTTCGAGGTAATGGATCTGCCCTTCCCGGGCGACGACGTCGCCGGGCCAGGCGATCTGCTGGAGGAGGGTCGTTTTGTGGTAAAGGAGGAGTTCGTCCTCCCGGTTCGCCATCAGGAGGTTCCCGTTCGGGATCACGTCCGGCACGGCCGGCGTCCGCTCCTGGATCTCAAAGTCGGGGAGGTAGCCGTGCGACTGCTCGAACGCCGGACCGCTCCTCGCGACCACCAGCCGGCCGTCGATCCGCGTCCCCGGCGGGAACCGGTAGCCGCCTTCGCCGTCCGAGAGGACGTAGCCGTCGAGGAGCCCCGTCCCCTCGAGCACCAGGTACTCGTCGGGGTCGCCGGGGAGGTAGGGGTCCGGGCAGAACTCGACGATCTGGATACCGCCGGCCGTGCCGGCAAGGAGGCAGAGAAGCAGAACGAGAGCGGCGATCCGGCGCATGCGTAAAGAGTTATGTCATTGCCGGTTTAATAGCGAGGCGATATGAATTCGCCTGCATCACCGCTGGTCGTCAAGGTCGGGGGGAGCCTCTTCGACCGGGTCGTCCCCCTGCTCGACCTCTTGCGGGAGGCCGGCCGCCCGGTGCTGATCGTGCCCGGCGGCGGAAAGTTCGCCGACCTCGTCCGGCGCCTCGACGTCTCCGAGGACGCCGCCCACTGGATGGCGATCGCCGGCATGGAGCAGTTTGCGTGGTACATCGCCTCGCATGGCATCCCGGCGACCGCCGCCCTCGCGCAGCCTGTGGAGGCGACGGTCCTCCTCCCCTACTGCGTCCTCCGCGAAGCCGATCCCCTCCCCCACTCCTGGGACGTCACCTCCGACACCATCGCTGCCTGGGTCGCGCGCGAACTCTCGGCCGACCTCCTCCTCTTAAAATCGGTCGACGGCATCCATCATCACAGAAGACTCCTCGCACGCGTCGAAGACCCCGCGCTCGTCGCCGACGAGGTCGATCCCGCGTTCATCCGGTTCGTCTTCGACCACGGTCTTCGGGCCAGGGTGGTCAACGGCAGGCACGACGACCGTGTCCGCAGTGCGCTCCGGGACGAGGCGGTCGTCGGGACTCTTGTTGATCCGAGATTTTAATTGCTGCGGCAGCGATATGATAGGTTAACATTCGAGGAAGCAACGATGACAGCGAGAGACCGATGTACCTCCTGCAACGCCCCACTGGCCGAGGAAGGCTCCACCTGGTTCCCATGCCCGGTGTGTGCGCACGAGATCAACCGGTGCTACCGGTGCAGGGAGCAGAGCATAGGGTATACGTGCCCGGCATGCGGGTTTGAGGGGCCATAACCATGGGAAACGTAGCCCTGATCGTGAAGATCATGCCGGAATCCCCGGAAGTCGACCGTGAAGCGCTCAAAGCGGCGATCCGGGCGGCCGTTTCGGTCGACGATATTCAGGAAGAGCCGATCGGCTTCGGCCTTGTGGCGTTGAAAGCCGCCGTGGTCGTCCCCGACAGCGCGGGGGCTCCCGATATGGTCGAAGCAGCGCTCCAGAAGATTGAAGGCGTTGAAAGCGCCGAGATTGTCGAATCCACTCTTGTCTAAGTGGGAATCCCGATACCCACTTTTCTTAGCGGGCCTCTTCGAGCCGTTCCATCACGTCGGCGGTGATCTTGCGGATCTTCTTGACCGACTCGCGGAACCCGGCGACTTCGTCCTCTTCGATGCTGAGCGGAACCGGAAAGACGCCGTTGCGGTTGATGCGTGCGGGCACGCCGATGCAGACATCGCCGATCCCGTGGATCTCGCTCTTGATGTAACTTGAGACGGTGAGGATACGGTTCTCGTCCCCGAGGATCGTCCGTACCAGCGTTGCGATCGCTTCTCCCGGCCCGTAAACGGTGGCTCCCTTGTCCCGGATGATCGCCTCGCCGCTCGTCCTGACGGTATCGATCATCTCCTGTGCGGGCAGTCCCGAGAAGGTGGGCAGGTTCGATATCCGGATGCCGCCGATCGTCGTCGCCGACCAGAGCGGGACCATGCTTTCGCCGTGCTCGCCGATGATACGGGTGTGCACCTCGCTGACGTGGACCCGGAAGTAGCGCGCAATCAGGGACTTCAAGCGCATCGAGTCGAGATGCGTCCCGAGGCCGAAGATCTGCCGCGGTGCAAGCCCCGAGTACTTCAGGGCGACGGCGGTCATGACGTCGACGGGGTTCGTGACGAGAAAGAGAATGGCGTCGGGCGCTATCCGGCCGATCTTCTCGGCGGCATCGGCAACGATCTTTGCGTTCTCGAAGGCGAGGTCGTTCCTGTCCTGTCCCGGGCGCCGGGACACTCCTGCGGTGCAGATAATGACGTCCGAGTCTTTCGCATCGAGAAGGCTCGTGCTGTAGGAGAGGCGGACATCGGTGCCGCGTGCGGCAAACGAGTCGGATAGGTCACGGCAGCAGCCAGCGAGGTAATCTTCGCGTCCGGGCCTCCCGATGAGCAGCATGTCGCTGACGTAGGGTATCTCGGATACGGTATGGGCTGCAAATACGCCGACGTTTCCTGTAGCTCCAAGAATCGTTACTTTTGCCATGAGGATCGCCGTTGGGGACACGTCCTCGGTCGACCGTGCGCACAGGCATTCACCGCAGCACCCCTCCTCCACCCCGCAACCCCATGGGCGCCGAACGTCCACGGTAAGTCTGCTCCCTTCCGGGCCTGAACCGGTACCCGCGGCAAAAGGTCGCCGCCCCCTCCGAGGCATTGATCCCTTTCCGCCGACCTCATGGGACGAGGCTTCTCCGTCGGGACGCAGAGGCTCCTGCAGGCCGCTGCGGCCTTCCTCGGACTTCGCCCCCCGCTGACGGCGGTTTCGGGTAACAGGTGACGCCGAGCCACCCGGGCTAGTCCCCGTATATACTGGAGTCTATGGGATAAAAATAGCTCCGCCCACCCGATCGCGCCAGGCCCCGGTGATCTCCTCGATCTTATGCCCATTGTTCTTCTCGAAGAGATCGAGGGCGACGAGATCGATCTCCGGCGGGAGGACGGCCGCAAGGTGCCGCAGGTCCCCCTGGTAGACCTCGATCTCCTGCGCCCCGGCGGCGGTGGCGACCAGGACGGGGTCCCGACCGACCGGCCGGCGGCGGAGGTCGTCGTAGGATGCGTGCATCGCCACCTCCCCTACCCCGAGGAACTCCCGGTTCACCGCGACGTTGCAGGCGGTCCAGAAGGCCGCGGCGTACCAGGCGTCGTTTGCGATCACGCGGGGTACCCCCGCCCGGGCGGCGGCGATGCCGAGGGTTCCGGCGCCCGAGCAGGCGTCGACGAACGTCCGGGGGCGGTGCCGGCCGATCTCGCGCTCGAGCGAGAGGATCTTCTCGTCGCGCTCACGCGGGAACTCGATGTGCATGGCGGACTGCTGTTTGTAGATGACGACCGGCCCTGCACGGGTCGGGAAGATGTCGGCCCGGACGTCGCAGCCGGCAAGGAGGGTGTAGGCCTGCGGCTCGGCATCGGTGTCGCTGATCCCCGGTCTTCCGGCTCCCGTCCTGACGACCCCCCGGACCTCCGGGACCTCGGCGACCAGGCGGGCGGCGGCACGCTCCCCGACCGACCGGGAGAGGAGGACGAGCGAGTCGGGCGGGAGGTATGGTGCTGAGCGCATGGCAAACCCGGGATGGACGAGCGGCGTCCCGGCCGCGGCGAGGGGTTCGGTCCCGGCGAGGTCCCCCTCGGCGGCCATCACCCGGTAGACGTCGGCGAAGACCTCGTCGATGAACCGTTTGGCGCAGGTCGGGCAGGGCTCGGCCGTATCGATATCGGGCGGAGGGCTTCTCTTGTCGTAGACGAGCCCCACGCAGTCGGGACACGGGGCGAACCGGCCCGGGAGCTCCGCGATGAGTGTGCGGGCGTCCGTGACGCAGTCGTGCCCGCAGACCGGACAGTGCATACACGATCGTGTTGGGGCCCGCGGTATATAGGCTCGGCGTTTCACGCCGCCCGCGGCGCCACGACCACGAGCCCTTCGCGGAGCCAGCCCCAGGCGTCCCGGAGGCGGCTCTCCGGGAAGTAGCGTGCATCGACCCCGTTAAACCCGACAAAGAGCCCTGGCAGGTGGTTCATCCACTCCCGCCACCGCTCTCCGCCGACGACGGCGATCCGGTCGACCCTCGCAAGGCCGGGCCACTGTTTGAAGGCTTCCCAGCCCTCCCCCGGCCTCCAGCTGCGGAACCCTTCGATCTTTAAAAGCAGCCTGACGTTCCGGTTTTCCCCCATTGCTCGTTCCAGCTCCGGGATCAGGATGGTGGCGTAATCGCTCTCGCTCAACTTTCCGTCGAACCTGAACCCGAGAACACTTCCCGAACTTTCCTTCATCCGGTCAAGCATGGGTGCCCCTATAGCCCTCTGAAGAAAAAAAGGTATGGCTGACCGGCGGTGATCTCCCGGCGGGTACGTATATACCCCTGGGGGTGGATAGACGAAACCAGCCTGTTCTGGCAGGGGGGGGGTCTCCCGGGTGGAACTGCTGCTCCTGTTAGGGATCATCCTGGCGCTCAACGTCGTCTTCGCCGTCACCATCGTCTTCTTCGAGCGGAGGAACCCGACCGCGACGACGGCCTGGCTGATCGTCCTCTTCCTGCTGCCTCCCGTCGGGTTCGCCCTCTACCTCTTCTTCGGGCAGAACTACACCCGGCAGAGGATGTTCGTCGTCAAGGAGCACGAGGACCGCCGTTTTCTCCAGGCGATCTTCGAGGAGCAGCACCGGGCGATCGCCGGTAACCATCACCGGTTCGCCACCCCGGCGGCGGAGGAGTTCCGCGATACGATCGTCCTCCTCCTGCGGAACAACCGTGCCTGCCTGACCGAGGGGAACCGGGTCGACGTCTACACCCGGGGCGAGGATAAGTTCGACGCGCTCTTTGCCGCGATCCGGGAGGCACGCCATACCGTCCACCTGGAGTACTTCGTCGTCAACGACGACGAACTCGGGCGGGCGGTCGTCCGTGCCCTTGCAGCGAAGGCCCGAGAGGGCGTCGAGGTCCGTCTCCTCTTCGACGCGATGGGTTCCCGGGCCGGGGGCGGGTCGCGGAAGGCGTTCTCCAAACTGGAGGAGGCGGGAGGGCAGATCGGCGTCTTCTTCCCCTCGGTCTACCGGATAAACTACCGCAACCACCGTAAGATCGCCGTCATCGACGGGGAGGTGGGGTTCATCGGCGGGTTCAACATCGGCAACGAGTATCTCGGGAAGGGGCCGCTCGGCCGCTGGCGGGACACCGCCGTCCGAATCACGGGCGGAGCCGTCCGGATGCTCCAGCTCCGGTTCTTCCTCGACTGGCACTTCGTGACCGGCGAGTACCCGGGTCCCGTGACCTGCTGCATCCCCGAGGGGAGCGCTCCCGGCACGACGCCCGTCCAGATCGTCTCCGGCGGCCCGGATACCCGGTGGAGCCCGATCAAAGAGGGGTACCTCAAACTGATCAACTCCGCCCGGGAGTCGATCTACATCCAGACGCCCTACTTCATACCGGACGAGAGCGTCGCCGACGCCCTGAGGCTCGCGGCGCTCTCCGGGGTCGACGTCCGGATCATGATCCCCTGCAAGCCCGACCACCCGTTCGTCTACTGGGCGACCCTCTCGTTCATCGGCGACCTGCTGGACGCCGGGGTCCGGGCCTACACCTACGACGACGGGTTCCTCCACGCAAAGACGATCGTCGTCGACGGGAAGGCGGGGTCGGTCGGGAGCGCGAACTGGGACGTCCGGAGTTTCCGGCTGAACTTCGAGGCGAACGCGTTCTTCTACGACGCGGCCGTCGGGGCCGAGCTCGTGCGGGCGTTCGAGGAGGACCTCGCCGTCTGCACCGAGATCACCCTGGAAGACTACCTCTCGCGCCCGCTCGGCGTCCGGGTGAAGGAGTCGGTCTCCCGCCTCTTCTCGCCGCTCGGGTGAGACCGTATCACTATCACTTCGTGTTATTCTCACGCGAAGCCGCGAAGAACGACTTTCCCGAAGGGTGCGACGTTCCGTAGGAATGGAACTTGAGCACCGCAAGGTGTGGGAAAGGAGTTCGAGCACCGCAGGTGCGGAGAATGCGAAGTCCGGTCGATTGTTGGTGGCAGTCTCCTTCGCGCCTTCGCGCTCTTCGCGTGAGGCCTTCTTCACCATACCCCGTTAACTCACACGAAGCACGCTCCGGCGTCCTCAAAAACCTCCGCGAACTATCGGCCTTCTCACCGGTTCAGCCGGCCTTCGACGAGCTCCCTGATCCGGGGGAGGCCCTGCTCCCAGCGGGCCTGGAGGATGGGGACGGTGTAGGGGAGGTGGCGCGGGAGGATCGCGGTCCCCATCAGCGCCTTCTCGTAGAGCGGCCGCTCGCGCCCGATGACGGCCGTCTCTCTCTTTTTGATGGCGTCCAGGAACTCCTCGACGGTATCGGCCGCGGCGCAGGTGACGACCCCCCCGAGCTCATAGAGGAGGTGGCCGTCGGTGCCGCCGGTCCGCCCGAGGCCGTGGGTGGCGGCGAGCCCGGCCGCCTTCAGGTTGTGGCTCCGGGCCATCCCGCCGCAGATCACCTCGAGCCCGTCCAGGCGGGAGAAGACCTCTTCACCGATGCACCTGCCGGCGACGCAGCGCTGGACCCCCCGGTTTAAGAAGACGTAGCCGCAGGGGTGCGCCTCGACGGCGATGCAGGCGTAGCCTTCCCGGCGGTCGAGGATCTCGGGGGTGTCGAGGCGTATCGCGGTGTACGGCCCGTTCCGCCGGTTCTTCTCGACGTGACGCCGGTAGAAGTCCAGGAGGTCGGACGTCGAGTAGAAGTAGAGCAGGAGGTGCGGGCCGTCGTTCGCGCTGACCTCGATCCCGGGGATGAGGGGGACCCGGACCCCGAGCCGCTCCGCCTCGGCCACGCCGCTCGCCTGGTTGTGGTCGGTGATCGCGAGACCGATCCCCCGCCGTGCCGCGAGTTTTACTGCATCGCGCACGCGGGTGGGGGAGTCGGAGTGCCGGGTATGGAAGTGCAGGTCCGCCGGGAGCAGTCCGAGACGCCGGATCTCTTCGGGCAGGGGTCTCTGGAAGACGATGTCTTTATAGTATTGCATGGGGCGTCTGTCTGATCATCGGTAGGTTCCCCGGGATGAAAAAAGGTTGCCTGTTTTTCAGAGGCATGATCGACGGTTATACCATCTCCGGTTCGGCCGGTATCGGCCCTCGCAGCCAGGCGATGGCGGCGTCCAGGTGGCCTTCGGTGAAATACCGCACGTCGATCCCGGTAAATCCCGAAAAGAGCCCCGGCAGATGGTTCATCCACTCCTCCCACTTCTCGCCGCCGACGATCGCGATCCTCTCGACCTTCCCCATCCCCGGCCAGTCCTTGAGCCGCTCCCAGTAGCCGTGCGGCTTCCAGCCGCGGAAGTCCACGATATGAAAGAGTATCCGGAGGACCGGGTGGTCTTTTCGTGCCTTCTCAAGCGCCGGGATCAGCGTCCCGGTATAGTCGGTCTCCGTCATCTCACCGTCGAACCGGAACCCGACGACGTCTCCCGCACCGGTTGCCATCCGTTCAAGCATGGCGCTCCCTCTCCGGGCTGCATCAGAAAAAGGTTCCGGTTCTCACCCGGCCTGCCCCTCCCCCGGGGTCACCATCCTGCCTGTGATCTCCTCTTTCGAGTACCGGGAGAGGTAGCGGTTCCCGGCAAGCGCGACGACGATCGACCCGATGAGGACGAAGATCATATCGAGCATGGTATCATCGAGGCCGTGCTGGAGGTTTGTCCCTAGGATTGTATCGAAGGTCCACTCGTAGATCTCCCAGAACCCCTCCATCGCCATCGCGGCTATGATGATGAACCCGACGATCATCCACCTCGAGAGGTTGAGCCGGCTGAACCGGTCGAGGAGGAGGACAATGACGAAGGCAAGCACCGAGACGGTTATACCGGAGACGAGGTGGGCGATCTTGTCGTAGTAGGGGTAGTAGATCAGGTAGTATCCCTGGATCTCGCCGGCGACATGGAGGTAGAGCAGGAAGGCGATGAGGAGGTTGACCTGCCAGGGGAGCGTGATGCTCCATTTGCGGGTGGCGATGGCGGGAACCAGGGTGAGGAACAGCCCGACGGCGCCGGTGAAGACCTGCGAGTATTCACCGAGCGAGAGCGCAAGGAGGACGTTTCCGGCGATGAGGAACTGGAAAAGGTAGGCGAGGTAGAGGCCGAGGGGTCTCTTCATAAAGGAGTATTGGGCAGCGGTCCGTAAACACCTTCTGCTCTATTATCACTCCCTGACCCGGATCTCGATCTCCGAGAGTTTTTCGTAGATCCGGCGCCTCTCCATCTTGCGTCGGTAGTCGTAGAGGAAATACTCGTAGGTATCCCAGACGGTCACCCAGATCAGGATGGTGGTAAGGCCGGTGAGCATGGTCAAGGGGGCGTCAGTGAGGTACATGGCAGCGAAGCCGGCAATCACCAGGGCGACCGGCACGGTGAATAGGGCAACGGTGATGCTGGTCCATCCTTCCCGGCGAGAGACCCGCATATCGTTGTCGGGATCGGCCAGCCGGAATGAGAAGTGCCGCCGGATCGCCTCAGGAAGGAGTTTGGCCTCCCCCGGGGAGAGCGACCCCCGCGGAAGGCCTATGGTGATGGCGGCGATCTTTTTGACGTTGTACCCGTTGAGGTAACTTACGATGTACTCTTCGGCGAACTCAGTGATCTCCCGCGTGGGGAGGGGAGACGGGTCATCCGGGTCGAGAAGTTGATCCAGCGATTTGAATCGGAATTCGATCTCGAGTGCCCCGTCCTGTTCGGTCTCTGTGACCCTGACTTCCCGCATTTTCTGTGTTTTCCTCCGGATTTGTATTACGGTGCGATGAAGATCTGTCCCGGGATATCTGGCGCCATCAGTAAAAAAGTGTGGGGTGTTGACGCTCACGCGGCAGGTGGCGGAACTTCCATTTTTGCCGGTGTGCCGGCGCCGAAAGCTTCGCGGAGGTTCGCCTCCTCCTTCTCCGAGAGTGACGTCCGGATGACGTGTCCGCCGTACTCCTTGATGGCCCCGACCACTTTGTCCGGCGTCATCTTCTTGACGAGCAGAAAGACCGCGGAGTTGCCCGGCCTGACGCTCTCGGCGACTTCTTTGATGAATTTATCGTCGATGCCGTAGTCGGAGAACCGCCCGGCGAGCGCCCCGGCGATCGCGCCGATGGCAAGCCCGAATATCGGGGCAAAGAAGATCAGACCGATGAGAAGCCCCCAGAATGCCCCCGAGAGTGCTCCCATACCGGCAAGGTTCGTCGCCTGCTTGATCTCGGTCTTCCCGTCCCGGCGGTGGACGACGACCACCAGGTCTTCCAGTTCGATGACGTGTTCTTTCGCCAGTTCGGCAAGCCTGTCCCTGACCCGGAACGCGGTCTCTTCGCCGTCGTACGCGATAGCAATCAGATCACTCATGGCTCCTCCTGCAATGGATGCGGCCGAAAATAGGAACGGGTGTATATATTCCCTGTGGTCGGCCCGGACCCTACTCCCGCGGGCTTTCGCTCGCCAGCATCTCCCCGATCCACCGGGTCTCCTCCCAGCTGTCGAGGAAGAGTTTCACCGCGATCGTGAGGGGTATGGCGAGGAAGACACCGACCGCACCGAGGATGAACCCCCAGAAGACGACGGAGAAGAGGACGACGAACGGCGAGAGGTTGAGTTCCCGTCCGGCCATCCGGGGGAGGACGAGGTTCTCTGCAGCGGCGTCGATCAGGGTGATGGCAGCGATGACGGCAACGGCTCCTGCCGGCCCGAACTCGATGAGGGCGAGGAGGGTCGGAGGGATTGCGGCCACGACGAGCCCGATGTAGGGGACATAACTCAGGACGAAGGCGACAAAGCCCCAGAGCACCGCAAAGTCGACCCCGAGGACGGCGAGGAAGATCCCGGTCCCTGCTCCGGTGATCAGGTTCACTTTCGTCCTGACCACCACGTAGTCGATGAGGAGCCTGCCCGACTGCGAGAGGTGCCGGTAGAGGGTGCTCTCCGCCCCGAGGTGCTGCCTGAGGGTGGCCGCGATCCGGGGGGCTTCGATGAGCAGGAACCCGATCCCGACGAAGACCAGGAAGGCGTCGACGGCGATGTTCCCGACCTCGCGGGCGATCCCGGCGACCTGCTGGATGACGAGCCCCTGGTCGATGCGGTCCCATACCGTGAAGGTGCCGGGGTCGATGCCGTACCCGGCGAGGGCGGCGATCTCCTCCTCAAGGCTCGCCTGGTAGCCCGGCAGGGAACGGACAAACCCGGTGAGGGCCACCCCGAGGAAGGCGATCACGCCGGCGAAGAGCCCGATGAGCCCCGCGACCACCAGGACGGCGGCAGGGATCCGCGGTATCCCCCGCCGGGTCAGCCACGCCATGACGGGTGCGGTGATCATCGCGAAGAAGACGGCGACGAGGAGCGGGCCGAGGATCGGTGTTGCCGCTCTCGCCCCTGCGAGCACGATGACGACCGCCGCCCCGACGATCGCGATCCGGGCAGGGGGGGAGAGGTTCTCGCCGATGATCTTCACAAGGACGATATGGGTCTTCCCAAAAGAAAGAGTTTTCCGGGCGAGTTTTTAATCTCCGGCCTCCGCTGCCCGGATCGCCCCCTGGAGCGACTCCCAGATGACCGGGGTTGCAAGGAAGATGTTTTTCCGGCCGATGGTCCCGGCTGCTCCGCTCTCTTCGAGGCCTGCAAGGAGCCGGGGTTCGACCTCGGCGAGGATGAACCGACCGTTGTGGGCCCTGACCTGCCGGGCGTAGCGCTCCAGCATCCGGAAGAGCCCGGTCCCGGCCTCGATCCTCCCCCGGAGGGCGAGGATGACGACGGCGCCTTCCGTCCCCCGGGGGTCCGGGAGCGAGCGCTCGATCGCCCGGAGGGTGGCGAAGTAGACGCTGCCGGAGATCGAGAGGATGGTGGTCGTGCCGGAGGGAAGTCGGTCGGGCACCGGTTCCACCCGGAAGATCCACTCGTCGACCGGCACGAGGTGGACAACGCTTGCCTCCCGGGTGGAGGTGACGAGGTAGATGACGAGCGAGAGGAGGACGCCGATGTAGATGCTGTACTGGAGCGGGAGGACCTGGGTGGAGATGAAGGTGGCGATCATCCCCCAGCGTCCCGGGCGGGAGTACTTCCAGATGCAGGTGATCTCGCGGGGCTGGTAGATGAGTTCTATCCCGATGAGGATCAGGATGCCGGCAAGCGCCGGGAGCGGGATCAGTTCCGCGAGCGGCCCGGCGACGAGGATGATCACCCCGACGATGACGCCCGAGATGAGGTTTGCCGCCCGGGTCTTGGCTCCCGCAGCGACGTTTAGGGCCGTTGCGGAGAGGGAGCCGGCCGCCGGGGCGGACTGGAGGAAGCTTGCGAGGATGTTTGTCGCTCCCTGCCCGGCAAAGTCCCGGTTCACGTCGGCGATGGTCCCGTCGGGTTCCGGGGTCGTCTCGGTGACCCCGACGGCCATCACGAGCCCGATGATGGCAAGCGCAAGCGCCGGGATCAGGAGTCCGGGCGCGAGGGCAAGATCGGGAATGACGGGCGCCGGGAGGCCGGCGGGGATGGCAGCGATGTCGCCGACGATCGCGACATCCGGGAATGCGATCCGGGCGATGAGGGTCGCGATGATGACGGGGAGGAGGAGGGCGACGGAGCGGAGGCGCTTCAGTTGCCGGAAGCCGAGGGCGAGGGCGATGGTGAGGAGCCCGACGGCGAGCGCCTCGGGCTGGAGCTCGTCCGCGTGGAGGAGAAGATCGGGCACGGCGAGGATCTGGATCGCCTCCCGCGGGAGGGGG
>JASUSO010000029.1 GCA_030446015.1 Methanobacteriota archaeon
TCCTGTCTGTACCGTTTGACCCCTGGAGAGATTAAAACCACGCCCAAGGGGGAGGAGAACGTGGGCCCGCCCGGGGATAGAGATCGAGGCCGCTGTGAGAAGAGATCTCAAACCGGTTGATTCGATCCCTCCTCAAAGCCGCCCTGCAAGAGCAGCATCCAGTCGGGATATCAGGTGGCGGATAAGCGCCGTCCGGTCCTTCGGCCCTGCTCCCGGGGGGTGAAGCAAGAAGCCCCTCCCGGCAGGTGCGGGGCAGCTCACTTATCTTTGACTTGAGATTTGATGACAACGTATCCAAGCGCGGTGATGGCCTCTTCGACATCCTCAATGGATACTTTCTCGGCATCGAAGTCAAATTTGACTTTGCTTGAGTTAAACATCACCTTTACGCTATCTTTATCCACACCGGCCAGAGATTGCGTTGCTTTTTCGATCTTCTGGACGCATGACGGGCAGGCCAATGTCTCTAACTGAATCGTTGCTCCTTTCACCTTCATCTCCCCTCATACTGATATCATAATCTGTAGCGGAGAAGCCGCATTCCGTTCAAGATGACGACCAAAATGCTTGCTTCGTGCACCAGCATCGCTATAGACATGTTCATCCATTCACTTAAAAATACACTTGCCAGCAGGACCAGCACAACGCCTACCGCGATGACAATATTCTGGTGCATGTTGGCAGCCGTTGCTTTTGTCAAGCCCAGCGCGTGTGGCAAGCGGCTGAAATCCGAATTCATCAGGACGACATCCGAGGTCTCAATTGCGACATCCGTGCCGCTTCCCATGGCAATGCCGATCTGCGCCAGAGCGAGGGATGGGCTATCATTCACGCCGTCTCCAACGAATGCTACGATATGACCTTTGGATTTTAACTCTTCAATATATTTCGACTTATCTCCCGGCAGCATATGTCCGTGCGCTTCTGTCAGCCCCAGTTCAGCCGCCACCAGATCGACTGTCCCCTGGTTGTCCCCCGAGAGGACGACCAGGTTTTTAACGCCCAATCTCTTTAATTTCTGCAGGTCTTCTTTTACACCCGGACGGATCTGGTCACGGATACCCATCAGTGCTCTCAGTTCGCCGTCGACGGACGTTAAAACGAGTGAATTTCCGTTCTTTTCAAACCGGGCAATATCCGCACGGGCTTTATCGGTTAGATGGATATTCTCTCGCTCCATGAGCGCAACATTGCCCACCGCAACCCTGTGTCCGTCGATGTAAGCGACAATCCCGGCGCCTTTTACGACATCTGTCCGTTCTACCCGGCATACTGTCGTATCACCGATATATTCTACAATTGCGCGGGCAAGAGGATGATCTGATTCTTTCTCAACGCTTGCAAGGTAAGCCAACACCTCTCGAACGTTGTCTGTGTAGAACTCTTTGTCTGCCACTTCAGGATTGCCTATCGTCAACGTGCCTGTTTTGTCGAAAACGATGGTATCAACCCTGCTAAAATCGCCAATAACCTCACTGCCCTTTAAGAGAACGCCATGCCGTGCTCCGTTGCCGATGCCCGCTACGTTTGAGACGGGGACGCCGATGACCAGTGCGCCGGGGCATCCCAGAACCAACAATGTAATGGCCAGTTCAACATCCCGTGATACCAACCACGTGACAATGGCGAGCCCCAGGACTGCCGGCGTGTAGTATTTAGCAAATCGATCAATGAAGCGCTCCGCTTCGGATTTCGAGTCCTGGGCTTCTTCAACTAACTCTATAATCTTACCAAAAGTGGTATCCTCACCCACACGGTCAGCAACAATCTGGAGCGTTCCATTCTCGAGGATCGTCCCGGCATATACGCCTGAATCCTTCTTTTTGCCGACCGGGACAGACTCGCCGGTGATGCTTGCCTCATTAACGTGGCCTTCCCCTGACAGAACGGTCCCATCAACAGGAACTTTCGCGCCGGTCTTCACCAGTAAGATATCGCCTACGTCGACGTCGTCCACCAATACTTCTTCAAATTCACCGTTCTCCATCAGTTTTAAGGCGCTTTCCGGCGCCATCTCGGTCAACTCTTTTATGGCCGAACGCGTCTTGTTCAGTGTCCGCTGTTCAAGAAACGCGCCGAACAAAAATAAGAAGGTGACAATGGCGGACTCCTCGAAGTTCCTGAGGAGAAATGCCCCGGTAACCGCGACGGTAACCAGAACATCGATACTGACGACTCTAACCCTTAACGCCTGGTAGGCCTGGATGGCAATAGGTGCAATCCCTAACAATGAGGCGATAGCGAGAGACCAGACAGCCGCGGTCTCATTATGAAAAACCAGTCCGCTGATAAACCCAAAAACGATTAAGATAGCGCTGATCAGCGTTATATGATTTTTCTTGCTCAGTATAAATCTCTGCAAAACGCTCACCGTCTTCTCTGCATTATACGATTTAAGCACCGTATGGCCTATCCGGCACGATATGCCCTATCCAGCTCGGCGAGCATCTCATAAACCGCCTCATAACTTTCGCACACATCCTCCGGGACCCTGTAGGTATCCGTAATCTCCCGTAGTTTGGCAAATTCTTCGCTCAAATCGGGTTTAATGGAACCCGCCTCTTTTGTCTTCTTAACGATTGTATCATACAATTTGCGGACTTCATGAAATTCCGGGTGACTTGCCCCATGAACCCTTGCTACGATCGGCACATACAGTTCCAATGTCTGAAGATGCTTCTTCATCGCCTCGTCAAATGTTAAGGTATTTGTCATTTCTTCTTCCTCCTGTTTTTTGGGATTGACTGTTTCCGGCAACCATACCCGGGCATCCCGCTTATAGAAACTAAATAAGACGTTGTAGGCATGTAAGAGTATGGTATGCGCCCGGGGGATGTCTGCCGGCAGAGGCATCCCCGGACGGCCTCGCCCGGCAGCGTGCGCTTCCGCCTCCACGTTGCCTTGCACCCATTTTCCCAATATGGATAAATCTTAAACAAAAATTAATACCATAATATAACTATTCTGCCAGTTTTCGACAATACTATATACCCTCAACGTAAAGACTAACCATATACCACTAACCATAGATGGAGAGACACTTATGAGAACACTCACAGCAGTTCTTCTGGCCGTGGCCCTCGTCACGGCGCTCATACTCGCCGCCGGGTGCACGGGCACCGGTACCGGCGACGTGTCGCACCTGCGGATCGGCTACCAGCCCAGCACCCATCAGGTCGCCCACGTGACCGCGATGGAGAATGGATGGTGGCAGGAAGACCTCGCGCCCTACGGTGTTACGCAGGTGACCGACTACCAGTTCGGCACCGGCGCGCCCGAGATGCAGGCGATGCTCTCCGGCGATATCGATATCGCCTACGTCGGCTCCGCCCCGTTCATAGCGGCCGTCAGCAGCGGGCTTGACGCAAAGATCATTGCCGCAGTGCAGACGCAAGGATCCGACCTGGTGCTCCGGAACGAGGTCCCCTACTCGACCCCCGCCGACCTCGTGGGCAAGAAGATCGCCACCTTCCCGCCGGGGACCATCCAGGACACCATCCTCCGGACCTGGCTTGAAGAGAACGGCGTCGACCCCGCAAGCGTCACCATCGTCGCCATGGACCCCGGCGCCGCCACCACCGCCATCTCCGCAGGCCAGGTCGACGGCGTCTTCCTGCCCCACCCGTCCCCGTCCGTCATCGCGGCCGAGGGCACAGGGAGGACCGTCGTGCAGTCGGGCGATATGATGAAGGACCACGCCTGCTGTGTTCTCGTGGCGAGCGGTTCCTTAATCCGCGATCACCCCGAGATCGTCGATCAGATCGTGAAGACGCACATCCGGGCGACGGAGTATAACCTCGAACACCAGGACGAGGCCGCAGCCCTCTACGCAACAAAGACCGGGCAGGATATCGAGACCGTGAAGGCATCCTTCAGGGACTGGGACGGCACCTGGACGGCTGACCCGCACGTCATCACGACCTCGGTGGTCGACTACACGAACCTCCAGTACGAGCTCGGCTACATCAGCAAGCCCCTGACCCAGGACGACCTCTTCGACTTCTCGTTCTACGAGAAGGCCCGGGCATAACCCGGGACATCCCCATTTTTTCTCCAAAAGTATCTTTTACGGCGATGCCGATGAAATAATGGAAACGCCTCCGGAGATGATCGCCTGACGATCCCTCCGGCACCCGTCATGAGCAGCGGAACATAGACATGAACAGACAGACACAGAAACGATTACTCGGCGCCGCAGCGCTCGTCGTCGCGGCGGTGATCTGGCAGATCGTCGCCGTGTACATAGTAGGACGGTCGTTCATCCTCCCGAGCGTCACCGACGTCGCCGAAGCGTTCGTCAACCTCCTCGGCTCAGGCACCCTCCTTACCGACGCCGTGGTCAGCCTCGAACACTTCGGGATCGGGCTCATCGCGGCGCTCCTCCTCGGCGTCCCCATCGGGATCCTGATGGGGTGGTTCCGGGTCGCGGACTTCCTCCTCGACCCGATCATCGAGATCCTCCGCCCCATACCGCCGCTCGCCTGGATCCCGTTCGCCATCATCTGGTTCGGGCTCACCACCCAGGCGGCGGGCTTCGTCATCTTCGCGGGCGCCTTCTTCCCGATCCTGACCGCGACCTACTCCGCGTTCCGGTCCGTCCCGAAGGTCTTTGTGGAGGCGGGCAAAGTGCTCGGGTGCGACACATCGTTTGAGCTGATCCGCTACGTCGCTCTCCCCGCCGCCCTCCCGGCGATAGCCTCCGGTATCAGGATCGCCATGGGCGTCGGGTGGATGTGTCTCGTGGCCGCCGAGATGTTCGGCGTCTCAAACTACGGCCTCGGCTACCAGCTCTGGCATAACTACTATCTCCACCAGATGCCCAACGTCGTCGTCTACATGCTGATCCTCGGTTTCGTGGGCCTCGCCATCGACCGCATCTTCCGCAACTACGTCGATGCACGGCTCCTGCGGTGGCATGCCGGGGAGGTGGCCTAGAATGAGCGGAGTTACGATACGGGACCTCAGCAAAGCCTTCCCGAGAGGGGACGGCACCGTGACGCAGGCGCTCGAGAACGTCAACCTGGAGATCGGCGATACGGAGTTCATCTGCCTGGTCGGGCCGTCGGGGTGCGGGAAGACGACGCTTCTGCGGATCATCGCGGGGCTTGAGACCGCGACCTCCGGGAGCGTGACCATCGACGGCCGCGCCGTCACCGGCCCGGACCCGAAGCGCGGGATGGTCTTCCAGGAGTACTCCCTCTTCCCCTGGCGGAAGGTGGTCGACAACGTCGCCTTCGGCCTCGAGATGAAGGGCGTCGGAAAGGCGGAACGGCGAAAGACGGCGGACCGCTACATCGAGATGGTCGGCCTCTCCCAGTTCCGGGACGCCTACCCCTTTGAACTCTCCGGCGGGATGCGGCAGCGGGTGGCGATTGCGCGAGCGCTCGCAAACGACCCCGACGTCCTCCTCATGGACGAACCGTTCGGCGCGCTGGATGCCCAGACGCGGAACCGGATGCAGAAGGAACTCCTCTCCCTCTGGGAGCAGACGAAGAAGACGATCGTCTTCGTCACCCACAGCGTCGACGAAGCGGTCTACCTCTCCACCAGGATCGTCGTCCTCTCGCCGCGCCCGGGCTCCGTCCGGGAGGTCATCCCCATCCCCTGGCAGCACCCGCGGGATCGGACCAGTACGGAGTTTGCGGATGTCCGGCGAAAGGTGCTCCGGATGATCGACGAGACCGAAAACGCCCAGTAAGGTTTATTAGAGGACATCCCCATTTTATAAAGCACTCAAAGATCGGCAGGAGTTTTTAACGATGGTACGAAAACCAGCGAAGATGTACAGGAATCTCGCAAAGAAAGCATATACTCGCAGGGAATATATGGGCGGCGTGCCGGGCAGCAAGATCGTGCAGTTCGATATGGGCAACCTCACCGAGAACTACCCGGTCGAGCTCTCCATCGTCGTCGACGAGGCCTGCCAGATACGCCACACGGCTCTTGAAGCCGCTCGTATCGGTATCAACCGGCAGCTCCAGAAGGAAGTCGGGAGGGCGAACTTCCACTTGAAGATCCGGACCTTCCCGCACCACGTCCTGCGCGAGAACAAGCAGGCGACCGGCGCAGGCGCCGACCGTGTCTCGGAAGGGATGCGCCTCGCCTTCGGGAAGGCCGTCGGCACCGCAGCACGGGTTGAGCGGGGCCAGAAGGTCTTCTCCGTCTGGACGAGCCCGCAGTACGCCGAGAAGGCCAAGGCCTCGCTCAAGCGCGGCACCTACAAACTGCCGACTCCCGCACGGATCGTCGAAGAGCGGGCGCCGGAAGCATAACCCCGCAACACTATCCATCCTTTTTTCCGGTGACCTCTCGAGGTTGGTGCATCCGCGACCGGGAGGAATATAGGTATTTATAGTCACTTCCCACCAGTATACATGATGGTCAATCCGGCAGATCAGACGCTTTTAAGCGCACTGGCAGATGCCACGGAAAAGGCGCTTGCAAAGGCCGAGATCCGGCTGCCTCCCGACGTGCTCGCGGCGCTCCGGCGGGCGGCGGCGGCCGAGAGGGACGCGATCGCACGCCGGGAACTCGGCAACATCCTCGAGAACATCGCGCTTGCAGAGGAGCGGCAGGTGCCGATCTGCCAGGATACGGGCGTGCCGGTGGTCTACCTCACCCTCCCGCCCGACGTCCCCTTCTCACCCGCCCTCGTTGACGGCGTGCGGGAAGGGGTGCGGAGAGCGACGGCATCGGTCCCCCTCCGCCCGAACGTCGTCGACCCCCTCACCCGGGAGAACACCCACGACAACACCGGCGTGGGGATGCCCGCGGTCCACGTGATGCCCGGGGAGCGGCTCACGGTGACGGTCCTCCCGAAGGGTGCGGGCTCGGAGAACGCTTCAAGGATCGGAATGCTCCTCCCCTCGCAGGCGGGGGAGATCCCGAAGTTCGTCGCCGAGACGATGCTCCTTGCGGGAGGGAAGCCCTGCCCGCCCGTCATCCTCGGCGTCGGGATCGGCGGGACGTTCGATACGGCCGCCGCGCTGGCAAAGGAGGCGCTCCTCCTCCCGGTCGACACCATGGACGACTACGAGCAGAAACTCTGCGACGCGGTCAACGCCCTCGGGATCGGGCCGATGGGGCTTGGCGGCGACACGACGGCGCTCGCCGTGAAGGTGAAGCGCGCCGGCTGCCACACGGCCTCCCTCCCGGTGGCGGTGAACGTCCAGTGCTGGGCCTGCCGCCGGGCGACGGTGGAGGTGGAGCGGTGAACCTCACGACACCGCTCGGCGACGAGGTGCTCGACCTTGTGGCCGGCGATACGGTCACGCTCTCGGGGACGATCTACACCGCACGGGACGAGGCCCACCTGCGGATGATGGAGGAGGGGATCCCCTTCGACCCCGCGGGCGCCGCGGTCTACCACTGCGGCCCGGTGGTGCAGGACGGCCGGCTCGTCGTCGCGGGCCCGACGACCTCCGCCCGGATGAACGCCCTAACGGGGTTTCTGCTCGACGCGGGCGTCCGCGCCCTCATCGGGAAAGGCGGCATGGGGCCGGAGGTGGTCGAGCACCTCCGGGGGCGCGGCGTCTACCTCGCGCTCACGGGCGGGTGCGCCGCGCTCGCCGCCGCCCGGATGACCCTCAAGGGGGTCTACTTCGAAGACCTCGGCATGGCCGAGGCGGTCTGGGTCATCGAGGCCGACCACCTGCCGCTCACGGTCGGGATCGACGCCCACGGCGGCGATCTCTTCCGCGCCGTACACGAGAAAGCGAAAACACAATTTCACCAGCGATTCAACAATAGATAGGATACCGTCTCATGAAACTCGTCATCGATGAAAGCCGCTGCAAGGGATGCAATCTCTGCGTGCTGGTCTGCCCCTACAGTATATTTCGCGAGGGAACACAGCTCAACAGCCGGGGGATCGTCACCCCCGTCCTCGACCGTCCCGAACGGTGTACGAACTGCAGGCTGCAGGCCCTCTACGGCAGGATGCTCTGCGGGGTCTGCCACATGATCTGCCCCGACCAGGCCATCTCCTGGGTAGAGGAGAAGCCGTTTGAACCGCACAAAGTGGAGGTGGAGTTTTGAGCAGGACCGAGTTCATGCAGGGGAACGCCGCCTGCGCCGAGGGTGCACTCGCCGCCGGGTGCCGGTTCTTCGGCGGCTACCCGATCACGCCGTCGACCGAGATCGCCGAGACGATGGCCCGGCGGCTCCCGAAGGTCGGCGGGGTCTTCATCGCCATGGAGGACGAGATCGCGAGCATCGCCGCGGTGATCGGCGCCGCCTGGACGGGGGCGAGGGCCATGACCGCGACGAGCGGCCCCGGGTTCTCGCTGATGATGGAGAACATCGGCTACGCGGCCATGACCGAGACGCCGTGCGTCATCGTCAACGTCCAGCGCGGCGGCCCGAGCACCGGGCAGCCGACGCGGGCGGCGCAGGGCGACATGCTCCAGTGCCGGTTCGGGTCGCACGGGGACTACAGCACCATCGCGATCACCCCGAACTCCGTCCAGGAGATGTTCGACCTGACGGTGAAGGCGTTCAACCTCGCCGACCGGTACCGGGTCCCCACGTTCCTGATGGCCGACGAGATCGTCGGCCACATGCGCGAGCGGGTGACCATCCCCGACGCGGTCGAGATCGAACGCCCTCGCCCGCTCGCGGAGGGGAGACTCCCCTTTGAAGCCGGCGACGACGGGATTCCCGGGTTCGCACCCTTCGGGTCGGGGCGGGCCGTCCACGTGACCGGCCTCACCCACGACGAGCGCGGCTACCCGGACACGACCGATCCCGAGGCGCACGATATCCTCGTGCGGCGGCTGGTCGCGAAAGTTGAGTCGGCCCGCCGCGATATCGCCGACTACGAGGTCACCAACCCCGACGCCGAGACGGTCTTCGTTACCTACGGCGCGCCGTCACGGACGGTCGAGCAGGTGCTCCACGACCGGCCCGACGACTCGATCGGCCACCTCCGGCTCCGGGTCGTCTGGCCGTTCCCGGACTTCGCCCTGGACGAGTTCCCGAACGCCAGGACCTTCCTGATGCCGGAACTGAACATGGGCCAGATGGTGCGGGAGGTCGAGCGCCACGTCGACCAGCCGGTCGTCTCGATCCCGAAGATCGGCGGCGAACTGCACACCCCCGCCGAACTCGTGCGGGCGCTGGAGGCGTGCCGATGATCGCGCCCGACTGGTTCCGGGAAGACCGCCTGCCGCACATCTACTGCACGGGGTGCGGGAACGGGACGATCATCAACTGCACCCTCGCCGCGGTCGAGGAGATGGGCTGGAAGCGCGAGGAGACGGTCTTCGTCTCCGGGATCGGGTGCTCCTCCCGGGCCCCCGGCTACATCCTCACCGACTCGCTCCACACCACCCACGGCCGGGCGCTCGCGTTCGCGACGGGCGTGAAGATGGCGCGGCCGGACCTGCACGTCGTCGTCTTCACCGGCGACGGCGACCTCGCCGCCATCGGCGGGAACCACTTCATCCACGCCTGCCGCAGGAACGTGGACATGACCGTGGTCTGCATGAACAACCATATCTACGGCATGACCGGCGGGCAGGGGAGCCCGACGACCCCGCCGGGAGCCATATCGTCGACGACGCCGTACGGGGCGACCGAACCGGCCTTCGACCTCGCGGAACTCGCCGTCGCAGCCGGCGCGAACTACGTCGCCCGCTGGACGTCCTACCACGTCAAGGAACTGACGAAGGCCATCCTGACCGGGATGCAGACGCCGGGGCTCGCCTTCATCGAGGCGCGGACCCAGTGCCCGACCAACTACGGCCGCCACAACAAACTCCGGAGCGTCTCGGCGATGATCGAACACCTCCGGAGCCACGCGATCCTCATCCAGAAGCATGACCGGCTGGTCGCGGAAGGAAAACCGGTCCCCGAAGGGTCCTTCACCGTCGGGGAGTTCGTCCGGCGGAACCGGCCGGCGATGGGGGTGCAGCGATGAGGCACGAAGTGAGGTTCTCCGGCTACGGCGGACAGGGGATCATCCTCTCCGCGGTCATCCTCGGGCGGGCGGCGGCGCTCTACGACAACAAGTACGCCGTCCAGACCCAGGTCTACGGCCCGGAGGCGCGGGGCGGGGCCTCGATGGGGCAGGTGGTGATCGATGATGCGCCGATCCTCTACCCCGAGGTGGCCGAGCCGGACATCTACGTCATCATGTCCCAGCAGGGGTTCGAGAAGTACGGGGTTCGCGCCGGGAAGGACGCGGTCATGCTGATCGACTCCGACCTCGTCCGGTCGCGGCCGGACTGCCGCTACTACGAGATCCCGGCGACATCGGAGGCGAAGAACAACCTCAAACGGGAGATCGTCGCGAACATCGTGATGATCGGCGCCCTCGTGGCCGCAACCGGGGTCGTGAGCAGGGAGGCGATCGAGCGCGCGGTGCTCGACAGCGTCCCGAAAGGCACCGAAGAACTGAACCTGAAGGCGTTGAAGCGGGGATTCGAACTCGGAGAACGAGCGTGAACCTATGAAACTACTGGAATACGAGGCAAAACGGGTCTTTGCAGAGTACGGGATACCGGTCCCGAAGGGGGCCGTCATACGGGCGCCGGAGGAGGTCGCGGCGCACATGGAGGACCTCGGCGACGGTGTGGTGCTGAAGGCGCAGGTGGACGTCGGCGGGCGCGGGAAGGCCGGCGGCGTCCTGATGGCCGATAAAGCGACAGCGGTCGCGACCGCCCGGGAACTCTTCTCCCGGGAGATCAAGGGCGTCCCGGTCAGGGAGGTCCTCGCAGAGGAGCGCCTCCCGATCGAGCACGAGTACTACGTCAGCATCGCCGTCGACCGGTCGAGCAAGCAGCCGGTGGTGCTCTTTGCGGACGCGGGCGGGGTGGAGATCGAGAAGATGGCGGCGGAGGACGAGTCCGCCGTGCGGAGGGTCGTCGTCTCCCCGCTTCTCTCGGACATCCCGCCGTTTCTGATGCGAGAACTCCTCGGCGACGCGCCGAAGGAGCTTGCGCCCGTCATCAACAGCCTCTACCACGTATTCCAGGGGAAAGACGCCATGCTCGCGGAGATCAACCCCCTGGTGACGACGGCGCGGGGGGTCTACGCGGCGGACGCGAAACTGATCGTCGACGACAACGCCCTTGCCCGCCAGGGGATAACCGTCAACCGCGACCTCTCGGAGCGCGAGCGCGAGGCCGAGAAGCACGGGTTCTCCTACGTGGAACTGGACGGGACCATCGGGGTGATCGGCAACGGCGCCGGGCTCACGATGTCGACGCTCGACCTGATCGAGTTCTACAACGGGCGGGCGGCAAACTTCCTCGACGTCGGGGGCGGCGCCGACCAGGAGCGGGTGATGTACGCCGTCAGACTCGTCGCGAGCATGCCGAAGGTGAAGGTAATCGTCGTCAACCTCCTCGGGGGGATCACCCGGTGCGACGAGGTGGCGAAGGGGATCATCGCCGCCGGCGTCGAACCGACGGTCATCGTCCGGATGGCCGGGACGAACGAGGAGGAAGGCCGGCGGCTGCTCGCCGAATGCGGCTACCGGATGCTCGAGAGCATGGATGCTGCGGTGAGAGCGGCGATGGAGGTCGCAGAATGATCTACGGCGACAAGAACCTCGGGGTGATCGTCCAGAACATCACCGGCAGGCAGGGCACGTTCCATACGGAACTGATGAACGCCTACGCCCGCGAGGTCGGCGGGCGGGGCGTCGTCGCGGGCGTCGCGCCCGGCAAGGCCGGGAAGGAGGTCCACGGCGCACCCGTCTACAACACGGTCAAAGAGGCGCTCCGCGAGCACGACGCGACCGCGAGCGTCATCTTCGTCCCGGCAGGCGCCGCCGGCGACGCGATCATGGAGGCGGCGCACGCGGGGATTGAACTCGCCGTCGTCATCACGGAGCACATCCCGGTCCACGACGCGATGAAGGCGATCGCCTACGCGAAACTCCACGACTGCACGGTCATCGGCCCGAACTGCCCGGGGCTCCTCTCGCCGGGGGAGTGCAAACTCGGGATCATGCCGGCCCACCTCGCCCGCCGCGGCAACGTCGGTGTCGTCTCCCGGAGCGGCACCCTCACCTACGAGGTGGTCGACGAGCTCACCCGCGCCGGCATCGGCCAGAGCACGGTCGTCGGGATCGGCGGCGACCCGGTGATCGGCCAGACGTTCGTGGACGTCCTTGCGCGGTTCGAGGAGGACCCGCAGACAAAGGCGGTCGTCGTCATCGGCGAGGTGGGCGGGAACCTCGAAGAGGAAGGCGTCCGGTCGACCAACCTCCCCGTCGTCACCTACATCGCCGGCGTGAGCGCTCCTCCGGAGAAGAGGATGGGCCACGCGGGGGCGATCATCGAGGGCGGCGAGGGCGACGCCCGCTCCAAGGTCCGGCGCCTTGCCGCCCTCAACGTCCCGGTCGCGTCAAGACCCTCAGAGATTCCGGAGCTGATCCGCGAGGTCCTATGAACGGCGACCTGATGCTTGTCACCGCCTGCGACGTGGCGCTCAAAATCGGTGCACGGGCGGTCGTCTCGTTCGTCGAACCGTTCCCGGTCATCCCGGATCTGCCCGAGATCCCGATCATCCGGGTGCAGGAACTCCAGCTCGACGTCTTGAAAGACCTCACCATGCACGATATCCTGGAGGTGAGCGAGCGGCATATGCTCGACGCCGCCGTCCACCTCTACCTCCGGCGCAACCTGGAGACCGGCCTCGTCGTCGGCGTCTTCCCCTACGCCGTCATCATCTACGACATCGAGGAGGGGAAGAACTTCATCAACTTAAAGGACTTCTCCGACATCGTCCCCCGCGAGGTGCTCCACGCCGCCCTCACCCTGGCCCTCGAGATCGCGGTCGAGGGGAGGGAAGGGCGAGCCATCGGCACCGCGTTCATCATCGGCGACCCGGAGGAGATCTTCCGGCACTCCCACCAGGCGATCCTCAACCCCTACCAGGGGCAGCCCGGAGCGCTCCGGGACCTCAAGAACCGGGACAACTGGGAGAGCGTCAAAGAGTTCGCCCAGCTCGACGGCGTCTTCGTCATCGACAAGACCGGCGAGGTCCGGGCGGCGGGCCGCTATCTGGACGTAACCGGGAAGGGCATCTCCCTTCCCGGCGGTCTTGGAGGGCGACACCGCGCGACCGCGTCCATCACCCACGAGATCCCGGTCATCGGGATCACGGTCTCCGAGAGCGGAGGCATGGTGCGCATCTTCAGGGACGGACAATGCAAGATCAGCATCCGTTCCGACATCCGTCTCCGCAGTGATGCTTAGAAATGGTTATATGAATTACAATCATTTCTTTTATAATACTTTAGAACTACGGTGGATTTGATGACCAGAAACATCAGCGTGGAAGGGCTTGCCCAGGTCCCGATCGAGCAACAGCGGATAGAACTGGTAGAGAGGAAGTGCCTTGGTCACCCGGACAGCCTCGCAGACGGCATCGCGGAGTCGATCAGCAGGGCACTCAGCAGGTCGTACCTGGAAGAGTGCGGCAGCGTCCTGCACCACAACACCGACCAGGGCGAGGTCGTTGCAGGCGAGTCAATCCCGAAGTTCGGCGGCGGCCGGATCACGAGGCCGATCTACTTCCTGATATCGGGACGGGCCACGAAGACCTTCAACGGCGTAAATATCCCCGCAGACGCGATCGCCGTCGAGGCGGCACGCGACTACATCAAGAAGATCCTCCCCACCATCAACATGAACCGTGACATCATCGTCGACTGCCGGATGGGGAAGGGGTCGACCGACCTGCAGGATGTCTTCCGGTCGTGCGAGGGGAAGGCCCCGCGGGCGAACGACACCTCGTTCGGCGTCGGGCACGCGCCCTTCAGCGAGGCGGAGAGCATCGTCAAGGGCGTCGCCGCATACATCGACGACACGCTCCGCCCGAAGTACCCCGTCATCGGCCAGGACTGCAAGATCATGTGCCTGCGTGACGGCGACGCCATCACCCTCACGATCGCGATGGCGTTCGTGGACCGCTACTGCTCGGGCATCGCCGAATACGTCGAGCAGAAGAACTTCCTGACGGAGCAGATCGCGGCGGTCGCAAAACAGTTCACCTCACGATCGGTCAACGTCGCCATCAACACCGCCGACGACCTCGAAGCCGCCAGCGTCTTCCTGACGGTCTCGGGTACCTCCGCCGAGATGGGCGACGACGGCTCGGTCGGCCGCGGCAACCGCGCGAACGGGCTGATCACCCCGAACCGCCCGATGAGCATGGAGGCGACGAGCGGCAAGAACCCGATCAACCACATCGGCAAGATCTACAACCTCCTCGCGACCCAGGTTGCGCAGGACTGCGTCGCGAAGGTCGACGGGATCGAGGAGATGTACGTCCGCATCCTCTCGCAGATCGGTTACCCGATCGACCAGCCGCACGTGGCGAGCGCCCAGATCCTCACGAAACCCGGCTACGATATCAAGTCCATCAAGCCCGACGTCGAGGGCATCATCGACGAATGGCTGGAGAAGACTCCCACCATCACCGAGAAGGTTATCAGGGGAGAACTCTCCACCTTCTAACCCTTCTAGATTTTTGGAGTTGTTCTAATCCATGAGTAAACCGTCACCCCGGCACCCCGTACCCGGACCCGAGCTCGTCCGTCTTGCCATCCCGAACAAAGGAAGGATTGCACAGCCCATCAATGAGTTGATCGAGAAGAGCGGCCTCCATCTGGCCGACGGCGGCAGCGAGAGGAGGCTCATCACCCGGACCCGTGACCCGAACGTGGAGATCCTCTTCGCCCGCCCGATCGATATACCGGAGTACGTGGCGAGCGGGGTCGCCGACCTCGGGATTACCGGGAAAGATATGGTCATGGAGCGGGGCTCCGCGGTCGAACAGCTCCTCGACCTGCAGACCGGGAAGGCCACGCTCGTCGTCGCCGTGCCGGAGGAGTCTGACGTCGAGACCATCGCCGACCTTGCAGGCGCAAAGGTGGCGACCGAGTTCCCGGCGATCACCCGCGCGTTCTTCGCCGGGCACGGGGTTGCCGTGACGGTGGTGACCGTCGGCGGGGCATGCGAGGCGACGCCACACCTCGGGATCGCCGACGCCATCGTCGACCTCTCCTCCTCGGGGACGACGCTCCGGACGAACCACCTCCGCGTCGTCGACGAGGTGCTGACCTCCACGACCATCCTGGTGGCGAACCCCGCCTCGCTCACGGCCAAGCGCGAGAAGATCGACGAGATCGTCCTCGCCCTCGAGAGCGTCATCCGGGCGAAGGGGCAGTGCTACCTGATGATGAACGTCCACAAAAGCGCTCTTGCCGACGTGCGGGAGGTGCTGCCCGGCCTCTCCGGCCCGACGGTGATGGACGTGGCATCCGACGAGAACCTGGTCGCCGTTCACGCGGTCGTGAAAGAAGAGCGGGTTTATCAGCTGATCAACCAGTTAAAACGCGCCGGCGCAAAAGACATATTAGTCATGCCCATCGAACGGATCATACGCTGAGAGCATGGAGATCTATCCTGCAGTTGACATCCTGGACGGGCGGTGCGTGCAGCTGGTGCAGGGGCGGCCGGAGGCGGCGACGGTCTATGGCGATCCGGCCGCCTGGGCGCACCGGTGGCTCGATGCTGGAGCGGACGGCCTTCACGTCGTCAACCTCGACGGGGCGTTCGGCCGGGCGCAGAAGAACGCCGACCTGATCCGGGCATTCACCCGCGAGACGGAGACGTTCATCGAACTCGGCGGCGGCATCAGGAGTGTCGCGGACGCCGCGGGGTGGCTCGACGCCGGCGTCGACCGGGTGATCATCTCGACCCAGGCCGTCCGGGAGCCGGAGATGATCCGGACGCTTGCCGACGAGTTCGGCGGCGAGCGGGTGATGGCAGGGATCGACGCCCGGGCCGGCGAGGTGATGATCGAGGGGTGGGAGCGCCCTGCCGGGAGTTACCTCGTCTGGGCGGAGCGGTTCGAGAGCCTCGGCGCGGGGTCCCTCCTCTACACGAACGTGGACGTGGAGGGGCTCCAGCAGGGGATCGCCATCGAACCCGTGACGGAACTCCTCCGCCGGGTGGGTGTCCCGGTCGTCGTCTCGGGCGGGATATCGAGCCCCGGGGACGTCGCGGCGCTCAGACGGGCCGGGGCGGCCGGGGCGGTCCTCGGGTCAGCCCTCTACGCCGGGAAGATACGCCTCTCGGAGGCCATGGAGGCAGCGCATGCGAACGAGTGAGATCCACCGCACGACACGGGAGACTGATATCAGGCTCTCCCTCGACCTCGACGGGACCGGGGCGGGGACCATCGAGACCGGGATACCGTTCTTCGACCACATGCTGACGTCGTTTGCCCGGCACAGCCGGATAGACCTCACCGTCCACGTGACCGGCGACCTTGCCGTGGACGCCCACCACACCATCGAGGATATCGGGATCGTCCTCGGGACGGCGCTTGCCGAAGCGGTCGGGGACGGGAGGGGGATCACCCGGTTCGCCGACGCCGCCGTCCCGATGGACGAGGCGCTCGCACGGGTGGCGCTGGATCTGGGTGGCCGGGGCTACCTCGTCTTCGAGGGAGGCTTCTCGCCGGTGGGCCCGGGCGGCATCCCCGGCGACCTCATCGAGCATTTCTTCTACAGCCTCTGCAGCCATGCCGGGATCACCGCCCACATCACGGTCTCGGGCAGGAACGACCACCATATCTGCGAGGCGGCGTTCAAGGCGTTCGCCCGGGCGCTCCGGGCGGCCGTGGCGATCGATCCTGCGGTCAGCGACGTGCCGAGCACCAAGGGGACGCTCTGAGCCCGCCAGAATATCAATCCTTTTTTCATCCGACGACACATCGGCCCGTAGGCGCCCTTTTGTCCAGCAGACGTGAAATGCCATGGGATGATGGTATAACCCGGCTGGAATCGCAGATATGGCCGTCTGACGTGCATCGGCGGCCTGTCTGCCGGAGTGGTATACGCCAGCCGGTCACGATACCGTCCTGACCTCCGGCATGTATGCTGCAAAAGCAGGGTCTGAAATGGGGCCCACACGGACCCCGGTAAAGAGAAGGAAAGGAAGACCGGCTTACGCGGACTTAACCGCGAGGTCGACGTCTTCCGCCTTGATCGTCTTGCGTCCCGCGTGCTGGGCAAGCCTGTTGGCTTCCTTGGTCAGCTCGGCGATGTACGCCTCAGCCTTGGTTACCAGTGCAGCGGCAGCGTCGCTGCCGACCCTCTCAGCACCATTCTTCTTTGCGATACGTACAACCGCAGCAATAGGTAGATCTGCCATAATCTCATTCCACCTCTAAAAAGAGGTGTATTAGTTAATATTTAAACGTTTCGGGTTAATCTCGGAAATTTGCGTTTCTCTTTACCATCGAAGGTATGTCTGGACAGGGCGTCCCGAGAGCCGGCAGAGAACGGTGCCGATTGTACAAACGAAGGTATGACCCCCGATCATAGATCGGAGAGATAATCACGGACTTTTCGATTGCGCCAGAGATTTCGCAAGCATTATCGCATTGGTATAATCTGGAGAGGCGCGCGACGTATCCACGAAAATTCTATCGATATTTACCACCGGAGCACCATGCCCCACTCCGGCTCCGAGGAACGTGAGCGTGCGAAAGATCAGGTTCCCCGAGATCCCGTCGGGGGCCACGACCATCCCGTACCGCCCCGCCGCCTCCTCGATCAGGATCTCGGTGTGCTCCGCACCGGTCAGGCGTGCGACGAGCTCGGCATCCGCCATCGTCCGGTCAACGGACGGGTGCCGCCCGATGTCCCCGAACCGCCCTCCCGAGAGGACCGCCACCCCTTCGGCAAGGCCGAAGTTCCGGGCGATATCCCTGCCGGTCCGCACAAACCGCACCTTCTCCTCGACCGTCCAGCCCTCGTCGACCCCGACCGGGGCGAGAAGGAAGAGGCGCCCGTCGGCGGTCTCGAGGAGGGCGATCCGCTCCAGGTGATCGACACCCGCGGCCCGCTTGAGGGCCTTTAAGGTGGAGGATGCTGGGAGCGTGCCCCTGACGGCGGCATCGATCCTCTCCGCATAGAGTGCCTCGATGAGGGCTATCTCCGGCTCCACGGCCTCGACGACCGTAACCGCGTCACCGAACGCCCCGGCGGTCCCGGGGGGAGAGAAAAGGATGAGATCGACCTCCCGGCCGACCGCCCGGGCGGTCGAGAGGATCTTTGCGTCAGGGGACGCCGCACCAAGCCCGACCGTTATTGGCATGCTCCGCCGTCCGAGAAGATCCGCATGATGCCGTTCTGGTCGAGGTCGAAGACCTGCGTCTCCCGGCCCAGGTACCTGACGGAGAGTTTCCTGGTCCCGTCAACCTCCCCGATAGCGGCGGCGGTGATCCCGACGTCGCCAAACCGGCGGCAGACCTCCTCCACGTTCTCCGGTCTGACGGTCAGGATGAACCCCATGCCGGGGTACATGCGCACCCACTGCTCGAAGGGGAGATTGATCGCCGAGAGGTCCGGTCGGGGTATCGCCTCGAGGTCGATCGCCGCGCCCTTCCCGCTCACCTCAAGGAGCATGCCGAGCGTTCCGATGACGCCCGGATTGCTGATGTCCTTGCCCGCCGTCACCAGGTGCTCCTTCCCGAGATCCTCCATCACCCGGATCTGGGCACGCACCACGTCCGCCGGCTTCATCGTGACCGAGTCCCAGTTGAAGCTGCACGACGGATGCACCCGGCCGTCGAGGTCAATCGCCGCGACGACCACGTCGCCCACCTCCGCCGTGTTCGAATAGATGATCTGGTCCATCGTGGCCGTTCCGAGGATCGCCACGTCCACGACGCTGTAGGGGGTATCCGGGTGCAGGTGTCCGCCCACGATCGGGACACCGAACTGTGCGGATGCAGCGACCATGCCCCGGGTCACCTCATCACGGATCCGGTCGTCCGTAACGGAGAGGATATCGACCATCGCAACCGGCCTTCCGCCCATGGCGGCGATGTCGTGAACGTTCACGAGCACGGCGCAGTATCCCGCCCAGAACGGGTCGGCCTCCATCAACTTGCTCCAGATACCGTCCGCCGCAAGAAGCAGCGCGTCCTCTGCGTTGTGCCGGATGACCGCGGCATCCTCACCGAACGAAGCGATGACATCGGGGCTCTCGATCCGGAGCGACCGGATCATATCCCCAATCTCCTTCTTCCGGGTGACGCCCTCGTACTCTCTGACGGCCCGTGCTACCGTATCGGTGGAGCAATCCTTCACCACAAGAACACCAACACTCCAGGTTTCTTTATGGTATTCTGCCTCATCAGAGATAATGTATTTGATTCACCGGTATTATGCACTCCGTTCCCGGAACCGATCGGGAAGGGAACGGCCGGTAGGCGTCCGGCCGGGGCGGGTGCGGCACATCTTGGGCGCATCCTCCGGATCGTCTTCGCCCCGTACCGGGGTGGCTTTTTTGATGCACCGCACCCAATAGTCTGGTATGGACTGGGTGGAGAAGTACAGGCCGCAGCATCTTCAGGATGTCGTGGGGAACTCCGGCGCCGTCAGGCAGATGTATGAGTGGGCGCGGGACTGGTCGCGGCAGAAGAAGCCGCTGCTCCTGTACGGGAAACCCGGCACCGGCAAGACCTCGAGCGCCTATGCCCTCGCAAACGATATGCACTGGGAGGTGGTGGAACTGAACGCCTCCGACCAGCGGACGAAGGCGGCCCTCGAGAAGGTGGCGGGCTCGGGCTCCACCACGGCGAGCCTCTCCGGCGCGAGCCGCAAACTCATCCTGCTCGACGAGGCCGACAACCTCCACGGGCAGGCCGACCGGGGCGGGGCGAAGGCGATCGTGGAGATCATCGCGGCGTCCATGCAGCCGATCATCCTGATCGCAAACGACTACTACGCCCTCACGAAAGAGCTCAAAGCGGTCACGGAGCCGGTGCAGTTCCGGGCGCTCCAGGCCCGCTCGATCGTCCCCCGCCTCCGCCATATCTGCGCCGCAGAAGGCGTGGCATGCGATCCCGCCGCGCTCGACGCGATCGCCGAACGCGCCGACGGGGATATGCGGGCCGCGGTGAACATGCTCTACGCCGCGGCGGTGGGACGGGAGCACCTCGCGGCGGGCGACGTCCACACCTCCGCAAAGGACGAGCGCTCGACGATCTTCGAACTCGTCGGAAGCGTCTACAAAGGGAAGAGGGACGCCGACCTGCTCCGGATGGCGGTTGAGGTCGAGGATACCCCGGATACCGTCGAGCAGTGGCTCGAGGGGAGCCTCAGCCATATGCCGGACTTCGCCTCCCGGGCGAGAGGCTACGCCTGCCTCGCGAGGGCGGACGAGTACATCGGCCGGACATACCGACGCCAGTACTACACCCTCTGGCGCTACGCGAGCGCAGTGATGCTCCTCGGCCTCGCCGACGCCGCCGGCGGGCACGGCGTCCACGACCGCATCATGCCGCCGTCGCGCTGGCAGAAGATGGGGGCCTCAAAGAAGCAGAAGACGATCCGGGCGGGTCTCTCCCGCAAACTCAGCGAGATGACGCATATCCCGGAGGATGCACTGAGAGAGGATTTCTTCACCGCGATCAGCATCCTCGTCGAGCAGGACCCCGCACGCTACGTCCGCGAGTTCGAGCTCGACGCCGACGAGTTGAACCTCTTCATCCACGACAAGGCCCGGGCCGCGAAGATCGTCAAAGAGGTGGCGAAAGAGGAGAAGGCGAAGGAGAAGAAGGCCGCCGCCAAAGAGAAGCCGGCCACAAAAGCCAAGAAGTCCCAGGACGACGCCCCGCCAGCCGATGCCGGAGAGTCCCGGCGGGACCCGCCCCCCGGCCAGGCGACGCTCTTCTAGCGGGGTGGCTCCGCTACGGGGCACGCCGGCGGTAGCAGTGGAGGAGGACCGGGCCGCAGTCCACGACCTCGCCGCCGTCTTCGTAGATCTCGCACCCCAGGTGGTAGACCAGGAGATCGCTGTCGATCCGGTCGGCAAGCGCGATCAGCGGCGGGACCATCTCCACGCCGGGCCGCACGGCGTAGATCAGGTCCGCGCCTTCATACAGCCGGAGATCCGGCTCGAAAATATCGTCGGTCACGACGTCGAGCCCCTCGTGCCGGATGCCCGGCCGGATATCGGTACAGCGCATCAGGGCGCCGGCAGCCTTGACCAGCCGTGCGGCTTCGGGGTTGTTGCCGATACCCACTTCGACGGCCCGGCGGTATCGGGCGGCGATATACTCCCCGATACTCCGCTCAATATGTTTATACCGACACATTACCCAGAGATTAGGTAATGGGCATCAATATTCTTTGGGACCCACAGGCACCGGAAGGTATCGAACTCCCGGTCGTCAGGATGATCGCGATGATCCTCGGGAGAGAGCCCGCACTCGTCGAATACCCGTTTCTCATCGACGGCTACGACCGAACCCGCAACCAGCACGATGCTCAAAAGATCCTTGACCGCCTGCAGGACACCCTCACGCGCAGATACGAGATCGACGGCCCCCTGCTGCTCGTCACCTCCCGCGACCTCTACGTCAACGGGTGTGACTTCGTCTTCGGCCTCGCACGGCCCTCATGCGGCGTCGCCGTCGTCTCAACCGCCCGCCTCGGAAACGACTACTACGGCAGGGTGCCGGACGACGCCGACCTCATCGACCGGACGGCAAAAGAAGGCGCACACGAACTCGGGCATCTCCTCGGGCTCGACCACTGCTCCGACCCCGAATGCGTCATGTTCCGGCCGAGGACCCTGGACGAACTGGACAGAAAGAGGAAGATGCTCTGCCCGGCCTGCCGGGAGACGCTCGCATCGGTATCCAGGCGTTGACGCCAGATCCCGGCGCCTCCACCCCCATAACGCCGACCCCTTGCCGCCGAAAATCCTGCCGGGCGAGCCCCATCCGGCTTTTTGGAAGGGGAGTGGTGCAGAACCGGGCAAAACAAAAGTATTAAATGAGCGCGCCGGGAAACCTAGATCCCGATGGGATACTCTTCTTCCTTGATCCAGCGCAAGTTCAAAGATATCGTCGGGAGACGGTATGACTCGGTCCTGAAAGACTACAGCGAGTTCCTGCTGACCGACGAGGAGATGTTCGTCCCCGAGGTCAGATCGATCCTGGTGCCGCTCGACTCCTTCGTCCACGACATCACTGACGAGGCAATCGACGTACTCTCTGCCTACGATGCCACGGTCTCGCTCGCCTACATCACCGACGCCGATGTGCTCGAACTCCTCGGACAGGCGCTCGACCGCGAATCGATGGAGGAGTTCCGGAAGAAGAAGGAAGAGTACGGCCAGAAACTCCTCGAACGGACCGCAGCGAGACTCGAAGACCACGGTTTTTCGACCCAGACACGGATGTTCGTCGGGCATAAGGGCGACGACGTCATCCAGATGGCAAAGAACCACGACATGATCGCGCTCTGCCGCCGCTACGCTGACGGAGAGGCGACCGACACCTCAATAAGCCCGATCGTTCTGCGTATCTGCCAGCGGGTGGAGACCCCCGCGCTCATCTACTGACGGGTGCATCGATGGAAGCAGTGGCGCTGATCGCGGTAGCGGTCTTCCTCTTCACCTACGCGCTCATCATCGACGAGCGGATCCACCGGGCGGTCGCCGCCATGCTCGGTGCGGCGATCGTGGTCTTCGTCGGGATCGTCCCCTGGGAGGCGCTCCTCGAACACGTCGACTTCGGGACGATCTTCCTGCTCCTCGGGATGATGATCATCGTCAATACCGCCCGAGGCAGCGGTCTCTTCGAGTATATCGCGATACGGACGGCAAAACTCGCGAAAGGCAGCCCGATCCGGGTTCTCGTCCTCTTCGCGATCGTAACGGCGATCGTGAGCGCGTTTCTCGACAACGTCACCACCGTCCTCCTTCTCACCCCGATGCTCCTCTACGTTGCGAGGGTGATGAATCTCAACCCCATTCCCTTCCTGGTCACGGAGATCTTCTCCTCAAACGTCGGCGGGGCAGCGACGCTCATAGGCGACCCGCCGAACATCATGATCGCGTCGTCGGCAGGACTGACGTTCAACGAGTTCATCATCCATCTCGGGCCCATCATGGTCGTCGATATGGCGATCCTCCTCCTGATGATGTACGTCATCTACGGCAGATCGATGAGGGTGAGCGCCGAAGAGAGGGAGGAATTGGTCCGGACGCTCAACGGTCTCGACGAGCGGGCGGCGATCGTCGATCGGTCCCTCTTCAACAAATCGGTGACCGTCATCGCCTTCGTGGTCCTCCTCTTCTTTGTCCACGACCGGATCGGAGAGATCCTGCACGTCGTCCTGCCGTTCGTCGACCCGGCGATGGGGCTCGAACCCGCGGAGGTGGCTCTCATCGGAGCGGCGATCCTCCTCTTCTGGAGCAGGCAGTCGCCGGAGGAGATATTCGAGAAGATCGAGTGGCCGGCTCTCTTCTTCTTCGGCGGGCTCTTCATCATCGTCGGCGCCCTGGTCGAGACCGGCATCATCTCGAGCATCGCCTCGATCATGATCGAGAACGTCGGATCGACCGGGGAGGCGATGTTCATCGTGGCATGGTTCGCCGCGATCGCCTCGGCGATCGTGGATAACATCCCCCTCACTGCGGCGATGATCCCGCTCATCCACGACCTGGGGGCGACGATGGACGTCTACCCGCTCTGGTGGGCGCTCGCCCTCGGCGCATGCCTCGGGGGGAACGGAACCGCCATCGGGGCGTCGGCAAACGTGGTCGTCATCGGTATCGCCGAGCGCGAGGGGATCGGCATCACGTTCATCGACTTCCTGAAGGTAGGGATGCTGGTGCTCTTCGTGACGGTGGCGGTAGGATTTGTGATGCTCTGGCTGAAATTTGCGGTGTGAACGACATGAAGATTCTCGTGCTTATCGATGGTTCGAAGTGGAGCCAGAAAGCGGCTCTGCATGCGATTGGACTGGCAAAGCGGAAGAATGCCGAGGTAGTCCTCTTCTCGGTGCTGGATATCGCGGAGGCCAAGGCGATGGCGTTCAACTTCTGCGCCCAGAGCGGGATCTGCGAGCAGTTGAAGGGCTACGAGGGGCGGATATGGAAAGATATGCGAAAGAGCATCGAGGACGACCAGAACAGCATCCTCGCCCGCTACCAGGGGGAGAAGGTTCAGTGCTCGTCAAAGATCGTCGAGGGGTCAATCAGGGAGGAGATCCTTAAGGAGGCGAACTCCGGCGAATACGGGCTGATCGTCATGGGCGCTTTCGGCAGGAGCGGAAAGTCCCGGATCAGCGCCCTGCTCGAGCAGATCGGCGGCGCGGTCAGACCGCCGCTGCTCGTCGTCCGCTAACATTTTTTTTTGGCCGCGGTGACGCGGAGTTCTCTTCGCGGCTTCGCGTCCTTCGCGTGAGACCGTATCGTTGCTCAGCCCCACCATCTCACGCGAAGCCGTGAAGAACGCGAAGACCAAGTTGATTGTGAGTTACGCTCCGGATGAGACATCCGTCGCTCTTCGCGTGAGGCCTGTAGCCTTATCCGGAAACAGGTCGTGAAAACCAGAACTCAAGCACCATCAGGTGCGAGAAAAAAAGTGGTCCCTCGGGCTCATTCCACCTGCTCAAGGTCTCCCGAGAGGTCTCCCGAGAGGTCGACCGTCCAGAAGTCACCGCTCGCCGGGAGCGCCATGGTGAAGTTTGTCGTGGTGTCGACCTGCACGGTGCCCTCCGCCAGGACCATATCGAGCACGTGGCCGCCGGCGGTGCGGTCGCCGGTGATGAAGTGAAGGTGGTAGCCGGGGACGTTGACCCCTTTCGCCAGTGCCGGCGTCCAGAACCCGACGGCGGTTCCGGTGACGTTCTCGAACCTGACATACTCCCACGACTAAAGTCGTGGGGTTCTGACGTTGCTTGGCATTCTTCAAGCATTGCGTCGTGGGGTATCAGTGCTCCCATCGTGTACATCTCTTTCTGTACACGATCAATCATGC
>JASUSO010000030.1 GCA_030446015.1 Methanobacteriota archaeon
CTGCTCGCCGGAGTAATCGGATACGCCCTCATCCGCCGCAGGCCGACCGGGATCAGCCCCCGCGACGCCCGGCTCCTCGCCTTCTTCGCCCTCGCCGCCGTCCTGGTGGTGCTCACCTACGCCCGGTCCATCCCCGGGATGCCGGCAAGCCCCGGCATCGTCCCCGACATGCGCTACCTCTCCCCGGCCTATCTTCCCATGCTCGTCATCGGGGTCTACGCCTTCAAACACGCCGGGATGGACGGGGACGGGGTGCGGGAGGCCTTGAGGACGCTCTTCTGGCTCGCGGTCATCGACCTCCCGCTCATCTTCATCGTCCTCCAGGTCATCGCCGGCAAAAACCCCGGCGGGCAGGTCACGTTCATCACGACCCCCACCTACCTCTTCCTCGCCGGGACAGTGGTGCTCTATGTCGCCGTGCTCGCACCTGACGGTGCTCAAGCTCCTGCCCTGCGGCCAGTCGCACTCGCCAAACGCGCCTCCCCCCGCCTTCTCGCCTACGCCGTCCCGGTGGTGATGCTCTTCCCGCTTGCCTGGGAGGTCGTCGTCGACTTCCGGTTCGCCACCAGCTGCTGGGAGGGCTATCACTTCTGGATACCGGTGGTGGAATACATCTGGTACATCCAGTACGCGATCTTCCCGCTGTGAAGGGCAGGGAGTTGACGTTTGCAGGTTCATCGCAATCCCGGGTACGGCCCCACCCTCCACGGCCCGACGGGGCTTACCGCCCCGGTCAGCGTGCCTCTCATTTTTGCCATCGTGGGGTTACATCCTGAAGGCCGAGGGCGCTGAGGATGAATACGGCGACTACGAGGAAGAGACGTGAGGTGAGGAGTGATGCGCTCCCCGCTTCCCCGTCGTGCCTTTGCGGGGGTGGAGTTTGAGCACCGGAAGTGCGAACGGCAGAGCAAAAAGACCCCCTGCGCAAAGCCGGGGGGTGGTTCACGCGGTTTTACGACATCATCGTCGGGCTGAATAATTGCACGATAGGGTTAACAGTTGACTTCTGGGATTAGAAACGCCCATACCACTTGTGCGCTCGCTCGATCGGCATCACGGCGAGAACATGAACCTCTTGTTCTGCCTCATGGATGCGATAGAATGCCGTGAAGGTATGGCTTATATGAAGGCGATAGGTGTCCTCCCGTCCCTGAACATACAGACGTTCTTTGTCGCTTCCGCCACCGGGGAACGGATCTTCTTGAAGCGTCTTCAGCCTCTCCATGACGATCCGCCGGCTCTTCGGGCGGAAACTGCGGATACTCTCCAGAGCCTTGCGGTTAATCAGTATCCGGAACGTCAAAATTCAGCTCCACAAAATCTCCCTCCGCCTCGATACGATCCATATCCTCGATGAACCGGCGCTTCTTCTCCAGTTCCACCATGCGGGAGAGGAGATCATCAAACGTCTGTCCCGGGCGCTTGAGATCGGAGATGTCCTCCCATACACCTTCTGAGACCGGTATCCGCTTGGTTGCAACCATGACAATACTGTAAGTGCTGGTCATATTTACAATGGTTGGTGAAGACTCTTCCGGCGTCCATCACGACCCTCACCTACCTCTTCCTCGCCGGGGCCGCGGTGCTCTACGTCGCTGTCCTCGCCCGCCGGACCTCCCCCCGTCTCCTCGAAGGGCGCCCGGCGGCAGCCTCTCAGCATAATGATTACCAGGAGTGTGAATGGGTATGCGGTTCGGCGGCGGCATGTCATCCGGCAAGCCCGACGAGACGACCACAAGCACAATCAATACCTTCAAACCCGACCGGAATCGCCTGGATGAACTCCGCCGTTACCCGAATGAGCCCTACCGGCTATCGTTCGCCGACTGCTGGACCAGAGCGGCGACCCCCAACTCCGGAGTCCGGGGCACTCACCAGCATCCAGGCATCGCTTGATGAGATCCGGCGGGGCGAGTTTGTGACACACGAGGAGTTGAAGCGGGATCTGGGGATTGAGTGAGATACACGCTCATCTACTCGAAAAGAGCCCAGCGTACATTAAAGTGCCTCCCAGAGGAGGCTGCCACCCGGATCGTCAGGGCACTTGAACTGCTGGCGGAAGAGGAATACCCTCACCTGCAGGTGAAGCGCCTGACGAACGTACCGTTATTCTCCCTGCGGGTAGGCACGTACCGGGTCATCCTGGCATTTGAGCACCAACAACTCGTTATTATGGCGGTCGATCTCGATCATCGAAAGAATGCCTATGATAACCTGTGAGATACCCCTGATGCTCACGCCCTCGAACCCGTACCGGTAGACGGAAGGCGGAAGACCGCCCGGCACGTTAGAGCGTCTTATCAAGCAGTATCCACGACGCGTTATCTGCAAACCGCCCCACGACCACGACCCGCGTCGCGCCCGGAACGCGGGATGTTTTGGTCGCCCCCGCCCGGGCATCGAGCGTGAAGTTCTCGTTCCCCTCCCCGACCCCGCCGATCCAGCACCGGATCTCCGTGACCCGGTCCATGTTCATCCCGCCGTGCACCATGAACGTGACGTTCTCCCCGGACCGTGTCGCCGTCACCGCGACGGTCTTCGGCTCCTCCAGGAGACCGATCCCGAAGACCAGCGATGCCACGATTGCCGCGAGGATGACCGCGACCGCCACCATCAGGATCGCGCTCAGCACCTCCGAGACCCCGCCCTCGGTATCCGCGCCTGCCATAGAGGAGCATATCCCGGTTACTCGGATAAAAGGCTGTTCATATCGAACCGGACGGCAGGGTGGCCTCCCTGTTGTTCGGATTCTCCATCCCCGGTGAGGGCAGGGAGATGACCGAGAGCCATGGTTACTGACAGCTACGGTAGCAGGTGACAACATACGGTTGATGGACTGCTGCACCATGCCGTGACGATCCCCGGTTATCATAGAATCCCCCGGAGAGGCAGCATCTCCCGGGCGGCGGGTTCGAGGGCGACATCGAGCTCGAATCCCTTATGCTCGCGGGTATCGACCCTGAACTCTGCCGGGGGTGCAGGGCGTTCTTCTGGTTCGCCGCGATACGCCGACCGGATCCTGCCGCCCGCTCTCCTGCGGCGGTCTTGACAGAAAATTGCCGCCCCTGTTGATTCCAGGGCAAATACACACCCCGGGCAGGCTCCCCACGAACCGGCGGGCGGTAGTCTATGAAGGCCTCCTCCGGATCCCCCTCTGCCGTTATGGGCGCATAAGAGATCCCGGTTTTATTATAAAAATTCAAGAATAAATCACCGTAAAGGATATATATTTATACCGCCATCCACCCATTCACCGGCTACCCAATGACCGGGTCTTAAATCGGAATTCATTCTCCGTCTGCCGGGCGTCCCGGCGAGCGCCTGCTTTAGTGAGCCCTTTGTGCTACCGGCAGGTATGCACCGCCGTCCTGCGGATGGGAGCGAATGTCAAGGGGGAAAGAAATGAGAAATTTCACGTATCTGACGCTGCTATGTGCAGTCGTCATCGTCGGGCTGCTCGCGCCGCCGGTTATGGCGGCAGAGATTGCTCCGGGAGATCTGGTACCGTTTGCCGTCTTCCCCGGGTCGCAGGAGAACCCCGACGTCGACGGGAACATGGTCGTCTGGGAAGACGGCCGGGACGGAAACAAAGAGATCTACTTCTCGAACAGTCCGGGCACCTCCGGCACCAGGATAACAACGAACTCCGCCTCGCAGGAGAGACCGTCCATCTCAGGGGACTACATCGTCTGGCAGGACAACCGGAACGGGAACTGGGATATCTACCTCTACCGGCGCTCGACGGGTGAAGAGACACAGCTCACAACCGACCCGGGCAAACAGTGGCTGCCGATCGTCCGCGGGAACTACATTGCCTGGTACGATAGCAGCAGCGGCGATACCAGGATCGTCCTCTACGACATCGCAGCCGGTGAGGTGAAAGATACCATCAAATGCGATGCAAAGACGACGATCCCCGGTGGGAGCACCGAGTTCAAGCCTGCACTCTCGGAGAAGTACGTCGCCTGGGTCGAAGCGGCCGACGATAGGGTTCATTACTACAGCATCGCCGAAGGCAAGATGAAAGGGCCGGTATCCACGAGCACGGCGGCCCAGTCCTGGCCCTCGCTCTACGGGAGCGTCGTGGCCTGGGAGGATAACCGGCACGCGAGCCCCGACATCTACATGATCGATCTCGACGACCCGTCCGGTGGAGAGCAGAGGATCACCTTCGACAACTCCGACCAGGTTTCGCCGGTGATCACCGGCCAGATCCTCGCCTGGGAGGACAAGCGGGATGCGCCGAGAAGCATCTACATGTACGACCGCAATAGTGGTAAAGAGATGGCCGTGCCCACCGCCGGCGGTGAACAGCTCTACCCCGCCGCCAGCGGCAACATGATCGTCTGGCAGAAAGCCCGCGGCTCCTACTCGGATATCTACGCGTTCGCATACAACCCCGAAGGAGCGCCGGCCGTGGTCGCGAGGATCAAGGTTGAACCATCTTCGGCCACGATGAACGTTAGCGACGAACTGAAGTTCAATGCCACCTGTTATGACGAGAACGACGAAGTCATACCCGACCTGAAAGTCTCCTGGTCGTGCGGCAACGGCACGGTTGGATACATCGACCCCGGCGGCTACTTCGCCGCTTACGAAGCCGGCACGACGACCATCATCGCGTCGACGGGCGGCATCACCGGAACCGCGACCGTCACCGTCAACGCCAACGAGTCGGTCGTGACGTCCATCGTCGTCACCCCGTCCACGTTCACACTCGACCGCAACGAGACAAAGCGGTTCGAAGCAACCGCCTACGACCAGTTCGGCAAAGGGATGACCAACATCGAGTTCACCTGGTCGTGCAGCAACGAGACTGTTGGAACGATCGGTGAGTCCAGCGGCGTCTTTACCGCGAAGGCCGCGGGCACGGCGACCGTCATCGCGACTGCCGAAGGCATCACCGGAACCGCAACCGTCACCGTCAATGACGACGAACCGGTAGAACCGGTCCTCGACCGCATCGAGGTCACCCCGTCCACGTTCACGCTCGATCTCAACGCGACGAAACAGTTCACCGCAACCGCCTACGACCAGTTCGGCAAAGAAATGACCGACGTCGAGTTCAACTGGTCGTGCAGCAACGAGACCGTCGGAACCATCGACAAATCTAAGGGCCTCTTTACCGCGAAAGCCGCGGGCACTACAACCATCACCGCAACGGCAAGCGGCAAATCTGGAATGGCGACCGTCACCGTCACGGACGAAGAGCCGGTCGCAACCACGATCGAGGTCACACCGCTCTCTCCCACGCTCGCGATCGGTGGCACAGAACAGTTCACGGCAACCGTCCTCGACCAGTTCGGCAACGAGATGACCGGCGTCGCGGTCACCTGGTCGTGCGACAACGAGACCGTCGGAACGATCGGTGAGTCCAGCGGCATCTTCACCGCTCTCGCCGCAGGCACGGCGACCGTAACCGCAACAGCGGGCGACCTCTCCAAACCCGCAACCGTCACCGTCAACGCCGATGAGCCCGCAGAACCGGCTCTCGACCGCATCGAGGTCAGACCGGGCACGGCCATCCTGGATGTCGGCGACACAGAACAGTTCGCGGCAGTTGTCTTCGATGAGAACGGCGGTGAGATGACCGGCATCGAGTTCACCTGGTCGTGCGACAACGAAACCGTCGGAACCGTCGACGATACCGGCTTCTTCACCGCCCTTGCCGCGGGCACCGCGACCGTCACCGCGTCCGCCGGCGATGTCGTCGGAACCGCAACCGTCACGGTCAACGCATATGAGCCCGGTGACCCGGCCCTGACAGAGATCTCGCTCACGCCGCCCCGGGCCACCCTGGACGTCGGGGATCTCCAGAGATTCATGGTGACGGTCTATGACCGGGACGGCAACGTCATGCCCGCCGGTGAGGTCACCTGGTCGAGCAGCAACAAGACCGTCGGCACCATCGATGGGGACGGGTTCTTCACCGCCCTCGCCGCAGGAACGACGACCGTCACCGCGACGGCAGGAGACTGCTCCGCGCAGGCAACCATCACCGTCAACGAATGGCCTCTGCTCGCAAAGATCGCGGTCGTGCCGTCCGCGGCCACGCTCAAGGTCGGCGAAGACCTCCAGTTTGAGGTCGTCGCGTTCGACAGGTTTGGAAATATCGTCAAGGGCGCAGAGGTCACCTGGGAGTGCAGCGACCCGTGCGTCGGCACCATCGATCCCTGCAGCGGCGTCTTCACCGCCCTTGACAGCGGCACGACGACCATCACCGCCTGTGGAGACGGCGCCGAAGGAACCGCAACCGTCACCGTGACCTGCAACAGCCCGGCCGTGACGTCCATCGTCGTCACCCCGGCCGCGATCACCCTCGCCGCCGGCGGCACCGCAACGTTCACCGTACTCGACCCGGACGGCTGCGAGATACCCGATGTCGAGATCGACTGGTGCTGCAGCGACACGTGCGTCGGCGAGATCGACGAAACCGGGTTCTTTGAGGCGTTCGCCGCGGGCACGGCGACCGTCACCGCATCGGCAAACGGCGTTATCGGGACGGCCGACGTAGAGGTCACCGATGAGTCCGCGGGTGTCGTGGTCTCCCCGTCGGCGATCATCCTGAACTGCGGGGACACATGGCGGTTTACCGTGTATGACCTGCAGGACAACGCGGGCTCTACCATGGCCTGGTCCTGCGACGACCCGTGCGTCGGCAAGATCGATCCCTGCAGCGGCCTCTTCACCGCATGCGGCGAAGGCAGCACGACCGTCACCGCAACGGTTGCCGGAGAGAACGGGATCGCGACAGTGACCGTCCGGTCGACGGAGCCGGTGCTTACGCGGATCGAGGTCAGCCCGTCTGACTTCCGCATCCCTGCCGGGAAGAGCCTGACGCTCACCGCAACCGCATTCGACCAGTACGGCTATGAAATGCCCGATGTCATAGTCAACTGGACGAGCAGCGACCCGTGCGTCGGCGAGATCGATCTCTGCAGCGGCACCTTCACTGCTCTTACGGAAGGGGAAGTGACGCTCACCGCATCGGCCGACGGGGTCTCCGGCTCCGCCTGCGTGACCATTGAGCCTTCGCTTCCGGTCCCGGCCTGTATCGAGGTCGACCCACCCGAAGAGACGCTCGCGCCCGGAGAAACCCGGGAGTTCTCCGCCACGGTATACGACCAGTGCGAGAACGTAATGGACTGGGTCAGGGTCAGGTGGTCGTGCTCCGATGGCGATATCGGCACGATCGACAGCTTGGGCCTCTTTGCAGCATTCGCACAGGGCTCCACGGACGTGACGGCGTGTGCCGGCGGCGTTGAAGGGGCGGCGACGATCACCGTCACGGCGGCGCCCACGACCGATCCGACACCGGGTCCCACACAGACCCCGAATAACCCCGGATCGACCTACCGCGCCTACAGTGACGGCGGCGGAGACCCCGGCCCCAGTTTCTTCGCAGGGATCTGCGAGGATCTAAAGAGAGGCGCAACGCACACGTTCTCGGGCTTCGGTGTCACGTCTATCGGCAGCGTCGCCATCACGGCGGCCGACAACATCCCGAAGCTGATGCTGACCGTGAAGGAGGCGGGGTGCCCCAACCTGGCGGAGCCTCCCGGCGGCAGCACCTACGAGTACGCCGAGATCGCCGTCTCGTGGGCGAACCCTGACCAGATCGGCGGCGCAACGCTGACCTTCACCATTCCGGCGAAGTGGCTCGAGGAGCACGGGATCCTCCCGGAGGATGTCAGGCTCATGCGCTACGTCAACGGCGGCTGGCAGATCCTGGAGACCGAGGTCGTCGGTGAGGAGGACGGCAACTACCTCTTCCGCGCGACAACCCCCGGATTCTCCACCTTCGCCATCGCCGCGATGACGGAGAACCAAACCGTGACGCCGGAGACGAATGTCACGACGGAGGCTACCGCGACGCCTGAAGTGACGGAGACGATGACGACCGCGCCGACCGTCGCGGCGACGACGACGCCTGCGGCACCGCTCGTCTACGCGCCCTTCCTTGCACCGCTGGCCTTCCTCCTCTGGAGGAGAAGGAAGAACTAACCCTACCCTTTTTCAGATGGCTTAATGGTTGCCCGCCCGACCTTCGGTCTTCTCACGCACCGGTTCTGCCAAACAGCCATGGCGAGACCATGAGCACGGCCCCGAGGAGAAGAGCGGCGAGGACTGGGGCAAGAGCAGATGTCCCGGGAGCGGCGACGAGCGCCGCGTAAAGATACCAGAATGGGAGGAATTCCTGCGTGTACGGGGCAGGCGCGCCGAGCCCCGAGAGCATGATAGCAGCCATGACCGCAACAATCGCGTAGAGGTGACCCTCGCCGGACGATCCCGGGACGGCCGCCACCAAGACGCCGAGAGCGTTCGCCGCAACCACAGCGGATGCGAACGATACAACCGCACAAACAACACCCACCGGGGCCGGCGGGTGGACGAGCAGGAAGACGACGAGGGGGACGGCAACCTGCGCCAGATCAAGGAGGGCGTTCGCGAAGACGTATCCAGCGGTCAGCCGGCGGGGCGAGACGGGCAGCAGGGCCATCCGGTCCAGCATGCCGCTCTCGCGAATGCGGACGAGCCCGATCGACGACCCGAAGACACCGGAAAAGATCACAGCGACCGTGATGCCGGCTGCCTGGAGGGATGCGGGCACGTCGGCGAGGATGAGGGGCAGCAAGAGCGCCGCCGGCAGGGCGAACTTGAGGAAGAGCCCCCGGCGGTCCCGGAGGTCTTCAAGGACTTCCTTTTTGAAGAACGAGTCAGGGTACATCAGCCATCCCTCCCGTATACGCGAGAACAACGTCCGGGAGCCCCGGAACCCGGAGATCGACACCCACGACCACCCCGCCTTCTCCCGCCACCGCGTGGACGACCCGGGCGAGAAGAGACGACGGGCCGGACCCGTCCGGCGCGGCTATCACCGTTACGCAAAATCCGTCCTCCCGCCCCTCTGCATCCACGCCCTCGACGCCGGAAACCTCGCGTAGCGGCCGGAGCGCGACCGGCGCCGCCAGCCGGAGATCGATCGTCACCTTCGCACCGAGCGATCGGACGAGTGCGGACGGCTCCCCGGATACGAGCAGCCTGCCCCGGTCAAAGAGAGCAACCCGGTCGGCAAGCCCGGCCGCCTTGTTCACGTCGTTCGTGGAGAAGACGACCGCAGCACCCCGCCGGGCCGCCGCACGCAGGAGGCCGGCAAGGGTGCCCCTCGCCCGGTAATCCAGGCCGATCGACGGCTCGTCCAGCAGGACGAGGGAGGGTTCGTGCGCCAGGGCCTCGATCAGGCCGAGTTTCCGCCGCATCCCGTAGGAGTAGGTAGAGACCGGGTCGTCCCACCGGTCCCGGAGCCCGAAGAGCGAAAAGAGGACCCGAAGTCGGGCATGCGCCGCCTCCGGGTCCATGCCGTAGGAGCGGGCAAAGAACCGGGCGTTCTCGTAGCCGGTGAGTGTCTCCCAGTGGACGGTGTGGTCAAAGAGCATTCCTGTCCGGAGCATCATCGCCCTCCCGTCCGCCGGGAGCGTGACGGTCCCTTCGTCGGGAGGGATGAGGCGAGCGACGACTTTGAGCAGGGTGGACTTCCCCGACCCGTTGGGGCCGAGGAGGCCGAGGATCTCCCCTTCCCCCACGTCGAGCGTGACCCCATCGAGCGCCAGGACGGAGCCGAACCGCTTCGTCACGTCACGCAGGGCGACAACCATCCCTCTCCCTCACCGGAACTCAAGGAGCGTGGACCGGGTGACCCGCACCGTCCCCGAAGGGACGGTCTCGGCGACCTCGTAGACGAGGATCCGGTCGCCCGGGCGGACGGTCTGCCCCATGACCTTCCCGCGCAAGATATGCCGGTGAAAATCGGGAGCTAACCTCTTCGTCCGAGAAAAGACGACCACCCGGGCGTCGGGGACCTGCACGCTAACCGCCCCCCATACCGGACCGCCGGGCCACGTCCTGCACGGTGCTCTCCGTGATCCGGGAGAGGCCCCGGGCCCGGGCGTGCTCCTCGATCGCCGTCCGCGCCGCCCCCCGCGCAAACGGCGGCACCCGCAAAAGAAGGCTCTCCGCCTCCGGGGTCCAGGGTATCGCGTCGACAGAAAGGTCTGGTACCGCGACCGGTTTTGCTGGCGGCGCGACGACGAGGACGTTCGTGGTGCTTATCCGGGCAAGGTTCTGGGCGTTCGACCCGATCAACGACTCTTCCTCACGATGCAGCCCGTAACGGCCGAGGACGAGGAGCCCCGCCCCCCTGACCGCCGCGTAGTGGTGCACCTGCGGGCAGACCCTCCCGGCGACGACCGCCGTATGGACCCGGGCGCCCAGGGTTCGCGCGAGGGCCGCCCCGCGCTCCAGATTCCGCCGGTAGAGGTGCTCGAGGCCCCGATCGATGATCTCGTCGTGGAGGCGCTCCTGGGCCGGAAAATTGAACCTCCGCTGCGCTTCTTCGGGCAGGGCGTCGGCGATGACCGGGAAGACGCCGGCGTGAAAGAACGGGTCGTAGACGGCCACCGCCTCGAGCGGCGCATCGAAGGCGGCGGCAATCGCGGCCGCTCGCGCGAGGGCTGCGTAACTTCCGTCACTCCCGTCCACGCCCACGACGACCGGGCGGTTCTTCAGGTCCCAGGGCCGCCGCACCAGCAGGAGATCCCCTTCGCGGGCATACAGGAGCATCCGCTCGGCAAGGCTCCCGAGGGGGAGCCCCGGCGTCTGCCCGTGCCCGGTCGCGCCGAGTACCGTAAGATCCGGCCGGCGCTCCCGGATGAGGCGGAGGATCTCGACGTAGCCCCTTCCCTCGGCCGTAACCGGCTCGAACTGAATGCCCCGTGCGGCAGCCTTCGCCGCCGGCGGCGCGAGATAGGCGTCCGATATGAGCGCCATCCCGCCGGATATCAGGTCGTCGTGCGTCGCCCGCAGGGAGCCGAGCCGCTCCTCCTCCCGGTAGCGCTCCGGGAGGCCGGGCTCCATGTCCTCAAAGCGCCGCTGGTGCATCCGGGCGGCATAAACGTGGCAGCCGGTGCACCTGCCCTTACCGGCGGCGGAGGCGAAGGCTAGGGCCGCGTCAACCGCCAGGTCGGAACAGGGAGATCCGTCCACACCGACAAAGACCTGCTGATACATCATGCAAAAACAGGGGAGAAGAACTGCACAAACGGCATAAATGCTTCGGGTATGATTATCCGGGGTCGTAATGGAGGCGAGAAGATCAGGCCCCGGACGGCAGCAGGACGGTATCGATGCCCTGGATAACGCCGTTGTCGGCTAAAAGTTCGGGGATCGCGACCGTGGCGTTGTTCACCATGACGGCCGTGCCGGTAGCGTTTACGGTAAGATTTTCGCCCTGCAGGGTTCGGAGCGTCGAGACGTTACCGAGATCGTCGAGCGTGTAGGAGCCGTTCACGATATGGTAGAGCACGACCTCCGTGCTGTTTGAGGAGCCGTTCAGGACCGACTCAAGGGTGCCGGGGTTCATACGGTCGAACGCGGCGTCGGTCGGGGCGAATATGGTATACGGTCCGGGACTCTCAAGCGTGACGGCAACGCCCGTCGACTGAAGGAGGCCCGTGAACCGGGTGAAGTTTCCGAACGCCGGGTTCTCCTCGAGGGGGATGCTGGTCTCGGTCGATAGAAGGACCTCCATGATATTCCCGGCGGGATCCGGCGAGGAGTGGGAGGAGAGGAGGGTCGCACCCGCTCCCATCCCCTGCCCCCCGACCATGGCGCCGGTCTGGTTCCCTGTCATGTTCTGAGTCTGGTTCTGTGCCGGGGCCGGTGTGACGGCGGTGGGCGGCACGATCTTCCAGAGTTTGCCGGTGCTGGTGGTGTTGTCAGGGCCACCCACATCGTTCGTCAGCACATACATCTCCTGGCTTGCGTCCTCGCCGAACCCGCGCAGGAACGCGCCCAGCGTCTCGTTGTTCCGGGCGGTGACGTTCACCGTCTGGGCCTCCCACATCGCGTTCTCGTCAGGCGTCAGGCTCGCGGCGGTCTCCGGCAATGCACCCTCGGCCCATCCCGTCGGGGGTGTCGCGGCGAGGAGAGTGCCGTTTCCTACAGTCCGGCTGTCGCTCCAGTAGCCGAAGAGGTACCTGCCCTGAAGCCCGACATCGGCCGTCCCGCGGTAAACGTCGCCGCCGACGATGACGACGCCGAGGTCGTGGCCACCTTCAAAGATGGGGCCGATCAGCGGTTCGCCCTGGAGTCCGGTGGAGTTGCAGGACGCACCGGGAGCCGTGGTGGCGTTCGGGTCGAAGCAGTGCGTGCCCTCGCGGATGTGCCAGCCGTAGTTCCCGCCGTTCAAGACGACATCAACCTCCTCAAAGAGGTTCTGGCCGGCTTCGCCGATGAAAAGGGCGTTGCTGCCGCCGGAGTCAAAGGCCATGTAGGCCGGGTTGCGGAACCCATAGGCGTAGATCTCGGGCGGGACGGAGTCGTAGGCGTAGGAATCAAGGATCTCAGGCTGGGTCTCGACAAACGGGTTGTCGGCAGGAATGCCGTAGAGGCTGCCGGCAAACGTCGTCCATGTCGGCTCGGGCGGGTTCTCCGTCCGGTTGACGCTCGCATTGCCGGTCTGATTCACCGTCGGGGTCATGGTCGGCTGGGGCATCCCTCCGGTGGCGGTGCTGTCGACATCGATCCGGAGGATCTTGCCGTAGATCTTCGTGAGGTCCTGGGCGTTCCCGATTCCGGGGGTGTGACCGTTCCCGACGTCGTCCGCCTTCCCGCCGTCACCGAGGGATATGTAGAGGTAGCCGTCGGCGGGGCTGAAGGCGAGCTGGCCGCCATTGTGGTTCTGGTAGGGCTTGTCGATGTACATCAGAACCTTCTCGGAGGTCATGTTCACCACATTCGGATTGTCGGGGTCGACCTGGAACTCGGAGATGTGGTTCGTGCAACTCCATCCCTCGGGAGCCTCCGGTCTCAAGGGCGCGCTGTAGAAGGCGTAGACCTTGCCGTTCTCCGCGAAGTTCGGGTGGAACGCGATGGAGAGCAGGCCGCGCTCGTCGTAGGTCGGGTCGAGGCCGACGAGGTTGTCCCGGAGATCCAGGAACGGTTCGGGGAGCACGGTCCCATTTGCATCCACGATCTTCACCACGCCGATCTGGTCGACGACAAAGAACCGGCCTGTCTCGTCGCCCGGCGCCGTCGTAACCATCATCGGCGCGGTGGTGAAGTTGTCCACTACAAGTTCCAGGCTCACTTCCGGAACAAATCCGGGAACATCTCCGAACGTCGTTACCGAGGTGTTGTTGGTGAACTTCGTTGCCTGGGGGGCGTTCGCATTGGTGAGGTCGAGACTGCCCGCCTCGCCGGCAGGCGTCGTCGCCGCTGGCGACGCAATGGTGTTCGTCCCTTCCTGCTGAGCTGCAACACCTCCAATGAGGCAGAGGCAGATTGCTATCGCAAGGAAGGCCATACATTGTGTATGAAGGTTCATACGGGGCGGGGGCGAGGGTCTGATACGATATATACTTTCCGGGAGCCAAGGGTGCGAGGCATCCCAGGCGGCTGCACACGGATACGACCGCCCTGCTCGCTCTTTTGAGGCCTTCTTCCCCGGCGGGGCGACAGACCGTGACCCTAGCCCGATCGACCGGAGGGTCAGGGGGCTCCGCCCGCCCTGCAGTGATGCATCCGTCTAGATGAGGTGGATGGAGAGTGCAGGCGTGATCGGGACCCCGGCGATACCGGAAGGATCACCGCGAGTATCGTACTCGCGGGATGCTGACGGCGCTCTCCCTCGATTCCGGCATGGAGATCCTTGAGCGCGGACGTCAATGCCGGGCGACATCGGGAGCGAAGGACGGGGAGATCCGGGGGATCTCCCGCCGGTAGGCACACCTACTGCACGACGAAGTCGCCGGTCATTTGCTGGGGGTGGACATCGCAGCGGAAGAAGTAGGTGCCGGGCTCGGAGGGTGCCGTGAAGGTGTAGGTGGTCGTATCGGGGCCGGTGATGATGTCGCCCACAAAGATCTCCTCAGACGCCGAGGAGTCGGTGTAGACCGCGAAGTTGTGCGGGATGCCGTCATCCATGTTGTTGAAGTTCACCGTCACCTCCGCCCCCGCGGGCACCGTGATCGTGCTCGTGTCGAATGCTATGTCCTCGGCTGTCAGGTCAACGGTCGCAGTCCCCCCGCCCGCCGCACCGGTCGCTCCGGTTGTGGCATTTGCAGCCGCACCGGTAGTCGCTGCCGTTGTAATGTTTGCTGCCGCTGTCGTCGCCACTGTGGCGGCAGGGGTTTCGGTCCCGGCGGCTGTCGTGTTCGAGGGCTGTATGGCCGGAAGTCCCGTCACGGTGCCGGGGGTGAGCACTGCGCCGGGCACGGGCGTCGGCGGCGTTGCGTTCGGTCCGACCGCTACCATCTCAGAGATAGCCACCGCCGGGGGCTCGAACGACGTGTTGTCCGGGTGGACCAGTTCAACAGAGAAGGTATGGGTGCCGGGCTTCACGTTGGTAAAGGTGTGGGAGGTGTTTGTCGAGACGGCAAAGACGCCCTCCTCCCCGGAGAGCGTCATGTTCGTCCGCACGCCCGGCGCCGTCAGCGGGGCGAGATCCATATTGTAGATGATGTTGCCGACATTTTCGGAAGCAGACCCGCTACCAGGCGTGAAATTCTCAGCGAGCACCTCGATGGTGACGTCCGTCGTCGTGACCGCAGAGTAAGGGAGGGGTGAGAGAATCGTGACCCGGGGCGTGCCGGCTCCGGGAACCGCCCCGGGTGTACGGGTAGGGGTCTCGTTCGCTGCCACGGTTGCCGCCGGCGTGGAGGTCGTCGGGGTCACGGTCGGAGTGATGGTCTCAGTGCCGGTCGGGGTCTGGTTGCCGCCGGGACTCACGCACCCGGCTGCGAGGAGGAGCATCCCCGCAATTGCCAGAGCGACTATCAGAAGCGACAGAGGTTTCATAGCGGGCACCGATCGGATCGTGAAATGATAAACGTTGCCCCGGAACAGAGACGAAAAGAAGAGTGGGTTTGACCGATCACTGCACGATGAAGTCCCCGGTCATCTGTTGGGGATGGACGTCGCACCGGAAGAAGTAAGTACCGGGCTCCTCCGGTGCGGTGAAGGTGTAGGTAGTCGTATCGGGGCCGGTGATGGTGTCGCCCACAAAGATCTCCTCCGCCGCCGAAGAGTCGGTGTAGACCGCGAAGTTGTGCGGGGTGCCATCATCCATGTTGTTGAAGTTCACCGTCACCTCCGCCCCCGCGGGCACCGTGATCGTGCTGGTATCGAATGCTATGTTCTCGGCGGTCAGGTCAATGGTCGTGGCCCCGCCGCCCGCTACACCGGTCGTCGTCGTGGTTGTGACATCTGTGCCTGCCGTCGTCGCCGTGGCGGCGGGGGTTCCGGTCCCGGCGACCGTCGTCTCCGTAACAGACGGCGTCTCGGTTCCGGTCGGTGGGGCCGTCGGCGGGGTGACATTCCCGCTCGGCAGGGTGCACCCCGCGGCCAGAACTCCAGCGCTCACGACAAGGAGCGCCACAAGAAGGATTATGTTAGGCCTCATGCGGGAGACCATGCCATACGCGATATTTATAAGTTACCCCCTTTGGCCGGGCCCGGCGGACCGGAGATAGCATGTGTGCAGATGAGGTTTCACCGGGATGTGACGCGCCCGGATACGATATGGGGTCCCTACCCGTCACCCCGCCCCGCCCTCCCTGTGCGGGAAGAGGACGAACAGCCCGGCAAAGAGCGCAATCAGGTCCAAAGGTGGAAGGAAGCTTGCGACAAGAGCATAGCGCCCGGCCCTCCGGAGGTCGCCCCGGGTAATTGTCCGGTACGCCGCAAGCCCAAACCCGGTCCCGGCGGCCTTGACTGCGGCAAGGAGGAGCGCCCCCGCCGGAAAGGGGCCGGGCATGCCGGGCCTTGCAGGAAGGCACCCGATGCCGATAGCGAGGAGCGTCACAACCGCAAAGAGTCCGAAGATCACCGATATGATGATGAGAACTCGCGCAATCTTCGCCTCCTTCCCCATGCTTCTCATGCCGGGCCGTTTCTCTACGCCGTGGGTATTAACCTTTCCCGGGGGCATGATGGAAGCGGCATGGGAAGACACGCGCCGTCGGGCAACATCTCGATGAACGCACCCGGGTCTCCATCGCGTCCTGCGCGCATAGCCCCGGCAGTAACAGGGAAAGAGGTGGGGGGAACGAGTTTGCCCGTTCCCGTCCTCGTACACCTGTTCCCATCACTCAACGATGAAATCGCCGTTCATGTCGGGGTGGACGTCGCACTGGAAGTAGTAGGTTCCGGGCTCTTCCGGTGCCGTGAAGGTGTAGGTGGTCATCGCCGGCCCGGTGATGATATCGCCCACGAAGATCTGCTCAGATCGGAGAGAACTGTCGTAGACAGCGAAGTTGTGCGGGACACCGTCGTCCATGTTGTTGAAGTTCACCGTCACTTCCGCTCCCGCGGGCACCGTGATCGTGCTTGCGTCAAACCGAATGTCCTGGGCTGTCAGATCGACGGTCGTGGTCCCGCCGCCCGCTGCAGGGGTCGCATTTCCGGTAACGTTCCCCGTCGCGTTCTCGCCGACGGTGACGTTGATCGTCTCAAAGACGAGCGGGATGAGCGGCGTGTGGTCGTTGTTGACCAGCTGGACCGAGAGGTTATGCTCGCCCGGCGTCACGTTCTCCCAGGTGTGGGAGAGGTTCGTGGAGATGACGTAGCCGCCGACCGGCGGGATGGCGGGCTCGCTCTCATTCGTCGGCACCGGGGCGTCCAGGTAGTAGTGCAGGTGCCCCTCGCCCGGCGCGTTCGGCTGCCCGGTCGGCTCGACCAGCGTGAAGTTCGTGACGTTCACCTCGACGGTCACGTTCCCGACAGCGATGCTGGCGTTCGCCTCCGGCGACGTGATGGTGACGTTTGGGTCACCCACCTGGTTCCCGGCCGCGGCCGGCGTCTGGCTGCTCCCATACTCCTGGGCGACCACCCCGGAGAAGAGAGCCACACACCCTATCACCAGGGTGAGGATCAGGAGTCTCAACAGTCTCGTCATGCGGGCCGGGGAGATGGATGCAGGTCGTATATACCTTTCGCAAGACCGCCCAGTGCGCCCCGGATAGCCCTCCCCGTCAGGAATCCTCCTTCATGCGCCGCCGGTTCCCCGGGGGGACAGGGTTAAATGGGGCGGCGCCGTATCCCCGTCCATGATACGCACAAAGCGGATCTACGAAGAGCCCTCCGGGGACGACGGCACCCGGGTTCTCGTCGACCGGATCTGGCCTAGGGGCATCTCGAAGGAGAAGGCGTCGCTCGACCGGTGGGAGAAGGACCTTGCGCCCTCGACCGAACTGCGGCGGTGGTTCGGGCACGACCCGTCGAAGTGGGAGGAGTTTCTCCGGCGCTACCGGGCGGAACTCGCGGGGAAGGAGGAGGAACTCGCCCGGCTCAGGCGGGAGGGGGAGGAGGGGGCCGTCACGCTCCTCTACGCCGCAAAAGACGAGACCCATAACAACGCCGTGGCGCTGAAGCGGTATATCGAGGAGGAGTAACCTGCACCGATACCTTCTTTACGCCTCAACCCGGTTCCCCTCCACATGACCATGGAGAGCGACAGGATATCCTACCACGACTCTGTCCGAACCGTCTACGAACGGCTCAAGAAGGACGGCATGTCGAACGTCTGGGACCGCTACGAGGCCCAGGGCTTCGGGAACGACCCCGACAAGCGTTGCGGCTTCTGCCAGTCGGGCGCCCGGTGCGACTTCTGCTCGAACGGCCCCTGCCGGGCCGACGCAAGCCGGAACCACCGGGGCGTCTGCGGGATCAACGCCGACGGCATGGCAATGCGGATGATGCTTCTCCGAAACGTCATGGGCGCGTCGAACTACCACTTCCACGCCCAGCAGGCGGTCCGCACCCTTCGGGCGACCGCGGAAGGGAAGACACCGTTCTCGATCGCGGAGCCGGAGAAACTCCGGACGTTTGCCGAGCGGCTCGGGATCGACACGAGCGGGAGCGACGCCGAGGTCGCGCTCCGGCTCTGCGACTTCGTGGAGGAGGACTTCCACCGGTTCACCTACGAGCCGAGCCGGATCGTGGAGCGGCTCGCACCTCCTGAGCGAAGAGAGGCCTGGAAACGCCTCGGGCTCTTCCCGGGCGGGATCTACGGGGAGACGACCGTCGTTACCGCGGCCAGCCTCACGAACGTCGACGGGTGGTTCGCGAGCCACGCCATGCGGGCGATGCGTCTCGGCGTCGCGATGGCCTACCAGAGCCAGATCGTCCTCGAGTACATCCAGGACATCCTCTACGGCATCCCCCGCCCGCACCCGATGCGGGTCGACCTCGGTGTGCTCGACCCCGACTACGTCAACATCCTCCCGAACGGCCACGAACCCTTCCTCGGGTTCGCCCTCATCGATCTCGCCCGTACCGACGAGTGGCAGCAGAAGGCGAAGGCTGCGGGGGCGAAGGGACTCCGGATCATCGCGAACATCGAGACCGGGCAGGAACTGATCCAGCGCCGGGAGATGGACGACGTCTTCTACGGCTATACGGGGAACTGGATCATGCAGGAGGCGGTCCTCGCCACCGGGGCGGTCGACGTCTTTGCCGCCGACATGAACTGCTCGCTCCCGCTCGACCCCCTCTACGCCGAGAAGTACCACTTCAAGTTGATCCCGGTCAGCGAGGTCGTGGTCTTTGAGGGCGGGACGGAGCGGCTCGAGTACGTCCCGGAGGAGGCGAAGGAGCAGGCGGCGGCCCTTCTCCAGATGGGGATCGAGAACTTCAAGGAGCGGCGCGGGAAGGTGGAGGCGATCCGGGGGCTTCCCGTGCGGGAGGCGGTGGTCGGGTTTGCGCCCGAGAGCATCGTCGCGGCGCTCGGCGGGAGCCTCGACCCACTGCTCGGTGCTATCAAGGACGGCACCATCCGGGGCGTCGTGGGGCTCGTCTCCTGCACCACGCTGCGCGACTATGGGCAGGACGTCCACACCGTCGCGGTCGCGGAGAACCTGATCGCCCGCGACGTCCTGGTGCTCGGGATGGGCTGCGGGGTCGCGGGCCTCCAGGTCGCCGGGCTCTGCTCGCCGGAGGCGAAGGAGAAGGCCGGGCCGGGGCTCAAGGGGCTCTGCACGGCACTCGGCGTCCCGCCGGTGCTCGGGTTTGGGACCTGCACCGACACCGGCCGGTGCGCCGACCTCCTCCTCGCGGTCTCCGAGGCCCTCGGCGGCGTCCCCCTCCCCGACCTCCCGGTCGCCGTCGCAGCCCCGGAGTACATGGAGCAGAAAGCGACGATCGACGCCCTGTTTGCGATCGCACTCGGCCTCTACACCTACGTCAACCCGGTCCCGACCGTGACCGGGGGGCCGGATCTCGTCAAGCTCCTCACGAAAGACCTCCCCGGCATCACGGGCGGGGTGCTTCACGTCGAGACGGACGCGAAGGCGGCGGCGGACGGGATCCTCGCGCACATCGAGGCGAAGCGGGCGAAACTCGGATTATGAGGAGACCTTCACATCCATTTTTCCTTCCAACCCATCATCCCAGGAGCCGGGTGATACCCTCAAAGAGCCTCTTGAACGGCCGGGGCAGCAGTCCCATTGCCCTGAGGCCTTTCTGCGGTTGATAGACCCCGGCCGGGAGATTCGTGGAGCGGTTCCGCACAATCTCAGTTGCTCTGATGTAGCACCGGTCAAACCCTTTATCACTCACCTTCCTTGCAGGGGCACCTGCGATGGTGATCCCCTCCTCCAGAAATGAGGTGTTCACGACTGAGTTTGCGCCAATTACAATACCATCCGCTATCCGGATATCCCCAAACATCACTACACCCGGTCCAATGAAGACATTATCACCAATCACCGGGCAAGCATCGTTGCTGCCGCATTGAGTGGCAAGGTGGACACAGTTGTGGATCCGGCAGTTCTCCCCGACCCGGACGTTTTCGTTCACAATCAGGGTTCCTACATGGGCGATGGAAAGCCCGGGCCCAAAGACGTTGGGCGGGATGTGAAAGCCGAGCCGTCTGCCAAGATAGATATGCTTCAGGTTCAGGTAAAGGATATACGGCCTCCAGAGAAGAGATTGCTTGCAGTTCATGTAGTATTCCAGCTTTCGGAGCAATCTCTGGAACCGCCAGATATCGTTGAAAAATCTATCGCGCCAGGTACCTTCAATCTTCAATGCAACTCTGTCAGCCTCAAGATAATAGCGGTAGTCCTCCCGGGAGCGAATCATGCTGACTACATATAGATATACCTAGATAAATTTTCCCGCGACACTTGAACCTATGCCTCACTTCAAAAACACGAGAGCAACTGCTTCGCCTTCCCGACCCACGTTATGAACGGAAGGGCGATCACGGCGGCATTACGCAATCCGTATCTCCGATAAACGATTATGCAGACCCGGTCGCCGGAGATGGAGATCTCTCGAGCAGGAATGCAGTCCCGTCCACCGGGAGCGGAGCACAGGAAACCTTCTCAAAAGATGTCCCGAGGAGAGAAGGTGTCGGAGAACCGCACAGGGGCCAGGAGACTGTACCCCGCAGAGTGACACCACGTTTTTCCCTTCTGGCGACAACGGATGGATTGTATCCGGCGCATTCGAGTCCTGCCGGAGAGGTGGAAACGAGCATGGAGAACGGACCCAGAGGAGCAATCCTCCAGAGAGACAAAACGTCATACGCAATCGTGCCGAGAACGCCCGCGGGGATCGTCAGCCCGGAGCACCTGGAGAACATCGTCAAGGTCGTCAGGCGCTACAACATCCCCGTCATCAAGATGACGTCGGGGCAGCGGATGGTGCTCGTCGGGATCAAGAAAGAGGACGTCGAAGCCATCTGGAACGAACTCGGGATGACCGTCGGGCAGGCGACCGCGCCCTGCGTCCACTACGTCCAGGCATGCCCCGGGACGGTGACCTGCAAATACGGCAAGCAGGACTCCCTGGGCCTCGGGATCGAGGTCGAGGAACTCTACCAGGAGATGAACCTGCCGGCAAAACTCAAGATGGGGGTCTCGGGATGCCCCAGGTGCTGCGGCGAGAGTTACCTCCGCGACATCGGGCTCATGGGGAGCGCAAAAGGCTGGACGGTCATCTTCGGGGGCAACTCCGGCGGCCGCCCCCGGATCGGCGACGTCGCCGCAAAGGACCTCACGAAAGATCAGGCGCTCGACCTCGTCCGCCGACTGCTCGAGTACTACCGGGCGAACGCCAAACCCGGCGAGCGGACCGCACGGTTCGTCGAGCGGGTCGGGTTCGATGCCATTAAAAAGGACGTCCTGACCTTCGCACCCTACGTACCGCTCGACTCCGTCTGATCGGGATTACCCGGAAGGGGGCCGTCGATCCGGTCGGCGTTCACGATCATCCGGTTGACGAACTGCCGTTGAACGCAGGTGATGAACGGCAGGGTGATCACGACGGCGTTCCTGACAGCGTCCTGGCGGTAGACGATCATGCAGACGCGGTCGTCGGCGATGAAGATGTACTCGAGCAGGAACGCCGACCCGTCCACCGGGATGGGGCCGCAGTAGACCTTCTCGAAGATGTTCTCCTGGAAGAAGGTGCAGAAGGGTTTCGGGACGTAGAGGGCGGCGTCCCCGAGCGGTTTCGTGATCCCGCGCTTCCCGTTCGGGAGGAGGACGCTCACGGGATGCTCCCTCGACGCATCGGCGATCAGGCGGGCGAACTCCCCGATCTCACGGTAGTCCAGGCAGACGACGGCAAGGTCGCGGGCGACGCCTGCGGCAAGCGACTCCGCGTGGCGCCGGATGCTCCACTCCCCCTGCACGTACCAGATCGGCGAGTTCTTCGCCCGGGCATCGAGCGAGAGGGCGTCGAGAGCCTGCACCGCCGCCGTCGCCGCGGCATCCACGGCGCTCTTTAAGTGGTGGATGACGACGGCGGGCTCGGCCGGGATGTAGACGTGCGGGTTCCCCCGCCGGACGGTGATGAAACCCCGGCCGGCAAGCCCTTCGGCGATGTCGTAGACCCGCGGGCGCGGGACGCCGCTCGCCTCGTGGATCTGGCGGGCGCTCCCCTCGCCAATCCCGACAAGGGCGGCGTAGACCCGGGCTTCGTACTCCGTCAGCCCGAGCGCCGTGAGGCTCCGGATCAGGTCGTCCATTCTTGTTACTATGAGAGTTACACGAGAGTTAAACCTTCGGGAGTAGCATACTAGGTAAGACTGTTGACCATGCACCTGCGAGCAATCCTTGAGCATATCAGACAGTTCGTCACCAGGGAAGACAGCAGCCGAACCAGCACCGGCCCCGACGAGGTCGGCTCCCTCCTCATCGACACCTTCGCCGAGGACGGCGGCGAAGACGCGGGACGGGGCGGCCCGGAATCGGCGGCGGCCATCCGGGCGGCCTGCCGCCGGATGCAGAACGCGAAGACGAAGCGCGACCTCCTTCGTATCATCGCGGACGAAACGGCGGCATACGACCTGCACGACCTAGAGCAGATGTACGCCCGGTTCGAGCGTAAGGTCGCCCATCTCCCGGAGAACTACCGCGACCGGCTCCTATCAAGCATCAAAGAAGAGATCTTTCTGGCGCACCACCGCCTGATCCTCCTCTCCCGGAACGGCGGCGGTCCTGAACTGGACGAACCTCCCGCCCCGGCGCTCGGCGGCTACTGCGCGATGGTGGCGGAGGCCTGCACGGAAAAAGCGCAGGAGAAAGACCCGAAGTTCCTCTACCTGAAGTACCTCCTCTCCGCGTTCACCATCTTTATCGCGGAGGAGCCCGCGCATCCCGTCGGCACCCCGTTCCCCGGCGGGCAGATCGTCGACGAGTGGGAGGGGACCTACCTCTGCCCGGTCAGGGACCTGGCCGACGACGTGCCGTTCGCCCTCTGCCCCTACTGCCCGGCGGTCCAGAGCACGGAGCCCACCTTCCCGGAGATGCGGGCCCGGCGGGAGGAGCGGAGGCGGCGGGAGTGTCTCGCGAACTACTGGACGAACTACAAAGGTTAACCATCCCGGGGAGAGAAGGATACTCTGGAGATGAACGGCATGAAGATCGTCGATGTATCACAGGAACCGATCCACGAGAACCCGCATCATGTCGACGCCCGGAAGGTCTACGACACCGAGCACGCGACGGCGACGGTGATCACGCTCGACCCCGGGGAGGCGCTCAAGAAGCACATCACCCCGGTGGACGTCTTCTTCTACGTCCTCGAAGGCACGGGGATCGTCGAGATCGGCGACGAGCGTGCCGAGGTCGGGAAGGACCACCTGGTCGAGAGCCCCGCGAAGATCCCGCACCGCTGGATGAACGAGAGCGGCGGCACCCTCCGGGTGCTGGTGGTGAAGGTTCCCCGGCCGACGACCGGGACGCGGCTGTTATGAGAATGGCCGCCCGTCCGGGGCGCGGACAAAAAGGAAAGAGTAGATAGCGAGGAACGACAGAGTATCGATAACAGGTGGTGTATCGATGGCGAAAGCAAATCGTGAAGAACTGCAGGGAAAGGTTCTCCGGCTGGCGGATCTCGTCGCCTACCAGGACGGAACCGTGGCAAGCAGGATGATCATCAACAAGCCGGCGGGGAGCATCACCCTCTTCTCGTTCGATGAGGACGAAGGTCTCTCGGAGCACACCGCGCCGTACGATGCGACCGTGACGATCCTCGACGGCGAGTGCGAGGTCTGGGTGGCGGGCGAGACGTTCCAGATGAAGGAAGGAGACACAATCATCTTCCCGGCGAACGTCCCCCACGCCCTCTCGGCCATAACCCGGTTCAAGATGTCGCTTACGATGATACGGGAGTGAGGGAGACATGACGAACGATAAGGACGGCGATTACTGCACCGTCTGCGGCGGGGTCCGGCCGGACGCGATCAAGATCAAGTCCATCCTCGTGGACGGAAAACCGACCGGCATCAACCAGCTCGACTTCATCATCGACGGCGTGCGGAACCTGCACTTCGCAAACGATGCCGCGGTCCGCGAGGAACTCCTCAAGTGGGCGAGCGAGTTCAACTACATCCCGACAAAGAAGCGGGAAGCCTACGGCGACGCGCTGCTGCAGGAGTACAAGGGAAGAACGGAGTGAGCGACCGGAGACGGCCTCCGGCGCCATAGTCCTCAGAACACTTTTTTAAACGTAAGTTCCGGTCCCTGCAGACCGCAAAAAAAGGTCAGGCGCTGATGGCAGCCAGTCTGCCATCTTCGCGCACGAACAGCCAGTAGCCTTCGGTCGGGAAGAGCATCTGATCGTCGCTCTGGTTGTTGACGAATGCCGGCCGGTAGGTCTGGCTCTCCGCGTCGTAGCCGACGACGTAGACCCAGATGTCCTCCACCGAGGTGAGCGTCTCATCCGCAGTCCGCTCCGTCAGGTCGGAGAAGCCGATGGCGTTCCAGCCCGGACTGAGCGTCTTCAGGGCGGGTGCTCTCACCGGGTCGGTGCTGAGGATCAGCTCCACGGTGGTCTCCTCGGTCGAGTAGACCCAGTATCCCTCAAGGACCTCCAGAGTCTCGTTCTCGCCCAGGGGTACGAAGCCGCCCGCCGGGGTGTGGGTGTAGAACGCCCGTCCGCCGGTGTCGACGTCCGCAAAGACCACGCCTGCCGTGTCGTTGCCCACAGAGAGCGGCCGCGGGATGGAGACGAAGTTCCAGCCTTCATAGAGCTGGAGTTCCACGGTCTCCTGCGGCGGCGTCACCGTCGGCGTCGGCGTCACGTTCACCGTCGGTGTCGGAGTAACGTTCACCGTCGGTGTCGGAGTAACGTTCACCGTCGGTGTCGGAGTAACGTTCACCGTCGGCGTCGGAGTAACGTTCACCGTCG
>JASUSO010000031.1 GCA_030446015.1 Methanobacteriota archaeon
GGGACATCGTCGGGGTCGTGGATGTCCTGGACGAAGACATCGACGATATCCCCGTACAGTCGGGCGACCGCCGGCGCCGTGGGGGGTTCGCCGACGGCGTACATGAGGGCGGCGTCCTTCTGGTCGGGCGGGGCGCCGCCGCGGAACGGCGAGACCGCGACGACGAAGGCGTCGCGGAGGAGGTCCCGCATCCCGGTGCAGCCGAGGATGGGGAGGATGCTCGCCGCCGGGTTCGCGGGGCCGATCACGACGGCGTCGCTTGCCTCGATCGCCGCCCGCACCTCGTCCGTGACCGCCGGGGGCTCCGGCCCGACGAGTTCCCTGACCTCTGTTGTGGGGTCGGCGGCCATCCGGTACTCGAGGAGCGGGATCCGTTCGGTGCCGGTATCGACGAGGAGGGCGGCGTCGCCGTCGGTCATGGGAAGGACGGTCGCACCGATCTTGAGCGAGCGGCACTGGCGCTCGACCGCCTCGGTCAGGGTTTTTCCCTCCCGGAGCAGCGCCGCCCGGGCGATCTGGACCGCCCGGGCACGGTCGCCGACCGGAAAGGGTTCGCCGCCCGCTACCTTCGGGAGGTAGTTGTGGGTGGCGTAGGTGTCGCCCTTGATCCCCCACCACCGCACGGGATCGAGGATGCCGGCAAAGAGGAAGACGGCGGTGTCGATCTCGGGCGCACAGTGGCCGCCCGATATCCAGAGGTCCTCGGCGGTGTTCGCGACGACGGCGATCTCGGAATCGTAGAGGATCTGGCGGACGCCCCGGATGAGTGCCGGGACCCCGGGCCCGGCCGAGAGGAAGGTGATCATGGCTGAATGTCAATTAGGTGGGGTGTTTGGGGGGTTAACAGTTTCATCCATCGTGGTGGAGAGGAATGTGGGGTCGGGGCGGAGGTTGATTGTTGATGCTTCCGCTCTCCGACTTCTTTGACCCTCTACCGGAAGCCCTCGACTCGGCAGAAGAAATTCCTTGACGAACGGCACTTTCCCGCGGCTGACCCGTCATGTATGGACGTCTGGAAGCGCGCACCCTCGGCGGCCGCCTTCGACCAGCGGGACCCGGTGATCGGCCCGCTGAAGAGGAGGGAACACGATCTCCGGTGGCTCTACCTCCCGGCGGTTCAAGCGGGTGATCCCGGCCGAGATCCAGGGGGCCCCGGCCGAGGTCCGGGAAATACAGTCCGAGTTCCGGCAGCGGGTGTAAGCCCATTCGGAGATCTTGAAGAGCTTGGTGAGTGAAAACATCCAGTTGAAGAGCGGATTGGAGGTGGTCAAGTAGTTGTAGGTTCGGATGAATAGATATCATTAGTAGTTGCTGGATATGGGATACAAGAGAAAAGGTAGTGGCCTATAGGCGGCGACAAGTAACGTTCTAATCTAAGGTTACAATTAAAAATATCAACTTCATTCCTGAGGATTTGCCTCAGTTGGCCTGTGGAACCACCTGAGGCAGGTTTTTGATACTCTGGTCTCAGCTCGCTTGGCGGTAGATCACGTAGCGGATCCTGAAGATCCACAGAATCTGTAACTCAAATTCTCTGTACATGACGTAGCTCCTCAGTTTTGTTCGTATGGCTATGCCATCCCTCATGCTGTGGCAATCATCGGGACGATCAATATATAAAGAATAACGAGTATTTAACTCTTCAAGCGCGATGAGATCGTCGTCCATTAAATGGGCATTTTAGAAAGGCCTGATCCTGTCCGACAGGGTAAATTTTAATAGCAATACCCCACAACACTACATCGTCCTTGGGTGTTTGTGAGGCAAACATTCAAAGGAACGTGTACTATCAGAGTGTCAAAGGCGGTTAAAAACGCTGGACATGACGTTAGATCCTTAGTTTGTGGAGGGGCTCCCCGGCCTAATCTGTGGTATGGCTTGGGAGCGGACTCCATTATTGCCATGAAATTTCATTGTGTTGATACTTGTAGGCGTAGGTGGAAAATCAGTATGGTTTTTATTATGACTCAATTACCTCTCTCCGCCGCACCTCCATCGTGACAGACGGTAGGAAATCATCACCCGGAAACTCTGACTCCCTGTCCCACACTCAGCTCCCAATGATTGCAGTAACCATTGGGATATAGTGCCTCATGACCTGACACGGTTCCCGGCAGTCAGCATTGCGGTGTTGGTCAGGAAACGACCATTTATGGCAGGCCCTATCGCCATCTACTGCCCACCTCCCTCATGAGCAGAACGACTGCCCGGTGGGCGGAGTCTGAGCACTATCAGGTGCGAACGTCCGGAGTCCGAGAAGATCTCCGATCTTCGGGAGTGCGAGCCCCACCCCTCCCCATCGCTTGATTCCCTCAAACCCACACCCCGCCCCTCCCAAAAGAAAACCTCCCCGCACCCCGCGCGCCTTCAAATACCTTTATCTTCCATCTCCCAAGAATCTTAACAGAACCGATGAAGATCATCCAAGATCCGGTGCACGGCTACGTCGAGACGGGACCGCTCGCGCTCCGGCTGCTCGACTCGGAGGTCGTCCAGCGGCTCCGCCACGTCACCCAGCTCGGGTTTGCAAACCTCGTCTACCCCGGGGCAAACCACACCCGGTTCGAGCACTCGCTCGGGACGATGCACCTTGTGGGCCTGATCTCGGGCCAGCCCGGACGAAGATCGCTCAACCCCTGCCGGTCATGCTCCCGGCCCCCGCTCTCGTCTGCCCGGCCATGCCGGGATCCCGGTGCAGTCACGTATATATATCCTCTTCTCCATCACCCCGCGGCGGGCTCTCCCGTCTTTGAGGGCGAGGGCCTGTACGAGAGGAGGTGAGATTGATGAGAGATGAATTTCTCCGGGCGATGACCGCCGCTATCGCTGTCATCGCCGTAATCTGTGCCACCGGGATTGTCTCGGCACAGATCATCAGCCCCGTGCAGCCGGGTCAAACGCTGGTGATTGCACCACCCACGGATACGCCGACACCGACGCCAACGCCCATCCGACCGCCGGTGGTCGGGCCCCTGGAGCCGGTTATCCAGCCGCCGATCGCTCCGACGGCCACGCCCATGCAACCGTCGACACCGACACCGACGGCCACTCCGACAGGTACGGTAGCGGCCCCGCCGACCACTCCGACGACCACGATGCCCGCGCCGGTGCAGACGGCCACGTCGGCGCCGGGAGCCCCGCCTCTGCAGCCGCCGGGGGTGCAGCCCACCCCGGCCCCGGAGAGCGCCCCGGGTGATGTTGTCGGGACGCAGATATCGAGCGGTCTTGGAGATAGCCTCTTCCCGGCGATATCCGGAGGGTACGCCGTCTGGTACGACAACGCTTCAGCCTCGATCCAGCTCTACGAGACCGCATCGGGGAACCAATCGACCATATCCACTGCAGCCTCGGTCCCTCTCCCCCTGCCGCACGAACTGGCCATCGGCGGGATGAACGTCGTCTGGACGGGGAGAAGTCCGTGGACAGAAGGGGATATCGTCTTCCTCTACGACATCGCATCGGGCCGGCTGCAGCAGGTGACGAACGGCTCGGGAGTCCCCGGATACCCGGGCGTCTCGCAGGACTTCGTCGTCTGGATTGACGGGGACGAACTGGGCGATCTCTACCTCTACGAGATCGCGAGCGGAAATACCATCCAGGTGACGGACGATCCCTACGAGCAGCTCCTGGCCGACGCCGGTGGGGAGAGATTCGCCTGGGCGGATAACGAGACCGAGGGAGGAGACCTCGACATCGCGTTGGCCTCCCTGAACGATTCAAGGGTACGGCTGCTCGGGGATGACGGCGACGACAGTTACCCCGATCTCTCGGGTGACGGCAACCGCCTTGCCTGGATCAACTCGAACGAGAACCGGACCGCCGTCTACCTCTACGACGCCTCGACCGGGAACATCACGCAGGTGACTGGAGAACCCGCACAACCCGATACGGTCGCGGTCGACGGGGATCACGTGATCTACTCGGACTGGCGGAACGGAAACCCCGACATCTTCCTCTACAACATCAGCACCGGGGTGGAGACGCCGGTCACCAATGACCCGTATGCCCAGTTATTCCCGGACATCTCCGACGGGGTGGCCGTCTGGATGGGCAACAACACCGGACTGTGGGAGATCTATATGTGGGAGGTTCCGGGAGGCCGATAGCCGTGTTCGGGCCGGCCCACCCCTCTTTTTGAGCCCCGGCCGGGCCGGAGCGCCGTGCGGGCAGAACAATCTCACAATCTGCGCATTCTTGAATACCTTTATCACCCTTCTCCAGAGATTCTTAACTGAACCGATGAAGATCATCAAGGATCCGGTGCACGGCTACGTCGAGGCGGACGCGTTCGCGCTCAGGCTGCTCGACTCCGAGGTCGTCCAGCGGCTCCGCCACGTCACCCAGCTCGGGTTTGCGAACCTCGTCTACCCCGGGGCGAACCACAGCCGGTTCGAGCACTCGCTCGGGACGATGCACCTCGCGGGCCTGATCTCGGGCCAGCTCGGGCTCGACGACGGTGAGACGCGGCTCGTCACCACGGCCGCCCTCCTCCACGACATCGGCCACGGCCCCTTCTCCCACGTCACCGAGCCGGTGATGGAGGAGTTCACGGGGAGGAGTCACCACGAGATCGACCACCTCATCCGCGAGGGTGAGACCGCCGCGATCCTCGAAGGCGAAGGGCTCGACCCCGCCGAGGTCTGCGCCGTCGTTGCGGGGAAGCACCGCCTCGCGAGCATCATCCACGGCAGCCTGGACGTCGACCGGATGGACTACCTGATGCGGGACGCCCACTACACCGGCGTCCCCTACGGGACGGTCGACGCCCACCGGCTGATCCGGAGCACCATCCTCACCGAATCGGGCATCGCCCTGCACGAAGGCGGGATCAACGCCGCCGAGTCGCTCCTCATCGCCCGGACGCTGATGCGCCCGGCGGTCTACTTCCACCACGTGAGCCGGATCGCGACGAGCATGTTCGTCCACGCCCTCCGCGAGGAGGTGCGAACCGTCCCCGGCACGGACGCACACGAACTGATGCGGATGGACGACGCCGCCTGCATGGAGCGGCTGAAGCACTCCCCCTCCCCGATCGCCCGCGACCTCGCCCGCCGGGTCTACTACCGCGACCTCTACAAGCGGGCGCTCTACGTCGGCGAAGACCGGGTGAACGCCGCCGCCCTCCGCCAGGACCTTGGCCCCGTCCGGGAACGCGAGATCGCCCGCGAGATCGCCGAGAGTGCAGGCGTTATGGAGGACGCTGTCCTCGTCGACATCCCCCCGCTCCCCCGGGCGCTCTCGATGGAGGTCCGGGTCAGGAACAGCCACGCGATGGTCGATATCGAGGAGGTCTCCCCCCTCATCAACACCTTAAATGACACCCGGCGGCAGCAGTGGCGCCTCGGCGTCTACACCCTTGAGGAGCACCGGAACACGGTGGAAGCGGCGGCGATGGAAGTCCTCCGGGTGAAGCGGGCGACAAAACAGGATAAACTCATAGTGACATAGTACATGGAGAGCGCATGAAGAAGGAATTCGTCGTCGGGGTCACCGGGGCAAGCGGGGTCATCTATGCCCGCCGCCTCCTCGAAGTGCTCTGCGAACGGGCGACGGTGCATATCGTCATCTCCGATACGGCCCGGCAGATCGCCGGGCTCGAGGGTGTGGATCTTGAGGGGTTCGACGCCATATACGCCGAGAACAGCGACCTTGCGGCCGATATCGCGAGCGGGTCGTTCCGCTACGACGGGATGGCGATCGTCCCCTGTAGCATGAAGACGCTCGCCGCCGTCAGCAACGGGTTCGCCGAGAACCTGATCGCCCGTGCGGCGGACGTCTGCCTCAAAGAGCGGCGGCCTCTCCTCCTCCTCCTGCGGGAGATGCCGCTCTCCCGGATCCACTTAAAAAACATGCTCGCCGCCGACAACGCCGGTGCGACCGTGATGGTCGCAAGCCCCCCCTTCTACCAGCGCCCGCAGACCATCGACGATCTCGTCGATATGGTGGTCGCCCGGGTGCTCGACCACATGGGGGTCGAACACAACCTTGGAACCCGATGGAGCGGATACGATGCGTGACTTTATCGAACGAATGCGGGCGTTGGGCAGGGTCGAGGAGATCGAGCGGCCCTGCTCGACCGTCTACGAGGCTCCCCGTATGGCGAGCCGGACCGACAGGATCCTCTTCTTTCACGACCTCGACGGCCACCGGGGAGTGATGAACCTCCTCTCCGACCGCCGATCGCTTGCAGCCGCGCTCGGCGTCGACGAGAAGGACCTCGTCGGGCACCTCGCGGCCATGACCTACAGCGGCCGGGTGGTAGATGCCGGACGGCTCGAGGGCGGCGTCCCTGCTGACCTCTCCCGCCTCCCGATCTTGAAGCACTTCCCCGGCGACGCCGGGCGCTACATCACCTCCGGGATCGTCTTCTCGCGCTACGACGGCGTCGAGAACGCCTCCATCCACCGGATGATGGTCCTTGACGATCATCGGGTCGTCGCCCGCCTGGTGGAGGGGCGGCACACCCATACCCTCCTCAAGACCGCGCTCGCCCGGGGGGAGAAGCTCCCGGTTGCGGTCACCATCGGGACGCATCCCCTCGTGACGTTCGCCGCCTGCACCCGCGTGCCCGAAGGAAAGGAGCTCGCCTACGCCGCCGAACTGATGGGCGGGGAACTCGCCGTCCGGGAGTGCGCAAACGGCGTCCGGGTCCCCGACGCCGAGATCGTCCTCGAGGGCTACATCACCGCCGAGAAGGTGGCGGAAGGCCCGTTCGTCGACATCACCGGGACGTACGACCCCGTGCGCCAGCAGCACGTCATCGAGTTTGAGAGGATGTACTGCAAGGAGGACCCGATCTACCACGGCATCCTCCCGGCCGGCGATGAGCACAAACTCCTGATGGGAGCCCCCTATGAGCCGAAGATCTACCGCGCCGTCGGGGAGGTGACGACGGTGCGCGACGTCCTCCTCACGAAGGGCGGCGCCGGCTACCTCCACGCGGTGGTCAAGATCCGCAAAAACACCCAGGGCGACGCAAAGAACGCCATCATGGCGGCGTTCGCCGCCCACACCTCCCTCAAGCATGTCGTGGTGGTGGACGAGGACATCGACATCCACGACCCCTACGACGTCGAGTACGCCATCGCGACGCGGGTGCGGGGCGATACCGACATCATGGTCGTCACCGGCGTCCGGGGCTCGTCGCTCGACCCGACGCGCCTCGGTGACGGGACGAACGTGAAGGTCGGCGTCGATGCCACAATGGTGATGGGGAGAGAGGACGAATTCAGGAGAGCGGAGTGGGAGTAATGTACCTGGATGCAAGCGACGAGAAGGTGCTCGCCGGCGAGTTCGGCGAGACCCGGCAGAAGATGATGGAGATCCTGGTCGCACTCGGGGAGGTCTACGGGGCGGAGAAACTCATCCCGATCACGAGCGCCCAGGTGAGCGGTGCGTCCTACAAGACTATCGGGAAGTGGGGGCTCTCCTGGCTGCAGAGCCTCAACGCCCGGGCTGCGGTCCCGGCGGTCCTGAATCCCATCGGGATGCCGCGGGAGGGATGGCAGGAGTTCGGGATCGACGAGGAGTTCGCCAGCCGTCAGGCGGAGGTCGTCGAGGCCTACCGGAGGCTCGGGATCCGGGTGGAGTGCACCTGCACGCCCTACTACCTGCGGATCACGGAGTACGGGGAGCACCTGGCCTGGTCGGAGTCATCGGCGGTCGCCTACGCGAACTCGGTCCTCGGCGCCCGGACGAACCGGGAAGGCGGGCCGAGCGCCCTTGCTGCAGCGATCATCGGAAAAACCCCTTACTACGGCCTCCACATCGTCGAGAACCGCCGCCCGCAGGTCGTCGTCGAGGTCGAGGGCGGCACGGGCCCGCACGCCAACCACTGGGGAGCCATCGGCCACGTCGCCGGGAAGAAGGTGGGGAACCGGATCCCGCTCTTTGAGGGTATCCGGCCGAACCGCGACCAGCTCAAAGCGCTCGGCGCCGCGATGGCGGCGACCGGAGCGGTCGCCCTCTTCCACGTGGATAAGATCACCCCCGAGACCCGGGTCTTCAACTTCCCGACCGACGACCTCGACCGCATAACGGTGACAGAAGAGGAGATCGAGGCCCTCTTTGCGGAGACCAAGGTCGAGGCGGTCGCGGTCGGCTGCCCGCACTGCTCCGCCGACGAACTCCGCGAACTTGCGGAACTCCTCCGGGGGAAGAGGACGACGAAACCCTTCTACGTCTTCGCCGCAAAGGGGGTTGCGGCGGCGAACCCCGACCTCGTGGGCGTCATCGAGCGGAGCGGCGCCCGGGTGATCACGGATACCTGCATGGTCGTCTCGCCCCGGATGGACGAGTTCTCTTCGATCATGGTCGACTCGGGCAAGGCTTTCGCCTACGTTCCCGGGATGTGCGGCGCGCTCGCCCGGATCGGGACGCGGCGGGAGTGCGTCGAGGTCGCGACGTCGTGAGGACGTGCCGTTAGCCTCAAGCCTCACCATCCCCTCACGCGAAGGCGCGAAGCCGCGAAGGTGGAGTTACACCCCTATTTTGCCGAACTTCGCGTTCTTCGCGGCTTCGCGCGAGATATTACGCCCTTTGAGTCGATTAACTCACGCCCCCACCGGCTTCACGTCGAGCACCTGCAGCAGCCCCTCGTCGAGCATGTAGCCCCGGAGCCGGTCGCGGTTGCCCCGCAGGCTCTCGATGCTGTTGATCCCTGCCGCACCCAGGAGTTCGGCGAGTTCGAGCGTCCAGGCGTGGATCAGGTTCGCCACCTGTTCCGCCCCCTCGTCGGGGTTCAGGCGGTCCACGAGGTCCTGGCGCTGGGTGGCGATCCCCCAGGGGCAGAGGCCGCGGTAACAGTTCCCGCAGACCCGGCAGCCCATCGCCGCGAGCGCCGCGGTGCCGATGTAGACCGCGTCCGCCCCGAGGGCGATCGCCTTCGCGACGTCGGCGCTCCCCCGGATGCCGCCGCTCGCAATGACGGAGATCTCGTTTCTGATCCCCTGTTCGCGGAGCTTTCTGTCCACGCTCGCGACCGCCGCCTCAATCGGGATCCCGACGTGGTCGCGGAAGACCCTCGGCGCAGCGCCGGTTCCGCCGCGGAACCCGTCGATGACGACTGCATCGGCCGGCGAGCGGGCGATGCCCGCGGCGATGGCGGCGGCGTTGTGGACGGCGGCGATCTTCACGAAGACCGGCTTCTTCCACTCCGTCGCCTCCTTGAGGCCGCGGACGAGCTGGGCGAGGTCCTCGATGCTGTAGATGTCGTGGTGCGGCGCGGGGCTGATCGCATCGCTCCCCTCCGGGATCATCCGCGTCCGGGAGATCTCCGCGCAGACCTTCTCCCCCGGGAGGTGGCCGCCGATGCCGGGCTTCGCGCCCTGGCCGATCTTGATCTCGACCGCCGCACCGCGCTCCAGGTAGTCGATGTTCACGCCGAACCGCCCGGATGCGACCTGGACGATCATCCGGTCCTGGTAGGGGTGGAGGGCGGCGTGCAGCCCGCCTTCCCCGGTACCCATATACGTCCCGGTCTCCTTTGCCGCCCGAGCCATGGCTATCTGGGCGTTGAGGCTGATCGCCCCGTAACTCATGTGCCCGATCATCACCGGCGTCTCGATCCGGAGGTTCGGGGTGAGGCGGGTCTTGAGTTCGACGTCGCCGCCCTCCCGCCGCACAAGATCGAGCCGCGCCGGCCTCTTCCCGAGGTGGGTCACGAGTTCGATCGGCTCGCGGAGCGGGTCGAGGCTCGGGTTCGTGACCTGGCAGGCGTCCAGCACCAGCCGGTCGAAGATGACCGGGTAGTCGAGGGCGTTGCCCATCCCCGCGAGGACGATCTTGCCCGTCCGGGCCTGGTTGTAGATCGTCTCCCGGGCCTCCCGCGTCCAGAGCGGGTGGCTCCGGTAGTCGCAGGGGTGCTCCTCGAGGGTGATGGCGTCCCGGGGGCAGCAGGCGATGCAACGGTGGCAGGCGGTGCAGTTCCGGGAGTTGACGGCGATCCGGTCGCCGTCCCGGGAGTAGACACCGTAGGTGCAGTTTTCGATACACCGCCCGCACTCCATGCACCGGACGGGGTCGATGCCGATCCGGTAGCGCGTGGGGAGACTTCCGATGATCATGGGGCAACCCTCCCGATCACCGGCTCGCCCGCGGCCGGCATCCAGACAGACTCGACCCGAGGTTCCATCGCCCGGATCGCGGCCTCTTCGCTCGAGATGTAGAGGCGGTCGCCGCACTCGCCGACGACCATCGGCCGGAGCTTGCCCCGGTCGGTGAACCCGACCATCATGTCGCGGTTCGCGGCCACGATGGCGAACGGCCCGTTCATCATCGCCGGCGCGTAGGTGAGCCGGAGAGCTCTGTTCCACTCCCGCTCCGCATCGGGCATCCGGTCGATCTCCTCCCAGAAGGGCGGGGCGAGTGCCCGGACGGCGATATCGACGTCAAGCCCGTGCCGCCGCACCAGGAGGTCGATCAGGTAGGCGACGACCTCGGTGTCGGTGTACATCGTGCAGGTGTAGCCGAAGCTCTCGATGTAGCGCTGGTTCGTCCCGTAGGAGGTGATCTCGCCGTTGTGCACGACGCTCCAGTCGAGGAGGTTGAACGGGTGCGCGCCGCCCCACCACCCGGGGGTGTTCGTCGGGTAACGGTTGTGCGCGAGCCAGATGTAGCCCTCGTACTCCTCGATCCGGTAGAAGTCCGCGACGTCCTCGGGCCATCCTCCGGCCTTGAAGACTCCGAGGTCCTTGCCGGAGGAGAAGATGAGCGCGCCGCGGCGGGCGGCGTTGACCCGCATCACGAGGGCGCTGACGATCTCGTCCTCCGGCATCGTGCTTCCCGGCGGCGCGAGGGATGCGTCGGGCTTGAAGAAGTAACGCCAGGGGGTGTGAACCGCCCGCAGACCCGGCCGGTCGCGGGTCGGGATCGCCTCGTCGTGCTCGATCGTCCCCCACTGCGCGAGCGTCGAGTCGAGGAGCGGCTTGCTCTCGCGGACGTTGTCGAAGAAGACGTGGAGGGCGTAGCAGTCCCGGTAGTCGGGGTAGATGCCGTAGGCTGCGTACCCCGCACCCTCGCCGCTGCCGCGCTCGTTCATCATGGAGAGGGCCTGTCTGATGCCGGAACCGTCCATCGTCCGGCGAGATCTGTCCATTACACCAATTATGCCGCACATAACCATCACGGTCGACCCGCTCCCCTCCACCTCCTGGCGGTTGGGGAACGCTCTGATAGATATTGATCCGTCAAGTATAAATAATATTGGAAGGAAGATTCCTTCCACATGAGTGGCGACAACATCTCAGCCATGCTCGAGCGCATCGAGCAGGACAACGTCCGGTTCCTCCGGCTGCAGTTCACCGATCTCCTGGGCATGCCCAAGAACGTCTCCATCCCGGCGAAGCAGGTCGGAAAGGCGCTGACCGACGGCATCGGGTTCGACGGGTCTTCCATCCAGGGATTTGTCCGTATCGAAGAGTCCGATATGGTGCTCAAGCCCGACCTCTCGACCTACACCCTCCTCCCGTGGCGCCCCCGGGAGAAGAGCGTCGCCCGGTTCATCTGTGACATCTGCAAGCCGGACGGCACGCCGTTCGAGGGCGACCCGCGCTACGTACTCCGTCGGGCGATGGAGGACGCCGCAAAGGACGGTTACGTCTTCAACACCGGTCCTGAACTGGAGTTCTTCCTCTTCAAGATGCTCGACGGCCGGCCGACGACGCAGTTCCAGGACGTCGGCGGCTACTTCGACCTCGCCCCGACCGACCTCGCGGAGGATCTCCGGCGCGAGGCGGTCCTCGCGCTCACCGAGATGGGGTTCGACATCGAGGCCTCGCACCACGAGGTCGCCGAGAGCCAGCACGAGATCGACTTCAAGTACAGCGACGCGCTCCACACCGCCGACAACGTCATCACGTTCAAGTTCGCGGTCAAGACGATGGCGCTGATGCGCGGCCTGCACGCCTCCTTCATGGCGAAGCCCATCTACGGGATCAACGGGAGCGGGATGCACACCAACTGCTCCCTCTCCAAGGACGGCAAAAACGCCTTCTATGACCCGGACGCCCCGCTGCAGCTCTCGAAGACCTGCATGCACTTCATCGGCGGGCTGCTCCGCCACGCGAAGGCCATCACCCGGGTCGCGAACCCGACGATCAACTCCTACAAGCGGCTCGTTCCGGGCTACGAGGCGCCCTGCTACATCAGCTGGAGCACGAGCAACCGCTCGGCCCTCGTCCGGATCCCGGCGCCCCGCGGGAACAGCACCCGGGTCGAGTTCCGCAGCCCTGATCCCACCTGCAACCCCTACCTCGCCTTCGCCGCGATGCTCGCCGCCGGGATGGACGGCGTCCGCAACGAAATTGAGCCCCCGGGCGATGTTCACAAGAACATCTTCCACATGACGGCCGCCGAGCGGGGCCACAACGGGATCGAGACGCTCCCCGGAGACCTTGCCGAGGCCCACCGGGCGCTGCTCGCCGACGCCCTCATCTGCAAGGCGCTTGGCTCCCACGTCGTCAACGCGCTCACGTGCGTCGCCGAAGCGGAGTGGGACGCCTACCGGACGGCGGTCCACCCCTGGGAGATCGACCGCTATCTGGCGACATACTAACCCCTTCTTCTTTTACCGGAAACTCGTGCCCCGGAGATCACATCCGGCGCGCCGCAGGAACGTTCATATCCCCCAAAGCCCATAGGTGCCCGTATCGGCCGAACAGGGTGGCTACATGATGCAGAGAAGGGATATCGACACCATGCGGAGGCGCCGGGACATCGACGGCCTGGTTGCAGCGCTTTTTGACCCTGACGAGATCGTGCGGCTGACCGCCGCCGAAGCTCTCGGCGCCGTCGGCGACGAGCGGGCGCTCGAACCGCTCAAGCGGCTGAAGTTCTCCGACCCGGTCGCGGACGTCCGGCGGACGGCATCCTTCGCCCACACCCGGGTGGTGGCGAGGATTGCGGACAGGAAAGCGGCGGAGAGCGTGACCCGCGGATCGTAAGCCCCCACCCGGCAAGGCATATATATTGCGGGGACGTTTACGCGAGACGATCAGGAGACTGCTATGGCGACAATCGATGAGATCGATACCATGCGGGATTCCCGGGACGTCGACGGGCTGATCCGGGCGCTCTCCGACCCGGACGAGTTCGTCCGGTCGCAGGCGGCCCTCTCGCTCGCGACGCTCGCCGACCCGAAAGCGCAGGAACCGCTTGCGAAGATGCGAAAAGATGACCCGAGCGCATCGGCCCGGGAGGCGGCCGCGACCGCGTACAGGTGGGTGGTCGGCCGCCTTCAGGAGGTCGAGGCGATCCGGGAGCCCAAAACCCCCCCGACCTGACGAGACCGGCCTACAGGATGACGTAGTTGAGCCAGAGGAACCCCGTCCCGATCGCCACCGTGACGAAGAGCACGAGCATTCCAATCTTCAGGAACTCCACGAACGAGATCGTGAGACCGTTCCGTGCGGCGATCCCGAGGACGACGACGTTCGCCGACGCCCCGATGATCGTTCCGTTCCCGCCGAGACAGGCGCCGAGCGAGAGCGCCCACCAGAGCGGGTAGATATCCATCGATCCGCTCATGTCCTGGATCAGGGGGATCAGGGTGGCGGTGAGCGGGATGTTGTCGACGATGGCTGAAGCGATCGCCGAGAACCAGGCGATGATCAGGATGGCCTCGCCCTCCGAGTGGACGTTCTCGACGACGAACTGGGCGACGCTCGCGATGACGCCGGTCTCGACGAGGGCGCCGACCACGACGAAGAGCCCGCCGAAGAAGAAGAGGGCGGGCCACTCGATCTTCTCAAAGATCTCCTCCGGCGACTGCCTGCTCCAGAAGAGGAGGATGGACGCACCGATCAGGGCGACGAGAGCGGGTTCGAGGCCGAGCTGGTCGTGGATGAAGAACATCCCGATGACGAGCGCGATGACGATGACCGACTTCTTGAAGAGCGGCCAGTCCCGGATCGCCTCCTGGTCTTTTAACTCTGCAAACGTCTTCTCGATGCTCTCCCGCTCGTCGGGCGAGACGTGGAGGTCTTTTCTGTAGATGAGAGCAAGCATCCCCATGACGACGGCGAGGTTGACGGCCATCATCGGCGCCATATTGATGATGAACTCGTTGAACGTCAGGCCGGCGGCCGAACCGATCATGATGTTCGGCGGGTCGCCGATGAGCGTCGCCGCTCCGCCAATGTTCGAGGAGAATATCTCTGCAATCAGGAAGGGCATGGGACTGGTCTTCATGACGCTTGCGACGTAGAGGAGCATCGGGGTGATCAGGAGGACCGTCGTGACGTTGTCGAGGAACGCACTCGTGAGGGCGGTCACGAGCGAGAAGAGGAGCAGCACCCGCATCGGGCTCCCTTTTGCAAGTTTCGCCGTCTTGATGGCGATATACTCGAAGAGGCCGCTCCCCCGGGCGGTGTTGACGATGATCATCATCCCCATCAGAAGGAAGATGGTCCCAAGGTCGATGTACTCCGGGATCATCTCCCACGGGACGATATGGAGGAAGACGACGATCGATGCGCCGAGCATCGCCACCACCGCACGATGGATCCGCTCGTCGATGATGAGCGCGTAGGTGAAGAGGAAGACCGCGACGGCGATCAGTTCCGGGCCGACGATCATGCTCCACCACCCCGGCAACGGTAGAGGCTCGATGCGGCGGAGCGCGCTATAAGAGACTGAAGGATGGACATAGAACTTCCCGAAAAGGATAACGTGCAGAATTCAGGTGTGCACGTTCTTCCTATAATCATGCCGGTTCGTGCAGCCTCCATAGGGGCGAAACTCGTCGCTATGACGCTGCAGTGCCCGGCGATCGGCCGGGTACCGGTAGAAGGGCTCAGGCCGGCACCGGAGACGTTTCGTGCTCTTTCCCGGCCCGCAGCCGGACGATCTTGTACGCCTCCCCGGCGAGGAGCACCGGCAGGCCGAGCAGGGCGAGCAGACCCCAGTCGGCGAGGGTCAGGGGTGCGGTCCCGAGGAAGACGTTGAAGACGGGGACGTAGACCACCAGCGCCTGGAGGGCGAGGCTCCCGAGGATGGCGAGGATCAGGGCTGGGTTCGAGAAGAACCCGATCCGGTGGAGTGGGTAGCGGAACGACCGGAAGTTCAGCACGTTGTAGAGCTCGAAGATGATGAGCCCGGTGAACGCCATCGTCCGCGCCCGGTCGAGGTCGACCTCGTAAAGACCCTGGAAGACGTAGATGGTCAGAAGGCCGAGCCAGACGCCCAGGAGGAGGATGACGGCGTACGCGCTCCGCGTGAGGATGGACTCCTGCGGGTCGCGCGGCCGCCGCTGCATGACGTCCCGCTCGGCGGGTTCGAGGCCGAGGGCGAGGGCGGTGAGGCCGTCGGTGACCAGGTTGATCCAGAGGATCTGGACGGGGATGAGGATCAGCGGCAGGCCGAGGAGGAGCGCGCCGACGATCGCGACGAGTTCCCCGATGTTCGAGGAGAGGAGGTAGCGGGTGAACCGGGAGATGTTGTCGTACTCCCGCCTCCCTTCCTCGACGCCGGCGACGATGCTCGCGAAGTTGTCGTCGACGAGCACCATGTCGCTCGACTCTTTGGCCGCGTCCGTCCCCTTGATCCCCATGGCTATCCCGATGCTCGCCTTTTTGAGCGCCGGAGCGTCGTTGACGCCGTCGCCGGTCATGGCGATGACCGAACGGTTCCGGGAGAGGATGTCGATCACCCGGAGTTTGTGCTCCGCGGTGACCCGGGAGAGGACCTTCGTCGTTTTGAGACGTTCTTCGAGCTCGTTGTCGGTCATCGCCTCGAGGTCCGCCCCGGTCATCGCTCCCTCGCTCGAGAGGCCGAGTTCGCGGGCGATGGCAGAGGCGGTGAGCGGGTTGTCCCCCGTGATCATGATGACGTCGATCCCGGCGCTCTTGCAGAGCCGGATCGCCTCCGCCGCCTCGGGCCGCGGGGGGTCGACGATCCCGGCAAACCCGAGGAAGACGAGATCGGTCTCCACAGTATCGGCCGTCCACTCGATGCCGGCGGGGAGCCGGCGGCAGGCCGCGCCGAGCACCCGGAGCCCCCGGGATGCATACTCCTCGAGGTCGGTGAGGAGCGCCTCCCGGAGTTCGTCCGTGAGCGGCACGGCCGAACCCCCCAGGAGGACCCGGGACGACCGGGCGAGGAGGACCTCCGGCGCCCCCTTCACGTGGGCGACGTCTCCCCCCTCTTCGGGGTAGATGATCGACATCCGCTTGCGGGTGGAGTTGAACGAGAACTCCTTCTTCGCCTCCGGCGCGTCGTCGCGGGAGAGCCCGGCCTTCTTCGCCGCGACGACGAGCGCCCCCTCGGTCGGGGTGCCGAAGACCCGCCACCCGCCTTCCTCGTGGGCGAGGGTCGCGTGGTTGCAGAGGAGGACGGTCTGGAGGAACTGCCGGAGCCCCGGGTTCCCGAGCGGGTCGACGGGCTTTCCGTCGACGAGGAACTCGCCCACCGGGAGATACCCCGCCCCGGTGACCGTGACCTCCGTATCGGGCGTCCGGACCCGGACGACCGCCATCTCGTTCCTCGTGAGCGTCCCGGTCTTGTCGGTGCAGATCACCGAGACCGCGCCGAGCGTCTCCGACGCCGGAAGGTGGCGGATCAGGCAGTTCCTCCGCATCATCGTCTTGATGCCGATCGCAAGCGTCAGCGTCACGACCGCCGGGAGCCCCTCCGGGATCACCGCCACCGCGAGCGAGACGCCGACGAGGAACATCTCGAGGAGTTCCCGCTGCTGCAGGAGCCCGACGGCGACTGCGAGGACGGCGATCCCGAGGGCGATCAGCCCGAGGTCGCGGCCGAGCCGGTCCATCTGCCGGGCAAGCGGCGTCGCTTCGTCCTCGACCCGCTGGGAGAGGCCGGCGATCCGCCCGAACTCCGTCTGCATCCCGGTGGCGACCGCGATCCCCTGGCCGTGCCCGTTCGTCACCGTCGTGCCGGCGAACGCCATGTTGCTCCGCTCGGCAAGGGCCGTCCCGGCAGGGAGCGTCCCCGGCGCCTTGTCAACGGGGGCCGACTCGCCCGTCAGCGGCGCCTCGTCTATCTGCAGCGACGTCGCCTCGACGATGTAGATGTCGGCGGGCACCCGCTCCCCCATAGCGAGGAGGACGAGGTCGCCCGGCACCATCGCCGCCGCGTCGATCTCCCGCCGCTCTCCGTCGCGGACGACCACGGCGTGCTGGATGAGCATCTTTCGCAGCGCCTCGATGGCCTCGCCGGCCTGCCACTCCTGCGAGTACCCGAGGATGGCGTTTAAGACGACGATGATGAGAATGGCGGCGGCGTCCAGGGGTTCGCCGACGAGAAACGAGACCGCTGCGGCGATGATCAGGATGACGATGAGAACGCTCTTGAACTGCCGCAGGAAGACCTGGAGACGGGTCTCCCGCGCCTCCGTGCTGAGAACGTTTGGCCCGTAGCGCTCCAGTCGCGCCTCCGCTTCGCCTGTGGTGAGGCCCGACGGGTCGGCGCCGACCTCCCGCCGCACCTCCTCCGGGGAGAGGGCGTGCCAGTCAGGCAGAGGGCTCCCCCCCGGAGATCGCGCCTCTACCGGGTTCTCCTGTCGGCACGGGCATATATTTCCGATTTTGCGCCGGGCTATAAAAAGGTATAGAGTTCGCTCACCCTGCCCGGATCGGCCGGGTCCCGGCAGGATTATATCTTCGGGCCGAACCGATCCGGTGCCGGGCCGGGCGGCCGGTCCGGGGAGGAACGACGATGCGCAGAATCGCAGTCCTGATCACGGATATGTTTGAGGATGTAGAGTATACGAAGCCTGCCGGGGCGTTCCGGGAGGCGGGCCACGATCTCGTCCATGTCGGCCTCTCCGCGGGAGAGACCGTCCACGGGAAGGCGGATAAGACACCGGTCACGATCGACCGGAACGTATCGGATGTCACGCCGGACGACTTCGACGCGCTCTTCATCCCGGGCGGCTACTCGCCCGACAAACTCCGGGCACACGAGGCGCCCGTCGAGTTCGTGCGCCGCTTCGTCGAGAGCGGCAAACCGGTTCTCTCCATATGCCACGCGCCCCAGCTCCTGATCACCGCGCAGGTACTCCGCGGCAGGAGGATTGCCGGCTGGAAGTCCGTCGCACAGGACATCAGGAACGCCGGCGCGGAGTATGTCGACCAGGAGGTGGTCGTCGACGGCAACATCGTCTCGAGCAGGCAGCCGGACGACTTCCCCGCGTTCATCGAGGCATCGCTCGCAAAACTCAAGGAGGTTTCCGGGCAGGAGGCCCAACCTGCGGCTGCAGGGCGGTGGTGAGGCAAAAGCCGCACCGCATAAACTCTTTATGGGTGCGGCCCGCACCACCTCTTAACGATGGGTCCTGCAGGTTCGTCGACGAGTACGGAGGCATGGGGCAGGCCTGCAGTCATCGTCCTCGTCACGGCGCTTGCCGTTCTTCTGGATCTCGCCTTCGGCACGATCGCGTATGCCCACCTCTTCTACCTGGTGCTCATCCTCGCCGCGTTCTGGTACCGGCGGCGTGCGGTCGTCGTCGGGGTTCTGCTCGCCGCACTTCACGTCGCCGTCGGGAGCATCCTCTACGGCACCCCGGGCACCGGCGTCCTGGTGAACGCGGTCGCCTTCATCGTCGCTGCATACCTCCTCGGCTACCTCTTCGAGATGGCGGGCAGGCGCGCCGGCGAGTTCCACTTCCGTATCGGCGAAGCCGCCGGGGCCGCGTGCGACCGGGACACGAGACGGCTGATCGCAAAGTTATCGAGCCGCGACCCCGACATCCGCTACCGGGCGGCCGGATGTCTCGGCGACGCGGGCAACCCCGCGGCGGTCGAACCGCTCGCCGCCCTCCTTAACGACCCCGAGGTCGGCGTCCGCTGGAAGGCGGCGGAGTCGCTCGGAAGGCTTGGTTCTCCTGCCGTCGGGCCGCTCACAGCGAGCCTCACGAGCGAGAACGTCGACGTCCGCTGGATGGCCGCGGTCGCTCTCGGGGATATCGGCGACCCCGCGGCCATCCCGGCGCTGATCGGCGCGCTCGACGACTCCGACGCCTACGTCCGGAGTCGGGCGGCTCTCGCGCTCGGCGCGATCGGCGAGCCCGCCCGGGAGGAGGTCATCGCCCGCCTCTCCGGCGGGAACGAGCGCGTCAGGCGGGGAGCGGCGATAGCGCTCGGAAGCATCAGGGGGGAGAGAACCGTCGAGGCGCTCATCGAGGCGCTCCGTGACCCGGACGGGGAGGTGCGTCAGCGGGCCTGCGCTGCTCTCGGGGATATCGGCGAGCCCGCCGTCCCGGCCCTGATCGCGGCGCTCGGGACGGAGAATGAACTCCTCCGGCAGGGAGTGATCGCCGCGCTCGGCCTCGTCGGGAAGCCCGCCGTCCCCGCACTCGCCATGGCGCTCCGGCGCGGCAACGACCGGTGCATCCGTGCGGGAGCCGTCCGCGCCCTCGGGGAGATCGGCGATCGCAGATCGGCCGATATCCTGATCCGGGCGCTCGAAGACACGGATGATGAGGTGCGCGAGGCCGTCCGGGAGGCGCTCGGCAGCATCAGGAAGACATAACAACAGCAAGGGTTTACCTGAACGCTATGACTGACAGAACCCGGATCGAGGAACTGATCGCCGATCTCCGGGACGGCCCTCTCGAGGTGCGCCGGGCGGCGACCGCGGAGCTCGGGGAGAGCGGGGAAAAGGCCGTAGAGCCGCTCATAGATGCGATGAAGGCCGGCAACAACGACGTCCGGTGGTATGCCGCCCGTGCGCTGATGCGGATCGGGGAACCGGCGATCGCCCCCCTCCTCGCGGCGATGCGCACCACGGACGACCGCGACTTCCGCCGGTACGCCACGGCGGCCCTCGCGGAGATGGGCGATGCCGCCGTCGAACCCCTCGTCGCCCTGATCGAGAACGCCGATGCCGAGCTCCAGCCGTTCGCCGCGATGGCGCTCTGCCGGATCGGTGAGCCGGCGGTCGGGCGGCTCCTCCGCCTGATGGAGAGCCCTGACCCGAAGACGCAGGAGCGCGCCGTCCTCCTCCTCTGGAAGATGGGGGAGACGGGCGGCGTCCCGCTCACCGAGGCGATGGAAGCGAGAGCGCAATGCGCGAAGAACAGATGATCGAGACGGATCGGATGCTCCCGCCGGACTAAATCCGCGGGAACCCCGTCCGGTTTGCCGGAATCCCCCAACCTCCGGCCTTTTCTGCACCCTGCCGGAACCGGGGCCGGCAGACCCGAACGACTGCTCTAAATGCGTGGAGGGCCCATACTTCATGCATGGAGGTCTCGCCTGCTATCGCCCGGTACTTCGCCGGGATCGAGTCGGAGCTCGAGGCCGCGATGCGTCTCGCCGCCGCCGCACGCGCCCGGGGGCTCGATCCGAGAACGGAGGTCGAGATCCCAATAGCAAGCGACCTCGCCGACCGCGTGGAGGCGCTCCTCGGCTACAAAGGGATCGCGGCCAGGATACGTGAACTCGAGCGGGAGATGTCCCGCGAAGAGGCGGCTCTCCGCATCGGCGACGATTTCGTGGCCCGGAAGTTCGGCGAGACGACACCTGAGGAGATCCTCGATCACGCCATCAGGGGAGCGATGGCGCTCCTGACCGAGGGCGTGGTGGCCGCCCCGACGGAGGGGATCGGGAAGGTCAGTCTCGGGAAGAACGATGACGGGACGGAGTACTTAAAGATCTACTACGCAGGCCCGATCCGGAGCGCGGGTGGGACGGCGCAGGCGCTCTCGGTGCTGGTGGGGGACTACGTGCGCCAGGCGCTCGGGATCAACCGCTACATCCCCCGCCCGGAGGAGGTGGAGCGCTACATCGAGGAGATCCGGCAGTACAACAACATCATGAGCCTCCAGTACCTCCCGAGCGAGAAGGAGCTCCGGATGATCATCGAGAACTGCCCGGTCTGCATCGACGGCGAGCCGACGGAGCAGCAGGAGGTGAGCGGCTACCGGAACCTGGAGCGGGTGGAGACGAACACCGTCCGGGGCGGGATGGCGCTCGTCGTCGCGGAAGGGCTGGCGCTGAAGGCTCCGAAGGTCCTAAAGAACGTCCGCAAGATGAAGATGCAGGGCTGGGACTGGCTTGAGGAGATGATCGGCGGCGGCCCGAAGAGCAGCGACGACGATGCGGGCGCCGCGATCAAGCCGAAAGACAAGTACATCCGCGACCTGATCGGCGGCCGGCCGGTCTTTTCGTACCCGATGCGGAAGGGCGGGTTCCGGCTGCGCCTCGGCCGGGCAAGGAACACCGGGTTTGCGGCCGCGGGATTCAACCCGGCGACGCTGCACATCCTCGGGGACTTCCTCGCGGTCGGGACGCAGATGAAGGTCGAGCGGCCGGGGAAGGCGGCGGGGGTCGTGCCGGTCGACTCGATCCAGGGGCCGACGGTCAAACTCCGGAGCGGGGAGGTGCTCCGGGTGGACGACGCGGCGGAGGCCCGGCGCCTTGCCGGGCAGGTGGACGAGATCCTCGACGTCGGCGAGATCCTGATCAGTTTCGGGGAGTTCATGGAGAACAACCATCCCCTGATGCCCCCGGCCTACTGCGAGGAGTGGTGGATGCTCGAGGGCGGCCCCCGCCACCCGGAGAACGAACTCGAGGCGATCGAGTTCGCGCTCGACGGGGCTCCGCTCCATCCCGACTACACCTACATGTGGGACGACGTCGCCCCGGCCGATATCGCCCGCCTCGCGGATGCCGTCAGCACCGGCGGGGCGATCGAGGAGGGGGTGCTGATGATCCCGAACACCCCCGAGACGAAGGCGATCCTCGAGGAACTTCTCGTACCCCACCACCTCGCCGGCGACCGGATCGCGATCCGCGAGCACCTGGTGTTCCTCGCCTGCCTCGGGCTGACGCTCCACCTCGAGAAGAAGCCGGCGTGGCAGGACGCGCCGATGGAGAACTCGCTTGGCCTCGTGATGCACCTCTCGGGCTTTACGGTGCGTTCGCGGGCGGGAACCCGTATCGGCGGCCGGATGGGGCGGCCGGGCAAGTCGAAGCCGCGGGAGATGCGCCCGCCGCCCCACTCCCTCTTCCCGATCGGCGACGAGGGCGGCGCCCGCCGGTCGTTCCAGGCGGCCTGCACCTCGAAGCCGCGGTCGAACACCGACGGCGGGATGATCGAGGTTGAGGTCGGGGAGCGGCAGTGCCCCGTCTGCCGCGCCTTCACCTACAAGAACCTCTGCGAGTGCGGGGCGCACACGAACCCGGTCTTCCGGTGCCCGAAGTGCAACAAGGACGTCGGCCAGGACGTCTGCCCCCGGTGCAACATGCCGACGGTCTGCCTCCAGAAGGTCACGATCAACGTGAAAGCGGAGTACTCGGCAGCGATGGAGCGGCTCGGGGTGCGCGACTCCTCGGTTGCGCTCTTAAAGGGCGTGAAAGGCCTGATCTCCCGCGAACGGCCTGTTGAGCCGATCGAGAAGGGAATTCTCCGGGCTCTGCAGAACCTTTATGTCTTCAAGGACGGCACGGTCCGTTACGATATGATCGACCTTCCCCTGACCCATTTCCGGCCGGACGAGGTCGGCGTCCCGATCGAACGGCTCCGGGAACTCGGCTACACCCATGACACCTACGGCCGGGAACTCGTCTCGGACGACCAGGTGCTGGAGCTCCGCCACCAGGACATCCTGGTATCGGAGGACTGCGGTGAGTGGCTCGTCCGGGTGTCGAAGTTTGTCGATGACCTCCTGGTGCGGCTCTACGGGCTTGAGCCGTTCTACCGGGCGGAGAGACCGCTCGACCTCGTCGGCCACCTCCTGATGGGGCTTGCCCCGCACACGAGCGCCGGGGTTCTCTGCCGGCTGATCGGGTTCTCGAAGGCGCCGGTCGGTTACGGCCACCCGTTCTTCCACGCGGCGAAACGGCGGAACTGCTTTGCGGGCGATACGGAGATCGCCGTCTCCGACGGCCGGCAGTGGATGACGATGCCGATCCGACAGTTCGTGGTGGAGAACTTCGATATCTCGAAACCGGGGATCGACCACGTCGGGACGTTCTACTCCGATCCCCGCCAGCCGTTCTACGTCCGGAGCATCGACCCCCAGGGGAAGGTGAGCATGAAAAGGGTGACGTCCGTCTCCGTCCACCGCGCCCCGGCGCACCTCGTCCGGTTCGTGACACGGCGGGGGAAGGTCCTCACGGTGACGCCCGACCACGCGATGCTGGTCTGGGACACGGATTATCTCCGCAAGATCAAGGCGCTCGAGGTCGCGATCGGCGACCGCGTCCCGGTGGAGGAGGGGGGGATCGTCGTGGCGGACGAGGTCGTCGCCCGCGAGACGGTGCAGGCGCTCGATGACCGGGTCTACTGCCTGACGGTCGCCGACAACCACACGCTCGTCGCGAACGGGATCTTCTGCGGGCAGTGCGACGGCGACGAGGACTGCGTGATGCTCCTCCTCGACGGGCTGATCAACTTCTCCCGCGCCTACCTCCCCGAGACCCGGGGCGGGACGATGGACGCTCCGCTCGTCCTGACGACCCGGATCGACCCGGCGGAGGTCGACAAGGAGAGCCACAACGTCGACGTCTGCGACCACTACCCGCTCGAGGTCTACAACGGTTGCCTCACCTACACCCACCCAAAGGACCTCGACGAGTACGTCGACCGGGTGGAGCGGCGGCTCGGGACCCCGGCGCAGTTCGAGGGGTTCTCCTTCACCCACCAGACCTCGAACATCTCGGCTGGGCCGCTCGAGTCCACCTACACGAAGCTCGGGTCGATGCTCGAGAAACTCGAGGCGGAGCTCGACCTCGCAAAAAGGATCCGGGCGGTGGACGAGGACGACGTCGCCGAGCGGGTCTTGAACACCCACTTCATCCGCGACCTCCAGGGGAACCTGAATGCCTTCTCAAAGCAGAAGGTCCGGTGCATGAAGTGCAACGCGAAGTACCGGCGGATGCCGCTTGCGGGGAAGTGCACCCGCTGCGGGGGGAACGTCATCCCGACCGTCCACGAGGGCTCGGTGAAGAAGTACCTGGAGATGTCGCGCAACATCTGTGAGACCTACGCGATATCGGAGTACACGAAGCAGCGGGTGGAGGTGCTCTTCATGCAGATCGAGTCGACCTTCGGCGAGCCCCCGGAGCGGCAGCTCGGGCTCGCGGATTTCATGTAGCGGGGCCGGGGGCCGTGCCGGGATCGGGGTCCTCGCCTGGCGGGGCCGCCCCGCCATCAAGCTCATTACTTTTGAGGTTCAAGAGGTACAGGCGCGAGTGTTACCGAGCGGCCAAAGGTGATCGACTCAAGATCGATTCTCGTAGGAGTTCGCAGGTTCGAATCCTGCCACTCGCATTTTTGATTTTTGGGTTTATACGTGTTAGAAAAAGGCCATTTCTTTGAGCCCTTACCGTCGTAAGGAAATTAGAGTTAATACCTCTGGATGCGGGATCTTATAGGCCTATATACAAGGCACCCTGGAGAAAAATACTTTCTTCCAACGAGGCTCATTATTAGTGATCTATTTTCACCTTCTAGTTCTTGTTATAACACGGTTTAATAGTGGTTCGGGTAGCGTAACGAAAGTTCTGTAAAATTGAATTGGCCCTGGATCCAACCTAGATTTGGACAAAGGAGAAACAGGGCCATGGATCCCTTAGCGTTAATC